>JAGXNR010000022.1 GCA_019894875.1 Promethearchaeota archaeon | reverse complement strand
GAGTTAAGATCTCTTCCATAATAGACGTACCAGAATGCAAACCCTCCAGATCCTTGGCTAAAAGTAGCATATAATCTGAATTTGTTTCAAGATAAAAACACCCCTTATTAATTTCAATATCAGTATATCCAGATATAATTTTGTTAGTATCTTTGATAATTTCAGAAGTAGTAAATATTACCATTAAGTATTTATCAGTGAGTTCTTCCTCCAAATAAGAATCCCGAATTCCAAGTGCTAAAAGTGGATTTTGAGTGTAAGATTTAAATAAATATTGAAGTGAGGTTAAATCCTTTCGTACTTTGGTTTTATTATGAAAAAACACAAAATCTTCATTTAGTTCCAACGGTACTCCTTCTAAATATGTAATTTCTTTTGGGGATTCTTTGAATTCAAATTTTTTAATATAATCTGTCATTTTACAATTTAATCTAATATAATTTTTTAAGTAAAATAGTCTTTAATCAATAAAAAAATTTCATGAAATGAATATTTGAATAATATTATAGGTAATAATCATGTCATTGGATGAAGTTTATTCTGTTCTGCTAAAAAACAAAAAAGAATCAATAGATCTATTGTTTGAATTTCTTAAAATTCCAAGTATAGCTGCTCAAAATATTGGAGAAGAGGCTTCAATAAATTTTCTTGAACGTATCTTTGGAGAAACGAGATTTAATTGTTCAACTTTTGAAACTAATGGTTTTGCAGTATTCACCGCAGAGTTAAATACTGGTTCAGATAAAACTATAACATTCTACGACCACTACGATGTTCAACCAGTAAATATTGACCTGTGGGAATCGCCGCCTTTTGAACCTACTATAAGGAATGGAAAAATATTTGCTAGAGGGGTTGCAGATAATAAGGGAGAGATTATCTGTAGATTACAAGCAATAAAAGCCTATATAGAAGTATTTGGTAAAATTCCTGTTAATATTAAATTCATTTTGGAAGGTGAAGAAGAAATAGGAAGCTTAAATCTTGGTTATTTTGTAGAGAACAATAAAGAATTTGCGCTTGGAACCGACTTGTGCATCTGGGAATTCGGTGATAAAGATACTGAAGGCATACATAATATCTATTTGGGTGTAAAGGGCTGCCTTTACTTAGAACTGAAAACGGATACAATTGGAATGGATGTTCATTCTGGTAGAACACAATTTGTAGATAATGCAGCTTATGAACTTGCATGGGCTCTTGCTGCTTTAAAAGACCGAAATGATAAGATACTTGTACCAGGATTTTATGATAATATCCCTAAACCAACTGAAGAAGAACTTAAAAATATAGATAATTTTAACCTCAAAGAAGAAGAACTGAAGAAAACTTATGGGATTGATAAAATCCGTTTAGGCTTAAGCGGTGTAGAATTAAAAAGGAAATTTTTCCTAGAACCCACTATAAATATCTGTGGGTTCTGGAGTGGATATCAAGGACCTGGTAGTAAAACGATAGCTCCGCATGAAGCTTTTGCTAAAGTTGATTGTCGACTAGTCCCTGGTCAAAATTCTAAAGATTTAGTTGAAAAAATCCGTAAATTCTGGGATGACAATGGTTTTTCTCACATCGAAATAATAGAAGGGGATGGATATGACGCAGTAAAAACTTCACCAGCTAATCCTGTTGCTCAAGCTGTAATTCAAGCCGTATCAGAAGTTTCTGGTCATGATCCCGTAGTTTGGCCATTAGCAGGAGGAAGTGGACCCATGTGCCTATTTCCGGGAGTTCCTTGTATTTCCATAGGTACAAGTCATTCTCAATCTAATGCTCATGCACCTAATGAAAACATATATATTAATGATTGGATTGAAGGAATGAAAACAATTGCTACTCTTATTCATAAATTTTGATTTAATATTAAAGACTTTATGAGTTTAATTTCTAAATAATGTTGAAGAATCGGATTTAACTAATGAAATTAGGAAGACTTAACCTTGGAAATAGATATGTTTTGGCGCCTATGCAAAGGGTTACCACCGCACCATATAGAAGATTTTGTAGAAAATTTCAGGAAATTGGATTAGTAAGTGTTCCAATGATATATACCAAGCATATCGCTAGTAACTCAAACTCATTTGAACAAGAATTATATAAAATAGAGGAAGAAAGACCGATAAGCATACAACTTATCGGGTCTGATTTAGATGCTCTTAAATTATCTATTGATTCTCTTGAAAGTTATAAATATGATATTTTAGATATCAATGCAGGGTGTCCTTCACGTAGAGCAATTAACTCTTGTGAGGGAGGATATCTTATGAAGGATTTCGAAAGACTAAAAGAATTACTTGATGTTGCGGTTAAAAAATCTTCTAAACCAATTTCTCTCAAAGTAAGAACGGGTTATGCCCAACCAATGAATATAAAGGAATTTTCAAAAATCATTAACAATTCTGGAATAGACATTTTAATAATCCATGCAAGAACCGTTAAAAGCAATTTTATTAAAGAGAAGATCGATCTGGATACAGTTAGAGATTTGAAAAAAATACTTAAAATTCCTTTGATTGGTAATGGTGACATCTCTAATCCAAAAACTGCGAAACACTTTATTGACTATACTAAGGTTGATGCTTTAATGATAGGTCGAGAATCAATGGGAAATCCTTTGATATTTCAACAAATTCATCAGTATTTTACAAAAGACAAGGAAGTTCCCTTCAAGAATAATAGAGTTATATTACAAAAGAATTTTGCTCTTTATGAAGAAATCATCGATAGTTATCTTGAAGGAATTGTTTATCCTTATGGAAATGAAAAATTCAAATTTAATGAGTTAAAGAAAAACGCAATTTGGTTAACAAAAGGTATTGAAAAATCTACATCAATTAGAACTCGATTAAGTAGAGCAAAAAATATTACGCAGTTAAAAATGATTTTAAAAGAGGTAGAAAATTAGAAATTAGAAATTGAAAATGGAAAGTAATTTTTTATTTGTATTTCTTTAATAGTTCTTCATGTGTATAAACACCATCCTCAGTGATAATTCCAGTGACCAATCTAAATGGTGTAATATCAAAAGCATAGTTTAAACATTCCACACCATCAGGGACAATTTGAACTTTACCTAAAATATTACTTACTTCACTACTATCTCTTTGTTCAATGGTAACATCTTCTACAGTTTCATTAAGCGACAATGTAGAAGTTGGGGCAGCCACATAAAATGGAATATCATTATCTTTCGCTGCTAATGCCACTAAGTAAGTTCCTATTTTATTGAATACAGCATCTGAAGTTACGCGGTCAGTTCCCACGATAACTTTATTTATTTTTCCCAATCTCATAAGCAATCCTGATGAAGTATCTGAAATAACTTTAACAGGTATTTTATCGTATTGCAGCTCATAAGCAGTTAACCTTGCTCCTTGTAATCTCGGTCGTGTTTCATCGGCAATTACGCTGATTTTCTTATTTTGTTCTATTGCGGTTCTAACAGGAGCTAAAGCAGTCCCATATTGAACGGTAGCAAGAGATCCTGCATTACAATGAGTTAAGACAACATCTCCATCATCCAATAGTTCTGCCCCATTTTTTCCAATGCTCTTATTAACAATTATATCCTCTTGAGCCATAAGCTTGGCTTCTTCAATTACAAGTTCGGATATCCCACTTGGATTGTCTGGATATTCGCTTATTATTTTCCAAATTCGATCTACTGCCCAAAATAAATTAGAAGCTGTAGGTCTTGTATTCCTGGTTAATTCCGCGGCTTCCCCCATTTTTTCGAGAAACCGGTCTTTTGATAATTCTTTATATTCAATAGTAGCTAAAGCTACCCCCATTGCTGCCGCAACGCCTATTGCAGGAGCTCCTCTAATATTCATCACTTTAATTGATGTAGCAACATCTCTATAATCATCAAACTCCAAAAATTCTAATTTATGAGGTAGAAGAGTCTGATCAATCATCTTAACCTTATCATCAGAAGTCCATTCTATTGAAGGAATCATAATTATTTAAAATATTGCAAGCTTTAAAAAATTAAATCAGATAAAGCAATAATAAAGATTTCTTATTTTTATAGGTGTTAATAGTTTCTGAAATTGCATTAGAAAGAGCTGAGTTTAGAGTTATTATTAAAGACAATAAATTTTTTTCTGGGGAATCTATTGAAATCAAAGATGGTGATAGATGGATTCCCATTCTTGAAAATTTAGACGGCTTGAGTACTCTTACTTTTTGGGCTAATAAAGAAAAATCTTCAAAGAGAGTTATTTTTGAGAGAAGAAAGAAAAAAAAACTATATTATAATTTACAAGATGAGGATATAACATTAAATTTAGATTATTGTCTTGAAGAGAACAATATTCTTCATATTAGGTATAAGTTTTCGACTAATAAGGATTTAGAATTATCGAAAATTGCAGTGTTCTATAAAATTTTATTAGGAAACGCTCCAGATTTCACATGGGTTCCACATATTCGACCGAGGAAAAATTTAGTTATAGGAGATCATGTTTTTCGGTCACCGGTTATAATTTACAAAAAAGGAAATGTCGCGTTTGCGATGATACCAGATTTGAAAACTCTTGGGCAAAACAGACCTTTTCAAACATTTATGGATCTAAATCTATCCTCTGATAATTTTAGCAAATCTCAATATATAGCTTATGGATTTGGTAATTATAAACCTCATAGACATGTTTACTTCAAACACAATACAGCAGCAAAATGGAAGATTGATGCCGGAACTGATTTGATGTTTAGGTATTATATTATTTCATTTAGAGGACAGTCCGTTTCAGAGATTTTGTTCTTTATTAATAATTTTTTATGGGAAAAATATGGTAGAAGAAATCTATATCAAAACCTTAATCCCCAAATAGTACCATATGATATTAACGTAAAAGAAGGATTTGAAGCTCTATTTGAACGACAGAATTATTGGGGCGATCTAAAAATGAATAATGTTGAATGTGGAGGTTTTTGGGTTTCAACATGGGTTGGGAAGGAAAAGTTACCTCTAAACTTTATAAAAAAAAATAATATTCGAGATTATACTCAAAATTATTCTAAAAGACATAGAATCGCAGTGATATTCAACACTGCTTGGTTTTTGAACATAAGATCAGCATATGGTTTAAGATATTTTGGTGAATTATGGAAAAGAGAAGATTTACTGATGAAAGGGAAGAAAATGTTGAATCTAATATTACAACTACCGAGAAATAAAGGAATTTTTCCTAGTTTAGTGCTCCCCTCCTCAAGTGATAGTATTGAATTCTCAACTGTAAAGGGAGTTAAGGCATGGCAGATATTGGAGGAGGAGTACAATCTTGTTGATGCCTCATTAACTATGTATTGGGCTATTAAATATTCAAATGATTTTAACTACTTAAAAGAATCGGTTAAAGAAGTTTGTAAAGATTTGGTTACTCTTATCAAAGATTTACAGTTAGAGAATGGAGAAATTCCAACCTTTATAACTTTTGATGATAATAATGAAATTATTATTAACGACGATTTATCTGGTTCAGCTAGCTCTGGAGCATCACTAATGTTTTTGTTGGAGTACTACAAATTAACCAATGATAACAACATTCTTCTCATATGTGAAAGAATTGCGGAATTCATAATAGCTAAAATAATTCCAGAAGATAAGTGGCTTGACTTTGAGGCATTTTATTCTTGTACACACCCACTATATACAGAATATGATACTTTTACAAGAAGCTATGTAATGAATAATTTATGTATTTATTGGTGTGCTGAAGGATTTAAAGATTTATACCGGGCAACTGGTAAAGAGCGGTACATTGAATTCGGTGAAAGGATTTTGGCAATAATGTCGTTGTTTCAGCAGGTATGGGACATGCCTTACATTAATTATCATACATTTGGAGGTTTTGGCTGTCAAAATACTGATGCTGAATTAGGTGATGCTCGACAAGGATTATTCGTAAAAACATATATGGAATATTATTTAGAAACGGGTAAAGAAGAATATATGGAAAGAGGGATAGCTGCGTTAAGAGCAAGTTGGGCACTCCAAATATTAAGAGAATATGAAGAAATATGTCCAGGAAATCTAACAGAAACAGAAACAATAGATACCATAGATAGAGGATTAATACGTGAAAATTATGGTCATGCAGGATACGATAAAAGAATTTCTAATTATATAATGCTAGATTGGGGCATTGGGACTGCAGCTACTGCATCGGCATATGCAAAAAAGCACTTTGGGGATTTATTTATTGATTTTAAAAACCGGTTTGTTTTTGGAATTGATGGAATACTAATGAAACGATTTGATTTTAATGATAGGCAAGTTCTCATTGAATTTGATTTAATAAATAAAAAAGAAACCTTAATAGTAAAAGCACGAGATGTTCCTTTTGATTTGATAGAGCTGATATTCAATAAGGAATCAGTTGGGAATTTTAAGAAGGATGATTTAGAAAAGGGTTTTATGAAAAATATAAGGTAAGTTTATTTTTTTATTTTCGATTTTTAAAAATAATTTTAATTTTTGCTTGGGCATCATTGAATCTATTTATTTTAAGAAACATTGATGTAATTATTAATATTCTCCAAACTCCTGATGAGTTTAATAAAATCTCCGATAATTTCTTGTTCAAGAAGAACAGATATTCCCACTTTTTTAATGGATTGGGTTCTTGAAAGGATTAAAGATGAATATGTTGATGTAGTTAATCCTTTCAATCGTAAGCAAGTAAGTCGTGTTTCATTAAGCCCAAGCGATGTAAAGTGTTTTGTGTGGTGGAGCAAAAATTTCGGAGAATGGATAAAAACTTATAAAAATAACAGGGATCTCTTTAATTCTTATAAAGGGCACTCTTTTCAATTCACAATCAATACACCATCAGAATTAGAAAAAAACATTAATATCCCATTAAACGAGCGATTTGAACAATTGGAATGGCTGATCAAAGAATTTAGTTTAACAGCTGTTAATTATAGATATGACCCTATAATTTTCTACAAGAAAAAAGGTTCAAATGAAATCAGAAACAATTTAGGTAAGTTTAGAAGTATTATTGAGAGAGTAGCTGAAAAAGGAATAAATAAAGTCATTTTCTCTTTCGCGACTTTCTATTCCAAAGTGAATAGTAGGATGAATGCGAGAGGATACATCCCAATTAACCTTACAGTCAAAAAGAAAAGTCAGATACTAGAAAGACTAATGAAAATATGTTTCGATTTTAATATTCAAATGAAAGCTTGTTGTCAGCCAGATCTATTACAGATTGAAGGTATAGAGCAAGCTCACTGTATTGATGCATATAAAATAGAAAAATTAATAAATGAGAAGATTCCAAAACAAAAGGATACAGGTCAGAGGAAAGATTGTGGATGCTTCAAATCTAAAGATATAGGGGGGTATACAGGGATCTTTCGCTGTAGAAATAATTGTGATTATTGTTATGCCTCTCCAGCTAAGCGGTAGAAAATGAAAATTCCTTGTAGAAATAAAAAAAGATTTATCTTTTTATTACCACTATTTATTTTATACTTTAATCTTTGATAAAGAAAGAGGGATTGAATTTGTCTAAATGTAAATTTTATATCGTTGATGTTTTTGCTGAAAGGAAATATGAGGGGAATCAACTTGCTGTTTTTTTGGCGGAAGATACTTTTTCCGATAATGAAATGCAGAAAATCGCAAAAGAAATGAACTTTTCTGAAACAACATTTATTACATCAATTAAAGATTTTAATGTCCGGATCTTTACTCCTGACGTAGAATTACCGTTCGCTGGTCACCCAACTCTAGGGACATCACTAGTAATTCAAAAAGAAATTATAAAATCAAATATTAAAACTCTACTATTAAATCTCAAAATTGGTCAAATTCCTGTTCTTTTTAAATATAAATCTGGTGAAGTCGAAGAAATTTGGATGGAACAGAACATTCCTGCATTTGGGAAATTTTTTGACCCAGAATTAATCACAAATACCCTATTTTTAAATGAAGAAGATATTGATATTAGGTTCCCGATTCAAGAAGTATCAACAGGACTTCCTTTTATTATCGTTCCCTTAAAGAACTTGGATGCTTTAAAAAGAGCTCGAGTCGAAAGAGAGAAGTTTTTTGATTTTGTTGAAAATACAAGCGCTAAATCAATATTAGTATTTTGTCCTGAAACCCGTCATAAAGGAAACCATCTAAGTGTTCGTGTTTTTACTGAAGTTCCCGGATTTGAGGATCCTGCAACAGGTTCGGGTAATGGATGTTTAGCTGCATATTTAGCAAATCACCAATATTTTGGTAAAAATAGTGTTGATATTAGAGTTGAACAGGGTTATGAAGTTGGTCGACCTAGTCTATTACTATTGAAAGCTGAGGAGATTGAAGGAAAGATTAATGTTTCGGTTGGAGGAAAAGCGTTTATTATTGCAAGTGGGGAGTTTACCTAAAATCAGGCTTAACCTATTAAATCCTTTTGTTTGAATAAACTTTTTTAGCAATAAGCTTAACAAATCCTTTTATTCTTTCTTCAGTTTTAGTTTTAGGAACGAAAAGCGTTCCATTATAGGTGTAGCTAAGAAGTTTATTTATCTGTGATCGTGGTTTTTTCATTATGGTTCCAATTGTCTTCAATAAAATATTCACATCATTTTCATCATTTTCAATCCCAAAGCTTACTCTTAATAATCCAGGGGTACACATTCTCGTTTTTTCAGGTATTATAATAGAAGTCATCTCTGCTCCGAGAATTCTTATTTGTTGAACATGAAGTATTTGCTGAACTAATATATGAGCACAAAAACAACCACTGCGAATGCCTATCCCTCCATATTCAGCAAGTTCTTTAGCTGCTAGATTATGTGGAACTGTTTTCAAGCTAAAAGAGATAATACTACCCCGCTTATTGAATTTGCTTGAATTTGTTTCTCTGACTCCAAATATTTCCACATCTTTCATTTTATTTAACCCGTTTAAAGTAAGTTGGGTTAATTCTTTTTCAAAATCTTCCACAATATCGATACCGATTTTTTCCAGAAGTAATAACGCTTTTCCCAAGGTTGCAATACCAAGAATATTTTCTTCACCAGATGATCGAATTTCATCTAATTCGTCAACGCTGAATTTTAGGTGCCCCTTTTTCACAATAAGTGCCCCAGATCCAAACGGAGCATAATTTTTATGACCTGAAAATGCAAAATAGTCAATATTAAGTTTATTTATTTCGATTTTGTGGTGGGCAACTATTTGTGCTCCATCAACAAGCAAGTTAGCGCTATACTTATGCGTGATTTGGCTAACTGATTGAAGATCATTATAAGTTCCAAGAACGTTAGATACACCACTCAGTGATACGATTTGGACCCGTTTATTTCCATGTTTATAATCTCTATTATACTCAATTAGAATTGTTTCTAATTCGTTCAAATCAACAAAACCATTATCATCAATTGCGATTCTGATTAATGATGCATCTGGAAGATAACGAAAAGGAAGTTCGTTAGAGTGATGTTCTAATACGGTGTTGATTATAACAGGTTCAGTTTTTTCATTTAATGTTCGACTCAAACTTTGGGCAACAATATTTATCGCCTCAGTAGTATTTGAGGTAAATATTACGTCATATTTCTCTAACGGGGCATCTAAGAAATATGAACAAATTTTTTTAACTTCATGTATAATTTCTTGAGAGCTTTCTCCTGATTGTTCTAAAGTTTTACAATATGTATCCCAAATAGGTAAAAATGTGGGAGTGCTAGCAGCATTATCTAAATTTATAAAGGATTGATACCCTTCCATAGTTGGAACGATAGCATTATATCCAATCAGCATTTTTTTGAGCCTAATGAGTAACTCTTTTCCAGAATATTCTAGGACCTTGTCTTGATATAATATTTCATTCGGAGTGAGGTCTTGAGCTTTATCGGGTTTTTTGATGACTTTCCCGTATTTTTCAGTTAATTGAATAGCTTTAGCGAGAGCTATTATGTTAACAGTACTGGGTGTCCCCGCTTCAAACCTTTCTGGAATATCTGCCCAAACAACAGTTTTAAAAGTAACATGTTTAATCGTTCCTCCTCCGGTGTAGATTACAGAACATTTACGTAAACTCTTTTTTTTAACTACTAATACTCTTATTCCTATTGGGAATCCATAATCTAAGCTTGAAATAACATGATAATCTAATGGTTTTAATTGAGTTTTAAACATTTTCATTCTTCGGGGACTACAAAAAACAACAACAAATTTCTTCTTATTTAATTGTAGATGTTCAAGAACAATCTCTCGTGCTTGATCAAATAATGCAGTAGTTATTATTGAATTGTGACCTGTTCCTCTATGTACATTTGAATATGTCTCTAATGTCTTATAGATAGCACTCTTCAGTTGTGTCAATGCATTAGTAGTTTTTTCCTCGAAATTCTCCATTTTAGAGATCCTCACATATATTTTTAATGATATACTTAGGAATAATTTTTGATAGTAGATAAAATAAATCCGAATGTTAAATTAGCGTTCTAGATTTTTATATTTCTTATTTCAAGCATACAAGTTGGATCGGAGGTTATCGAACTGCCAGTTGAGATGAATGCTTTTGCTCTACATCCCCCACATATGCTTTTATAATTACATTTACCGCATTGACCTTCATATTTTAAATTACGGTATTGATTCAGAATAGGAGATCCTATCCATATTTTTTGAATATGATGTTTATTAACATTACCAAGAGATGCAGGATTTAGCGGACAGGGAGTGACTTCCCCGTTTGATTTAATATGCATAGTAAAAACACCGCATTCACAGCCAGTAATGAAAGGGGAAAAAGGACTTTGTTTACTAAACACACCACTTTGAAGTCTTTCGGAGAAATTAAAATATGATAATGCTTCTTTTGAAAATATGCTCTTAAAAAAGGGTGCGATTATAACTTTTGGAAACCGTTGAGACAGAATTCTCCCGAAAATTGGGTTTTTATAAGAAAGAGTCATTGGATATCCTTCCTCAATAAGTTTTTGCCAGATATCACATACAATAACACTAAACTTTTCTATTTGGAGAGGGGTTAAAGTTATATGAGCTTGAAGAGATGCTTTCCCGGAAGGTACAAAATCGACAATTTCAAATTTTTGAACTTTCAGCGATTTTGCTAAATCAACAAGCTCATATATTTGATGAACATTCAATTTTGTAATTGTTGTTCCAATACACGTATACAATCCTTCGTTTAAACAAAGTTTAATCGCAGAAATTGCTTTTTCAAATGTACCTTCACCCCGAATTTGCTCATGGACGTCTTTTAAACCATCTATACTTACTTGAACATATCCAACACCAATCTCTTTAAGGTTTTTTGCTATATCCTTGTTGATTAATGTTCCATTAGATGCAAGAGCAACATTAATTTTTTTATCAGTCGCATATCTCATCAGATCAAATATATCATCTCGAAGTAGAGCTTCTCCACCAAAAAAGATTAGGATGAAATTTTTTGCTTCCGATAACTGGTCTATAATTTTACATGCATCACTATAAGACATTTCCTTAGCATCTTGGTCAACATAGCAATGAGTACAGTTTAAATTACAGCGATGGGTAACAGACCAAAAAACGACCGGAGGTCCTATAGGAATGGTTGGTGTTTTCATTCCAAACATCCCAATACCCTCTATATATGATAACGCCAATCTCTTTAAAGGCTCATTTTCTCTCAAGATTTCTGGAAATCTCTTTTTTGGAATGTTCAAACTTCGACTTACAGCATTTAAAACAAATGATATGAGAAAGGTAGAAAAAATAGTTTTGTACTTACACTTTTTACAGGTAATTTCTCTGGTAATATAATAATCTATGAAAATTTCAGAAAATTTACGCCCACAAGAAGGACAATTTTTTTTAAAAAGATGAAAAAACTTGGTGAAATTAAATTTATTGATTAAATTCCATATTAACAAGTCGAATTTAATAGATTTGACCTGAGCTTTAGTATCCAAAAGCCTTTTTGGAAACTCTACGTTCTCTGTTTCAAGAGAGTGATATCCTTTTACTCTTAAAGATGTTTTTACCAATTTTAATCAAAAAGTAAAAATCTGTTTATATTCATTAGATTAATACATCCTTAAATAAAAATAGGAATATAGAAGATGACATCGATGTAGAAACTTTTCAAAGTGCAAAATTAATATTAAAATCTATCACAGATTAAGTTTAACAATGTGAAAACATATTCGAAATTAATAAAAAAATGAATAATCAAAGTAAACAAGAGGGTAATGAGAATTTTCCATTATTAGGGGTTGGTCCTAAGATTTTAATCTCTTTATGTCCATTCCTCGTTCTATTTGGGATTTTGAATTCGATTTATCATCAATTCTTTCAAATTCCTATAAATTATTATTGGATGGTTATTATTGGATCTATTCTCATAATATCTGGTACTATTATCTTCATATATTCTGAAAGAATAATAAAAACCGCATATGATGCATCTGAAGTCATAACAACAAAAATCTATGGACATGTAAGGCACCCAATGTATGCGTCATGGGGTTTAGGTACACTTCCGGGCATATTTTGCTTAATTAACAGCTGGTTACTTTTTCTAATCCTTCCTATATATTATTTAATAGTTAGAATTTATATTGTTAAAGAAGAGAAATTTCTGTTGAGTAAATTTGGCAATAGTTATTTCGTCTACAAAAAAGATGTAAATGCCTTCTTTCCAAAATTAAAAAAATATAAACAATAATAAAAATAAATAATCTAGATATGGATATTAAATTAAAATTTGCAGTTTTAACACTCCTAGTCATTTTATTTCAATCTTCATTAAAATTAATTGGAGTTATAATGACTGGAAGTTTAAGTTTTCTCTCTGAAACTGTGGATACCTTCATTGACATCTTATTTGTTTCAATTACTTTGTATTCTCTTTACCAGAGTCAGAAACCGGCAGATTATGAACATATGTATGGGCATAGTAAAATTGACTCTATTTCAGGGTTGATACAAGGAATTATTTTAATGAATGTTTATCTTTTTTTAATCTATAATGCGATACAGACATTAATCTCAAGTAGGTTTGATGTGGCAAATCCTGAAATTGGCCTTGTTTTGTTAATTCTATCATTTTTAGTCAATTTATTTTTCTCAAGAGTACTTATTTCAAAAGGAAGGCAACAAAAAAGCCTTACAATGGAAATACAAGGACTTAATTTATTCCAAGATTCTATGCGAGCTATTCTAGTTTTCCTAAGTTTCATCTTCGCATATTTTGATATAATTTTCCTAGATCCTATTTTCAGTATCGTTCTTTCTGTTTGGATTATCTTTGGAGCTATTAAATTAGCCAAAGCAGGTATAAAAGAACTGACAGATACTAATCCAGTAAGTTCAATAATAATTGAAGAATTAAGAACAGAAATATTTGCTCTTGAACATGTGGTTGGTGTTCATGATTTGAAAGTACGAGCAAGTGGGAAAACTTTATTCTTAGAAGTTCATCTTTCTGTAGAAGATCATATCTCTGTTGTGCATGCAAATGAAATAATAAAATCTATTAGGAAGTTGAGTAGTAAAGTCTTCCCGCTCTATCAAGTTGAATGTATAGTAGAGATGAATCCTTTAGCTAGCGAGAAATCTATAGGAGAAGGATTAATTAATTTAATATATTCTATGAAATCAGAATATCCAAATATAATCAATTTTAAAGATCTAAATATTTTTAGACTTGAAGAAGAATATTTTGTTTCTTTAATTGTTGTTGTGGATGAATCTCTTTCTTTGACAAAAGCACATAAAGTATGCACTGAATTTGAACTTGAAATAAAAAAACAAGCTCCATACATATCTCGCATAATTACTCATATTGAAGGCCAATTGTACAGTAAGTCACTTTCAGCAAATCAAATTAAATGCGCGGATGTGGGTCCTGAAATGTTAGAACAAATTAAGAACGTAGTTGAGGGTGTTCTAAGGCAACATTCTGATGTAAAAGGATATCATGGATTGGAATTTTGGGCAACTTTAGATTATTGTATTTTAGAATTACACATTTTTTTCGATGGATCTTTAAATATATCACAAACCCATACCTATATTTCAGAATTAGAGAAAAGTATACGAGATGAATTAGGTATTGATAATTTAGATTCAGTTTTTCTCCATTCTGAGCCAATGGAAAATAGGACGGATGGAATACTATTTTAAAATGCCTAGAAAGAAAAATTATACTTATTTAATCCAAGTTCTTCTTTCATAATTTTAATATCTTTTTGTAAACTCTTATTAATAGGAATTCCTGTCTGTTTTCTCTCGATTTCAGCATCGTATTCCTTCTCTCCTGCGGTATAGATCCTGTCCTTACCTGGGGCAGTTTTAGAGCTTCTTAATTCCCTCATTATATTGCCTGTAGTTTCTTGAAATCGAGCTAAAGGTAGAAAATTACTTATATTAATGGCTAAAAAGAAGTGTCCGACCTTTAATCTTTTCTGCCCATTTTCAATAACACCTGCAGTATCCTTTAGAAAAATTCCATCTTGCAGTGCTGCCGATAAAATCTCTGCGAAAGTTGCATAACCATATCCTTTATGTCCTGAAGTAGCTTCACCTTCACCACCTAAGGGTAATAATGCCGCAGAGCGATTGAGTAATTTATTTAAGACCACTTCGGGATCAGTTTTTGAATTACCATTATTAGAAATAATTAATCCATCAGGTAATGGCTTATGAATTCGGTTGTAGACCTCAACTTTGCCTCTCTGTATGATCGAAGTTGCCGCATCCATAAGGAATGGAAATTCCTCATCGGTAGGAGCACCATATGTTAATGGATTAGTTCCTAACATTGGTTCTACCCCAAATGTAGGAGGGACAGAAGGTCGTGTATTTGTAGTAACAAAACCTATCATCCCTTCTTTAATTGCCATAAGACTGTAGTAACCTGCGATTCCAAAGTGGGAACTATTTCGTACTGCCACAGCGCCAATACCATAAATTTTAGCCTTTTTAATTGCTAACTCCATTGCTTTATAGGCAATTACGTGTCCCATACCACAGTGTCCATCAATCACAGCAGTAGCATTATTGTCGTTTATTATATCTATTTCGGTTTGTGGGTTATAGATTCCTTCTTTAATCCGATCATAGTACATTTTACAGCGTTGAATACCATGAGAATCTATTCCTCTGAGATCAGAAATAATAAGAACGTCTGCTATAAGTTCAGCATGATCTTCCGGAACTTCAAGACCAATAAATACATCTTTCATAAATTGCTTAAGAATTTCGAATTCTATATAGACAATATCGTCTGAAGAAGAATTTATTGTTTCTTCAAGTGTGTTTTCTACCATTTTATTAAAGGGATAATAAAAAATGTGATAGAAATTAGTTATATAGCTTTCTATTTAATTAAAATCCTATTTAATATACGTTGATTGTTAGGGATATAGCTTGTTTTTTATTAAGCTTTCACGGTTTTTTTAATACAGAGCAATAAAAATTTATCTCTCAAATTCTATTAAAAATCAATTAACATTGCTGAAGAATTTCTGCAGCAAATTTCTTTGCATTTTCTAAGTCATTTTGATCAGGGTGATTTTTGGTTCCTTTAATATAATCTTGCCACTCATCCTCATATTTTATTATCGTTTGATGAATAAATGTTTCAATTCCGGGAGAAGGTGCTCTTTGACAACGAAAGAAACCAAGAAATTCCGCATTTTTCTCCTGCTTCATCTTTTCAAAGGATTTACTACAATTTCCCGCCCAATCATCATAAAGGCTTTTATTTTTAGTATTTCCTTCTGGCGGAGTAGTTGAGTGAGTAAAGAATCCAGCGATCTTAAATTTAGGAGACTCTGGCAATTTTCTTAAAATTCTAATAAGTGGTTTTGCTAAATCTGTATCGTGACATGGTGCTCCTAGAAAAATTAAATCAAACTCATTAAAGTCTATTTTTTTAGTCTGCTTCATCGTCAATATATCAGATTCATGATTTTAGGAAACCTCTTCATGGATAGCTCGTGCTATTGCCTCAGTTTTACCTGTTTGGCTGAAATAAGCTACTAAAATTTTCATCATTAATACCTTTAACCAAATTGACGAATAGTATTATATTTGTTTCTATATAAAGTATGTTTTAAAGTCAATAAGTATTAGGCTATATTTATGAATTTTAAAATTGAAAATTATAACCGTTCAAATTCAGAGCTCTTTGCATCTCCTTAATATCATCTTGTAAACTTTTGTTAAGGGGGATACCTATTTTTATTCTTTCTAAATATGCCAAATGCTCTTTTTCTCCAGCAGTATAAATTCTTTTTGCTCCTGGTTCTTTTGGTGAATTTCTAAGATCTTTCATAATATCTCCTGCTGTTCTTTTAAAGCTATCAATACCTATGAAACTTTCAGTATTAATTGCTAAAAAGAAATGCCCGACTTTTAATCTCTTCTGTCCATCCTCTTCAATACCAATAGTATCTCTTAAATAGATTCCTTCTTGTAAAGCTGAGGATAATAATTCAACCACAGTAGCATATCCATATCCTTTATAACCGGCAGTTTCCTCGCCCTTGCCCCCTAAAGGGAGTAAAGCTGCCTTTTTTTCACCCATTTTTTGTAACACCTCTCCCGCATCAGTAAGAAATTCACCTTTATCGTTAATAACAGTATTTTCCGGAAGTTTTTTATCAATCCTCTCATATACCTCTACTTTACCCCTCTGAATAATTGAGGTGGCAGCATCTAGGAGGAAAGGAAATGCCTCATTCGTAGGTGCTCCTATTGTTAATGGGTTAGTGCCTAACATGGGTTCAACTCCGAAAGTGGGAGGGATAGAAGGTCTAGCATTTGTTACTGCTAAACCAATCATTCCTTCTTTAATTGCCATTAAGCTATAATACCCTGCGATTCCAAAATGCGTGGAGTTTCTTACAGCGACTGCACCTAAACCATACTCTTTTGCTTTTTCAATGGCTAATTTCATTGCTTTATATGCAATAACATGCCCCATTCCACAGTTACCATCCAATAATGCTGTAGTTGGTGTTTCTTTAATGGTATCAATCTTCGTATGCACTTCATAAATACCAGCCCTAATCCGATCATAGTACATTTTACAGCGTTGAATACCATGGGATTCAATCCCTCGTAAATCAGATGTAATTAGAACCTCAGCAATAATATTTGCATCTTCTTTTGGCACACCAAGTCCAATGAAGATATCCCTCATAAAATTCTCAAGAGTTTTTGCATCAACATAGACAATTTTTTCTGGCATAATAAATCTTATAAATCTATAATTAAGAAATTGTAATGATTTGACTTTTAAATTACACTAATATTATAATTTTTAGATTAAATTATAATTGCTGTTATCAGATAAATAATCTGATAGACCGATAACACACCTATCTTAAAAAGTAGTATGTTCCACATATTATTTCTGTATATATATTACGAATTATACTTGCAAATATGATATAATTGAGTCTTTTAAGTCAAATTAATAATAATCAAAAAACGTTGATAATTAAGTCATGAAGCAAAAAGAAAAACTAAAATGTCCCGTTTGTAATACTAAATTCATTCCTAGAACTTTTTATCCCGAAGAGGCTATATTTTCGACTTCTGAGGGTAAAAAATTATCAGGATTTAATGGATATATTAGTTCAAGAGGAGTTAAACCAACAGAAGTAATTTTAAGCTCTTGGATTACATATTGTCCAAGTTGTAATTATGTATTAAAGTTTGTTAAGGAAATTGTAAAGAAGGAAAAAATCCAAGCTCAAAGGCAAGAGGTTAAGGATATAACAGAGAAGTATAATAATTATTATTTTGGATTTCCATTTGAAGATTATTCGCAATATTTAGCAATGGTTGTAGAAAATGTTAAGAATGATATCGAGAACTCCTTGAAAGATTTAAATTTGGCTGCTTTTGAAAATATATATGAAATAAAAGATGCGTTTAAACTCCTAGTACGGTTTTATGCAAATTTAGAGAATTATTGCAACTCTCAATTTTCGTCGGAAATCGATAAGGATCTGGCAAATAAAATAAAATCTCTTGAACTATCTGTAGAGATGGAAGAAATTCTTTTAGAATTGAATGAAATTCGAGATAAGGCAATTCATAGTGATTACGAATTATCTGAGGATGATAAAAGTAAAGTAAATAAAGCAATCGTTGGTTTTATCTTAAATTTAGTAGAAAAACACATAAAACCATTAATCAATAGTAAAAAAATAAAAAGTAAATATAACTATCTTGACATTCGAGATCTTAATATGGAACTTAAAATATATTTAAATGGATATTTTAATAATATAATTAAAAATGGAAGCTCCACAGAAACCCATATAAAAACGTATCTAGATCAGCTTTTACTAAACTAAATATAATTGTAAACTTATTCTTTTATTTAACTTATCTTTTATGTCTGATTGTCACCAATGATATTATCTCCATGCTATATGAACTTTTGAGTTTAAACATCATATCTTTCATTTATGATTTTGAATGATTTAAAAGCTAAAGTTAACGGAACTTTTTCAAGAGAAATTATTATAGAAGATGACGGAGAGGAACTAGTTTACATTTTTCCTGATACAAAAGAATTTATTTCAATTCTAAAACGAAAATTAAATAGAGAATTTGTATCAAAATAAAGAATATTGGGATTAAATTTCGCTGTGATTCGATCAATAATCAATGGATGTTTCTTAGGACAATAAATTTTTAATGTTAGGTGCATTTTAATAATATGGACCTTTTGGGGTGGTCTGAAGTCCCATTGCTGGACGGACCGTAAAATCCTCAGAGCGGAAATTGCCCAGGTCAAGGCTTCATGAGTGTTGTTATCCAGCGTTATGTTCTCGACGAAGCACTCCCTATAATGGTAGGTATCAGAGTAGTGTCTTTTGAAGGAAAGATATAAGCTCGTAATTAGAAAATCGACCAGGCCAGGGATGGAGCAGTCGTAACTATAGGTGTTTACGCTTTATAGTAAGGGTGTGGAGAGGCATGACCATTGGTCATAGCAACAGAATTGAGGATTCGAGGCTTGGGTTTTTTAAAAACTTTATTCTTACTATTTCTCCTCAATTTTCAAATTAAGATGACAAGTTTTTTCATTAGAATGAAGAATACAATCTATAATTTCAACCTGAAATTTTAAATCTGGGCGTAGGGAATGCAAAATAGACGAGGTATATGGAGCACATATTGTATCTTGGATTATCTTAGCTCGTTCTGGATTGAGTTTGCCACCAATAGGACAAAAATTTCTCGAATATTTCAAAAATATATCTAAAGTATTACTATCATCAGTTACAATTCTAACTTTTGCTTTTAATACATTATATATTGTCCTTAAATTATCTTCTATGCTTTCATCTCCGCGTTCTCTTAAAAATTTGCCTAATTTCGCACCTAAGCTTACAGATATTGATTTTGGAAGATTAGGTCCTCCTACATCTATCATTTCGTTAATATATGATTGAAAAAACTTCAAAGCATCTTTATTTTTTGCCATAAAACTCTTCATCTTTTGTAAGTAATAAAAAAAATTATTTATATCTCGGTTTTAAAGTATTTAACACTTTATGTTCGTTAATTACTATTCAGTACTATCCCTTTAAGTAATTAATTCAGATTCAGTAATTATGTTAAGTTAGAAGTACATCCCATAAAATATGTATATATTGAGAATACCCAGCTTATTATAAATTAATTTTTTTCTTTCTTTGTTCTAGAATTGTATGAGTGGCTAATTTAATTGGTAGATACGAGGGAAGCTTTTACTATTTTGAAAGAATTATTTATTTAACAAGAATAATGTTAATACTTATATAAAGTCAAATTACTTCTTAAGAATTAGGGGAAAATGAAAGCACCAGAAAGAATATTGAAAGCTTTAAATCATGAAGAACCAGATAAAGTGCCTGCATTTGAAATTGTGACTAATAATTCAATATTGAAACATTATAATATACCTATAGGGAAAGGATATAGAGACGGCTTACGGCAACTTAGTAAATTGGGTGAAAAGGGTAATGAGTTAATTGTAAAAGGATATTCAAATTATGAATTTGTAAAGAATACGTTAGAAAAATCACATGAATTTAGTCGACGTGCTGAGATTGAAATTGCTCTTACGTTAGCATCTCTCTATCCTAGAAAAATATTAAAAGAGGGAGATGGTATTGTTGATGAATATGGTCGAATAATGAAACAACAAGTATATACCGCAAAAGATGGCACCGAGACAGTTGTTAACGAATACTTTGGAGGATATTTTAAAGACTTTGATGATTATGAATCATGGGAGCAGCCAGATCCCTATTGGGAAGCAAGGTTAATTAACTTCAAGGCGGGAAAGGAAATTCAAGAAGAAATGAACAATGAGATTATCTCTATCCCTTCTTTAGGTGCTCTAATGGAGTGTTCTTGGGAAGGTTTTGGTTTAGAGAATTTTTCAAGAATTTTAGCAAAACCAAAACAAACTAGAAAAATATTTGATGATCGGGGTAAATTTACACTTGAATTGGTAAAACTTCTAGCTGAGAATGATGCTGAACTCGTGCTATTATGGGATGATTATGGATTTAAGAACGGTTTATTTATGAGCCCTAAAAATTACCGAACTTATGTCTTCCCTTGGATAAAACGCATTTGTAATGCGGCTCATAAGCAGAATTGTAAAATCATTCTCCATTCAGATGGTGATTTATTAGAAATTTTTGAAGATATTATAAATTGTGGTGTTGATGCTTTAAATCCAATTGAGTCTACTACTGCCAATCCCGAATATGATATTTTTAAGTTAAATGAGAAATATGGGGATAAAATTACTTTTATAGGTAATTTAAGCCCAGTAATGTTGGCAATGGGAAAGATCTCTGATATAGAAGCTTATGCAAAAAAACTTATTCGTGAGTTAGGTCCCAATGGGGGTTATATTTTTAGTTCGGGGCATAGTATTAATCCTGCAGTAACTGTAGATCGGTTTGAATCAATGCAAAATATTCGCAGGAAATATGGTAATTATCCGATTAATGTACCAGCTTAACAATTAATAACTTCTAAATTCATAAGCAGCATCAAACCTAACTACTATATTTTGAGGAGGTATTTAGTTAGTTCTTCTTTAAGAAAAGTATCTAATTTGGCATTACATGCTATGAAGGGAAATCTTATTTCTATTGACATTGGTTCATTGATTTCAGTTCCATCTAGGGCAAAAAATTTTCCTCCTGCTTCTCTTAAAATCAATATTCCTGCCGCTACATCGACTAATCTGTTACTTTTCCTCAAGTTAATGAATGCTTCCATGCTACCACGTGCTATTTGACATAAAGTTAAAGCACTGCTTCCTAATATTCTAATACGATAAAAATTTTTTATGATTGAGTTCAAATCTTGTAGTGATTTCATTATATCCTTCTTAGGAAGATTCAACTCGAAAAAACACTTTTTGGATATATCTAATTCAGAGACATGAATCTTTATATCATTAAGAAAAGCACCCTCTCCTTTCTCTGCCCAAAATAAATCTCTAGTGTTTAAATTAAGAACAACCGCTTTAATAATGTTATTCATGTTCGAACCATTCGCATATGCTATCGAGACAGAACAATAGGGTACTCCTCTTGCGGCATTATTCGAGCCATCTAAAGGATCGACGATTAAAATAGATTGATTTTGCTTTGCCTTTTCTTTATCACCTATAAATTTTTCTCCTATTTCTTCACTGATTAATAGCAAATCAACATTTGCATTATCTAATGTTTCAATTATAGCATTTTCAGCCACAATATCGATATTCATAGATATATCTCCCCCTGCTCCTTTATTATCCCCTTTTTTTGCTTCTTCGGTACCTAAAAGGGGAGAGACAACATCATAAACATTTATAGCTATCTGTTTCAAAAAATCAATTGTGAGTCCCATAAAAACCAAATTGGATGTAGTTAGATAAAGAAGTAGGATTTAGTTATTATTTTTTATCCTTTCTTGAATATTAGATTTATATTTCAAAACTCATTTCATGGCTTTATTTTTTTCAATAATCCAATTATCTACAACAAGTTTTTGCTGCTCTTCTTTATTGTTAATATCATAACTAGAATGTATGGTAGATTTAGGTATCCAAAACTCCTCACCAGAATTCAATATAATCATTAAAGCCTTAGGGCTTTCCACTTTTATCTTAGCTTTTATCTCGATAGTATCAATGGAAGTATTGTATTCAGTAGTTTCTACAATATGTAAGCCATCTCTAGCAGTAATATGCTCTGCAAAAACTCCGTATTCTTCTTCATCATCAACTTCTTGTTTTCCTTTTGTTTTTGATTCGAAGGTCCCACTTGTAGCAAATTCAATTTTCTCAGATAACAGATGTTCGAGCAGTAAAGTAAAAAAGTTTAAATTAGGGAACCTGAGCTTTTTCATATACTCTCCGATCTTTATAAGTAATACAAGGCGTTTTTCATCTTCCCATCCCGCATAAATCTCTGTTTTACGTTCTTTAAATACATGATAACCTCTCCAATTTGCACTTCTTCTATACAGGACTTCTAAAATACATATAATTTCTTCAATAGATAATTTTACTGTTTTTCCTTCACCCTTAGCTGTCTTCTCCCAAGTTCCATCATCTTTCCTATTAATACAACTAAGAAAAATGTAGGGAACTATTTTTGCGGGACTTGAAATCAATAAGCTTGTTTTTTGCCCATAAAAGGTTTTAGTATGAAAGTCTGCCATCACGATACACTCTTATAATATTTTCTTTACTCAATCTTCTAATCATCTAATAGAATTATATCTATATATTGATTTAAATCTGATTAATTAAACCCAAGTCTTTCGTCCAAATATTTTAAATAGGTAAAGATTTTATTAAATTTGATTTTATATTACTGTGTATCAAATCTTTTGGTTGTGACTTACAATGGAAAAAAAAAATGTTGATTCTATTAAGAAAGATGAGAAAAGAGCGATAATAAGTAGTACGGGAGATTTAATAGAGTTCGAAGAACATGTCAGTATTTCCGGATCAGCAAAAATCTCAGGTGGAAAGCTAAATAAATCCATACGAGTTTCTGGTTCTGGTAAAATCAATGGAGATTTAGAATGTAATGGACTTACCGCCTCAGGTGCTTTAAGTGCCTCAGGTAATTTAAATGTTCATGGAGATGTGAGTAGTGCAGGTTCATTTAATATTGCAGGATTTCTTTATGGAGATGAAAGCGGTGATTTTTCTGGTTCAACAGAAATCGGTAATCTTGTTAATATTCAAGGTTCTTTAATTGCTTCAGGATCTTTCAAAGCCGGACATTTTGTGAGAGGAGAACAGGGAGTTACGTTTTCGGGTTCTTCAAATATAAATGGAAATCTGTCTTCTGAGAAAAAAATTACAATAGAAGGGACAACACACATAGAAGGAAATGTTGTTGCTGAAGATATTCTAATTGGAGCTTCAGAGGGCATAAAAAAAAGGCAACATTATCGAATCCACGGGAGCATTCTTGCCAAAAATATTGCACATATAGGAAGAGGGCATGTTGAAGGCGATGTAAAAGGGAGAGATGTAACTATAGGAAGAGGTATGGAAGTGCTGGGTACTGTTTATTACGTTGATAGTATCGAAATTCATAAAAAAGCAAAATTACATAACGAACCTACTCAGATTAAAGTTGAAGATCTATAAGTATTGGTAATCAATTACAATAATTCAATTTCCACTAATACTGATTCGGGGATCTGAATTTTCATAATGAGATGCATACTTCTTTCATTAGCAATTATTTCAAAAAGACGTTTGTGAATACGCATCTCGAATTTTGCCCAAGTAGCAGTTCCCTGACCAGAAGGCGCTTTTAATACCGGAACACGTAATCTCTTAGTAGGAAGAGGGATTGGTCCGTTCTTTCGAATACCTTGACTCTTACAAACAGATTCGATTTGCCCGCATACTGATTTTAGTGCGTCTAATTGAGTGGATGATAACCGTATGCGTGCTTTTTGTATTTTTAATTCACCAAGTAATTTTCTTTAAAATTTACAGACTAATCTATTTTTCTATTCAATTGTGTAATACTGATAATTATTGCTGTTAAATAAATTTTTTTATCTAATTATCAAAAAGGTTTGTGAATATGATTGGGGAAGCATTAAATCTATAATATAACTTTAAAAATTTTATTCTTTTTCTTATAGATTATAATAAGTGATATCAAGTTAAACCAAGTAGGAATTTATTTCCTAAATTTACTCTCTTTAAATATTTCCTTGCAACTTTCAAACATTCTAATACCTGATTTCGTGGTGTTATTCTTAAATCCCTCATTTGATAATCTCCGTGAAATATTAATAAACTATACGGGATATTTTTATTAATAGAACTGATGAATTTCGCAATTAATTCAACTTCTTCAGAATTAGTATATCCTGGGACTAATAAAGTACAAGCACTCAATTCTGGCATATCAGAACTTCTCCTACCAAAATAGTTCTCAGCCAAGAATTTAAAATTTTCAAGAGTTCTCTCATTATTAACCCCACATAGAGCCAAATTTAATTTCTCATTAAAGCTTTTTAAATCAAATTTGATATTTCCTCCTGTAGTAAGCGCAATTTGCATACATTTCTCAATTAATTTTTTATTTCCGCTTCCATTCCATTCCCAACAAACTCTAAACTTCCGTTCTTTATTCTCTTTTTTAATTTTTTCCAAAATTTTGTTAGATAAATTAATTGAAAAAGGCAATTGAGCTTCTGGGGTGCCACCAAAGTAGCAGATACATGTAATGTCCTTATTACTCACAATCTGATTTGCGAGTGCTTCAGCACTAAATAGATTTCTTTTTGAAAATTGTTTATGTGAGGAATTTTGGCAGAATAAGCAGTCAAAGGTGCACCCGTACAAAAATGCAGCGTAACTATATGTTCCAAATTCAGAACCTTCATAATCCGAATACTGTGGAAAACCTGCAGAAGTTCCCGCGGGGCAAAACCATGCATTACAACAGTTCGTAGGATTTGGATCTATATAACCATGGATATATCCCTTAGATTTTGATGGTAAAGGTAAATCACCCGTTCTTTCTCTTTGGATATTTCTTAATCCACAATAACTAACATCATGGTCAGAGAGAGAACACTCGTTTATGCAATAGTTACATTTCAATTTAATGTTAGGTTTTTCTGCTTTTGGGGGTTCCTTCGGTAGATTTACAATTGTTCTCACTTGTTCATGAACGGAAAAAATATGGGGTTTAACCTTGCTCCAATCTCCTTCCAGAATACATTTTCTGCATACTTGAAGAATTTCAGATATTGTCCCGTCTATTTTTCCACAAAATCTACAAGTTCCCATTGTTAGATTCTTTTCTTCAGTAATAAAAAAGTTTGACCGGATTTTTGTTTTGGATTGTTTTTTACCATAAATCCTTCAAACCCATTTTTAGTAAATGAATTATTAAAAATAGTTAATTCTTGATCATCTCTTGGATAAAATTCAATAATTATTTTTCCCTCATTCTTCAAAATTTCCCTCAAAAATTTTGCTGTGTCATTGAGAAGCTTAACCTTTTCACCATAGTTCTGTTTTCGATAGATAATAAAGTTGTAGGCTGAAATAGAAATGATATGATCAATAACATTTGATCTAATTGGTAGATAATTAATATCAGCTAAGATTAACATCAAAAATCTCTTGTATTTGGAATTTCTCTTCTTTTCTCTTGCTTTTAACAGCATATCAGGTAAAATATCTACGCCTATTACTTTAAATCCATTTTCAATTAATGGTTCGGAAGAAAATCCCGTACCGCATCCCAAATCTAGGATTAATAGTGGATCTCCCACTTCAATCCCACTAGCTACCTTATCATTTAATTTTTCATCAAAAAGATATTGGATACTTAACACGGTGGCTCTCTTTTGATTACGCTCCATCCATCTTGAATTATTATATTCTTCGGCCTTGTTATTAATATAATCAAATGGAAATCTAGGTAAAACGTTTTTTCTTACCATTTGCGATCACAATTCTAAAAAAGGGTTATTTATATATTTATAAATGACTAAAATCATTATAATATAGTAATTTAATTTATACTCAATCAAGACAAATTTTTGTATTTAGAAATATTATGTCAGCAGCGCGAAATACAATTCTAATAGTAGATGATGAGCCAGATATTGTTAATCTCACTGAGAAGTTTTTGAAATTGGGTGATTTTGATACAATAACAAGCAATAACGCGAAAGAAGCCATGAAGATGGTAGAGGAAAATTATAATAGAATAGCCCTAATCCTCTTAGACATCATGATGCCCGGCCGTAGCGGTTATTCCGTTTTGGAGGAGATTAAAAATAGCGATAGATACAAGGATATTCTTGTAGTATTATTTACTGTTAAAAGTTTTAATGAGGATGTTCAAAAAGGAAAAAAATTAGGCGCTGATGCCTATATCACTAAACCTTTTTCTGGCAAAGATTTATTAAAAAGAATTAAAGATATTTTAGAAAAAAAAATCTAAAAATATTATAATTTTCTTTAAATTTCTTATTAAGGTTTTGCTTGTTATAATTAACAATTAATCTTGTTTTTTAGAACAGTTTAGAGTAATAGACTTGAAAGGCTTTTTGAATATTGTAGAAAACTTTTTATACAATTTGAGAAAAATAACTTTAACTGAGAATTTTTAATTAAAATCAAATAAAAGGAGTTATTAAATTGGTTCTTGAAGCTGAAAGTGATAAGATCCCATTCTTTAAACAATACCTCTCTGTAATTATATTAGCCGCAAATGTACTCGTATTCATATGGCAACTATTGGATCCTGCACAACAAATGCATATTGAGGCGGCTTTTGTACCAGCAGACTTTTTTGCGGGTACAAATCTTTGGACGTTGATATCATCAATGTTCATGCATGGAGATATCGTTCATATTATAATGAATATGTGGTTCTTCATTATAATAACTGATAACTGTGAACATGCTATGGGTCATGTATTGTACCTTATAACTTACATAATCGCGGGACTTTTTGGGAGTTTACTTCATGCAATAAGTACATTACTAATCCCAATACTCGGATTTGACGCTATCCCCTCTTTAGGTGCATCTGGAGCCATCTTTGGGCTAATGGGTGTCTATTTAATTCTTTATCCAAAAAATAAATTTTATTCCCCATCTGTAACAGGTACTTCTATGAGAAAAGTAAGTGCAGGTTATTTTATCATAACGTATTTTATAGCTGAATTAACTTATGCTATTGTATCATTAGTAGATCCATTTAGTATCGGCCAGACCGCTCATTTTGCACATATCGGTGGTTTTATAGCCGGAGCGATCATAGCGGGAATCTTTAAAGGAGTTAAGGGGGATTCATACAAAACAAAAAAGAAATAAAAAAATATCTCTGTATTTTTTTTTTATCTTTTAGTCTATTGTTATTCTAAAATTTTTTCTATAATGCTTTATTTAAATAGATAAGATTCATCATTAAATATATTTCATTAAAGGTTATAAAAAAAAAGATGACGGTTAAAATAGTTGTAATTGGAATGGGCTATGTTGGGATTCCAATGGCTGTATTACTTGCTGATGTAGATGATTTTTATGTCACTGGTATTCAGAGACGATCGAAACGCTCAGAATGGAAAATAGATTGGTTAAATAATGGAAAGAATCCGTTTGAGGGAGTTGAACCTGGTTTAGATGATTTGATTGCTCGTGTTGTGGAGAACGGAAAATTTAAAGTTACAGATAAGTATAACGTGATTGATGACGCAGATTATATTTTAGTGGATGTTCAGACTCCTGTTGATGAAAAAAGAATTCCACGTTATGAATCATTAAAGGAAGTATCAAAAAGATTAGCCCCACATTTGAAAAAAGGATCCACAGTTATTATAGAATCGACAGTAGCCCCTGGGACAACAGATAACATAGTTTCGCCAATCTTAGAAAAACATAGTAAGATGAAAAGAGGTGAAGATTTTTACTTAGTATTTTCATTTGAACGAGTGATGCCTGGAAAATTAATTGAATATATCACAGACTTTCCTAGAGTTATTGGAGGAGGATGTGATAGGGCTAATGAAAACACTAAGTTTTTGTATAGTAAAGTAGTTAAAAAGGAACTCCAAGTAACAGACACTTTAACAGCAGAATTAACCAAGTGTATAGAAAATACATATCGAGATGTGAATATCGCATTTGCCAATGAGATGGCGTTGGTTGTGGAGGATTTCAATAGGAATATTTTTGAAATAGTTGAATTAATAAATCACAGACATGATAGAATGATGCATTCTCCGGGTTCTGGTGTTGGTGGGCACTGTTTAACAAAGGATCCACATCTCCTTGTATATGGGCATCGTACTTATACTAAAAATAAATACGATTCGGAAATCTTATTAAAATCAAGGCAACTTAACGACTTCATGCCCGAGCATTTGGTTGAATTGTTGGAAGAAGCTCTTAAAGTTGCTGAAAAATATGATAATTTAAAGATAGCTTTAATGGGGGTTGCATATAAAGCGGATTGTGATGATACTCGAAATACTCCTACAGAGAGAATTGTTCTCTTTTTAAAACGCCGGTATCACTCTCATAATTTGGAATATATTGCTCATGATCCATATGTCAAAGAAAGGGATTATAAAGAAACAGAATTAACTTCTGATTTTAAAAAAGCAGCAAAGGATGCTGATGTTCTGATATTTGCTACAAACCATAAACAATACTATTCAATTGATCTTGGCGAATTAAAGGAGAATATGAAAGATCAGCCAATAATAATCGATGGTCGGAATATTTTTGATAAAAAAGTTGTAGAGGGTAAAGGATTTATCTATAGAAAGATAGGAGAAGGTTCAAATCATCAAAATTAAGGTATAGGAAAAAATTTAGACTTCTAATCTCTCGTTCTTGCGGAACTTGAAGTTAAATCCTCGTTTTTTTCGATTTAAATTCTTGAGATTTATTTATTCTTTTTTATGAGTTTCATGTAATTTTCGTAATTTTTTTGCTCTAGTATACCACATATCAATCAAAGATCAAGTTGTAGAATAACAACCATCATCAAAATCGATATCTAGAAAATCTTCTTCTTCCATTATTTTGATTCACCTGCTTAATTCTTTATTTAACAGAAGTAATTAGGGGTAAAAAGAATGAGGATTATAAAAGATAAAAAAGTAAGTCAAGGGGTTAATTTTTTATAAAGAAGAAGTAATATATAGTTTTTTAATTAAAAGTGGATTAAGATTATGTATTATTTCTCGAATTCTTTGCGGAATTCTTAAGGTTAGACCCTATCATTTTTCGATCTAATCTTTGAGATTTTTCTGTTTTAATTTTTTTTTTAATTGTTTTTGTTGTCGTTTTAATTTCATTTTTTTAATACTATTTATGAGGTCATCTACCGTTCTTCATCCAGATTGATAACAGTCGTTATTTATCGAAAAGCTATTAATTCTATATTTCCATTCAGACATTTGAATCATATTTGATAATGGTTTTTAATTATATAATAGATATAAGAACTAATATATTACATTTATGATAATAAAAATAAAGAAATTTCAGCGTAAACTAAATTCATGTGATATCTTGATTTAAATAAATTTTTATAACCATAATCCTACTTTTATTTAAAATTTAAAAAAATTGGTTGAAATAATATGATTTTACAATTTGATTTTTGGGGTATTATCAGCGGTTTTTTTAATTGGGTTGCTGAATCTGGTGCAATAATGATGGTTCTATCGGGATTTATGGCTATTACTTGGTTTGGCTATGAAAAAAAGCGTAGAGGTTCTATAACTAAAAGAAAAACAGAGGAATAATTTGATACAACCAAGTTTCTTAGAGGTTTATCTTACATTGGGTTAATTCTTGGAATTTTC
The DNA here is from genome assembly GCA_019894875.1 of Promethearchaeota archaeon. The sequence goes on along the minus strand of JAGXNR010000022.1, from coordinate 7,987 downwards.
GTTGTTTGGTCAGGTATTACGTCGCTTATTATGGATATCCCTCCAAGTTTTCAATATCGAGAAATTACTGAGGATGGTTCGAATCATTTTACAAGTATATTTTTAATTGTTATTGGAATTGCAATGTTCTTTAAACCTATATCAGACTTACCCATATCAAGCATTCTAGGATTAATAGCAGGTACCGCGACAGCTATTGTAATTGCTTTACTTGTCCCAGATTGGGCTGTTACTTTAATTGCTGGTGTCATCAACCCAAAATGGATATTAGTGATAATATTTATTATCGTCACTGTAATAGTCGCTCTCACAGCTAAGTTTTACATTGGAAGTCTTCAGAAAATATCAAAATTTTTATCTTGGCCACCAATTGCGCTAATAATTGTAATCTTTTGCTTAGTTCAAGGATTTGCTTTATGGATTTTTGGTGTAAGTATTTTTGGTCTTAATCTCTTATAAACATATTTTTTTTTTCTTTTATATAAAACTAGCTAAATAATTTGATTTTCTAACAATTTTAATAAGTTTTAAATTTATAATTAAAGTAACAATTAACCAATTAAGCAACATGGCGGGCCTCAAAGAATTTAAAAAGGAACTTTCTGAACTGAGAACTAGTATGGATAGATTAACAAAAGAATTGCATGAGATTAATATCACAATTCGTGATTCTTTAACCCAGACTTCTGAAACTATAAAAGGAATGAGTAAATCATTGGATGCAACCATGAGAACGATGTCAGATTTAACGATTCAGATGAATATACGAGAAACTGTCTTAAAAAGTCTTGGGCTTGATGGGATTATTCCAGATTTTTTTAAGAAAAAGAAGTAAATATCAAATTTTCTGTTCCTTCTTCCATCGAGTTGAAATGAAATACATGATAACTAATGATATAATATAGACAAGTGTAATTAATGACCATATTACAACTTCATTAAAAGTTGCTCCCGTTATCGCTTTATATACAAAGAAAACACTAAATAAAGCCAATAACCGAATTCCTGATCTTATTCTGTCCATAATGCTAGTTAAAATTACGATCTAATAATTAAAGTAATATATTACTTAGAATTAAAAGTATAATATACACTTAAATAAAGTAGGTTTGAAAAATGTCTGAACGTCCACCCCCAATTTGTTATATGTGTAGTAAAAACTGTGAGAGTTCAATGGAAGATACTTATTATTGTATTTGTGATATCGCAGTATGTAGTGATTGCATCAATTCTGTTAAGAAGAATAATACAACTTGGGTTTGTCCTCATTGTAAAGAAGAAAATAATCTTGAGAAAAGTAAGTTATTTAGATCTGTGTAAAATTCTGTTCTTAAATAATCGCCAATGATGAAAATAAATTATTTATGATCTAAAATGATGAAATTGAGGAAGTCTGAGAGAGGCGATTATCAATAACAAATGTTAAAAATTCAAAATAGTAAAGATATAAACTGTTATAAGCCTTCTATATTTTAATATATAAGAAAATAATTTTATTATTAGATTCTTTTGACTACAAGCATAATTTCAAAAGTTGTGGAATTAGATAATTGTAATAAAGATTTACTGATAAAGGCGCTCTACACCGCAAAATTTTGGGAAATTGTGAATCCCGCAAAAAAGATGGAAGCAACATTTGTCTCTCCTAATATTTTATATACTAAAATAACAGATGAGATTGTGAAAATCCCCATCGAGATGGAGGGAGAGCTAGTTTTACAAGACAAAGGTGAACCAGAAGAAAATAAAGGGCGATTGATTGAGATCAACGTTCGGAATAATAAAGATGTAAAAGAATTAGAGGGGAGATTGAGAATAAAAGAGATATCAACCAATAAATCAAAATTTGGAATTTTTATCAGTGATTTTAAATTAAGTAGCGATTTTTTGAATCTAATTGGAAAAAACGTATCAGAACTTACTTTAAGAAGTAAAATAACAGACATGGTAAGAAATTTAGAGCGTTGGGTTAAAAATCATTCTTTAAACGAACTATTTTAATTAGTCTATGATATATAGTACATGAGATAATATTATCAGATAGGTGTTAAAAATTAATATATGGGTATTGGAATCAGATTCAGGAATTACACTTGTGTATAAGCCATATATGAACTTTCCAGTTAATGAAGATCTTGTCTCTGGACTATTAACAGCACTAAACCAATTCACTATCGTAGAATTTAAGCAAGGGATTGACTCAATTGAAATGGGGGGGCTACGTTGGGTTTACATAGCAGATAAAGATACTAATCTCTTATTCATAGGAGCAGATTCGAGAGAAGTTAGAGGAGAAATTTTAAGAGCGAGACTTGATGTTATTCGACACACATTCATTCAACAATATGCCGGGGATAAGACCCGTTGGCAAGGTAAGTGGACGGGAAACGTTGAAGTCTATAGACCATTTGAGAAGGTTATTGACGAATTTTATACTCAATGGAAACAAGCTGAACGAGTCACAACTGTTGCTGAATTTTTTGATATTTTAGGAATATTTCAACAAATACTAAATTTAATTATTAATGTAATTGAAGGACATTTTTCTGTAAAGAAGAAAAACAAGATCTATAAACTTATTGAAGAAATGTTCGACTCTTATTCAAAGTTAGATATTGTGAAAAAAAATCCAGAATTGAGTCAAATAACATTTCAAAGAAAGACAGGTATCAATATTATAAACATAAACCCTATGAATTGTGACATGCTTATAATAGAAAGGGTAATAATTAATTTAATCAAGCGTATGGTTGAGATTCTCAAAACTGAAGAAGGATATTTCCCAAGTTTAAAACTTTTCATTGAAGAGAACATTTTTGATTATCTTCTGTCTAACTTTTCCCTCCTCACCGATTTAAATTTGTTTATATTTATGATTCAACTATTTCTTATTAAATAATTTAATATCAAATTACTCACTTCAACTCTTTCTATCAATAAATTTAAAGAAGAACTCTATTAATGCATATCGTAATTTAACGATCTACTGCTATTAATTTATACAGTTATATTAAATAGATTTATTAAAATATATTTATTAAAGTTATTATCTAATTTAATGAATACAATCTTAAACAATTATGAATCTTATTCTTCTCATCATCATTTTTATATTGTTTGTATTAATAATTCTGAGTTATTCGAAATCTAATCTAGACTTTGTAGCTATTTCTCTTTTATGCTGTTTTATTGCAGCTACAACTACAGGATTAGCCACAGGGAAAGGATTTGATACCTTTATAGGATTTATTGAATGGGAAGCAATCATTATAATATTAAGCATGAGTATTATAACAAAGATAGCTCAGGATTCGAATATTTTAGAATTTGTAGCTGTAAAGCTTTTTAAACTGTCAAGAGGAAACCAAAGAGTATTCTTTTGGCTTCTTTGCATAATTACTACTCTTCTAGCGGCAATTATAAGCGATGTAATTGTGGTTTTAATATTAGCACCAATAGTAATTCGACTTTGTCACTTTCTTAAAATAAGAGCGGGAACCTATCTATTAGGAATGACGATTTGTATTAATATTGGTTCAATATTAACTCCTTTTTCAAGTGGGGAGAATATTATTATTTCTACAGCATTTACCGCACTCGATACCCTCTATTTTATCCAGTTTTATTGGTTAATTTCATTTGTATTGTTGTTTGTTACAATTTTTCTATTAGATAAATTTGTACTAAGTAAAGAGCCAAAAATAGAAGAGATCCAAAAAAAATTTGTCATAGATTTAATAGATACTGATATTATGGTAAAGAATAAAAGGATGTTTTATTTTAATGGAATTGCTATAATAATTACGATTATTTTGTTTGGTATCCTCCCATTATTATATTTAACCGCAGTAGTTTCTGCGTTAATTTTAGTTCTCGCTAATGCAAGTTATACAAAAAAACCCATGAGTGAACTGTTAAAAGATATTGAATGGGAAATCTTATTTTTCTTCATATCATTGTACGTCGTCGTTGGATGTCTTATAGAAGCGGGATTTGGTGAGCTTTTTGAAATGATCCCATTTGAGGCTTTAAACCCATTTGTTTTGGCTTTTCTTATATTAATAATAATTAGTTTTATCTCTGGTGTTGTTGCAAATACTCCAACAGCGTTAATTTTTATCCCAATAATTGGACTATTAATAGAACCGATATCCAATGGGGGTTTTGGTTTCTCATCAATTCCCTTGCTTTTTTCACTTGTGATTGGTATCAATCTTGGTGGAAACTTTTTACCTTCAGGAGCTGCTTGTGATATGATGACTCTAAAAATTGCACGAGATTCAGGAGTAGAAAATTTCAGTTACAAACGTTTGCTTAAGATGGGTGCTATATTTGCTTTTCTTCACATAGGAATAGCAATATTGTATTTATTGTTCTTAGTTCCAATTTTTGGATAAATGAAAATATGGAAAAATGTCAGATTATGGAAATAAACCTCTTAATTCGTGAGCTTTCGCTAATCTCCTTCCACTAATAGCAAATGCGGCAGCTCTAAGTGATACATCCCTTTCCTTTGAAAATTTATAGACATCTTCAAAAGTTTTAATAAGAATATTTTTCATTTCTCGATTAACACGATCTATTCCCCAGAAATAGCTTTGAATATCTTGAATATATTCAAAATATGAAACACATACCCCACCACTATTTGCAAGAATATCTGGGACAACAATTATTCCTTTCTCATCTAAGATAGCATCAGCCTGAGAAGTTGTAGGACCGTTTGCACCTTCTAATATAATACTGCAATCTATTCGATCTGCATTCTTACTATATATCTGATTCTCTATAGCAGCGGGTATCAAAATATCGCATTTTGTACTAAGTAATTCATCGTTAGTTATTGTAGTAATATTTTTTCCTTCGTAATCTTTTAATAAATTCCCTTGTTGCCTCCATTTTAATATTTCATTAATATCTAAACCGTCTGGTGAATATAATCCTCCTTCTTTTTCAGAAACTGCAATAAGGTTACAAGAAATGTTACATAATTGCTTGGCAACAACTGATCCCACTTTTCCAAATCCTTGAATTACAAGATCCATTTTATTTAAATCATAATTTAATTTCTGGCAAAGATGTTCAAGTTGATAAGCCATTCCCGTCCCAGTAGCTTCAAGTCTCCCTACAGAACCCCCTATTTCAATTGGTTTACCAGTTACTACACCAGGAATAGTTCGACCTTTCTGCATACTATATGTGTCCATGATCCAAGCCATTGTCGTCGAATCTGTATACATATCTGGTGCGGGAATATCTATATCGGGTCCAATCATATTTATAATTTCAGCTGTGTATCTCCTAGTTAATCTTTCTAATTCTTTCTTTGACAATTCTTTAGTATCCACAGTTACTCCTCCCTTAGATCCTCCCAAAGGTAAGTTTAGAAGACTTGTCTTAAATGTCATTAAAAACGCTAAAGCCTTTATTTCATCAAGTGTGACATCAGGTGAATATCTTATACCTCCTTTTGCTGGACCTCTTAAAGTTGAATGATGAACCCTGAATCCCTCGAATATTTTAAGAGAGTCGTCATCCATAAGGATAGGAATGGAAACTATTAATGCTCGTTCGATCTTTTTCAGATATTTTAAAGTATTTGGGCTTAAATTTATTAAATCTGCAACAATATCAAGTTTTTTTTTAACACTTTCAAATGGATTTATATCAAGCATAATTTTTACGGTACTAATACATTCTTTTTGATTTGCAAATATCTTAAATTTAGATAAGTATTTAAAATTGAACTATTTTTAATAAAATTAGGTTATATGAAGAAAATAATAGTTATTTGTTTAATAGAAGCTTATATTTATGAATATTATTCAATTATTATACAAAAACTATATAAATTTGAAAGTAAAAAGAAAAATTAAAAATCTTTAAAAATTACTTTTTCATGTAAAATTATATTTCATTTCTTATTCTCTTATAAATTAAAAATTATATCCACCCTCTCAGCCGCATCGCAGTTACAACACGTTCAATAGCTATAGTATATGCCCCCATCCTATTATGTGTATCGAATTTTTGAGCTTGTTCAATAGTAGAACGATACGCTTTTGTCATAAATCTATCCAACGCTCCAAGAACTTCCTCTTCAGTCCAAGCATGCAGATAAAAACCTTGTGTCATTTCAAAATATGAAACTGTAACTCCTCCTGCATTACATAAGAAGTCTGGAATAACGAGAATTCCGTTTTTAAAAAGCTTTTCATCAGCCTCTGGCGTAGTCGGACCATTAGCAAGTTCAGCTAGTATTTTACAATTGATTTTTCTAACGTTTTTGTCTGTAATAACATTTTCAAGAGCAGCAGGGATTAAAATATCACAATCCAATTCCAATAGTTCTGCATTCGAAATCTTTTCTGTATCTTTTAACCCAACAACTGTTCCTGTTTTTTCTTTATGGAGAGTAGTTTCATGAGAATTTATTCCATTTTCATTATAAATTCCTCCCTGCGAATCAGATACTGCAATTATCTTACAGTTATAATTATCTTCTAGAACTTTCGCAGCCCACGAGCCCGCATTACCATAACCTTGTATTGCTACTGTGGCATTATTTAAATTCAATCCTAAATCTTTCGCTGCTTCTCTGATACAATACATACCGCCTTGGGCAGTAGCAATTGTTCGACCAGCACTACCCCCTATTGGGATTGGTTTGCCTGTGATCACAGAGGGTGCATGCTTCCGTACGATCTTTTCATATTCATCCATCATCCAAGCCATAACTTGAGGATTTGTGTAAACATCTGGGGCAGGAACATCAATATTAGGCCCTATAATATCGGCAATTTCTCGAATATAATTTCTTGCAAGTGTTTCAAGTTCTCTACTACTCATTTCCTTTGGGTTACAAATAATTCCTCCTTTTGCACCTCCTAATGGAATGTCCACACATGCGCATTTCCAAGTCATCCATGCTGACAATGCCTTTACAAGAGAAGCACTTTCTTCAGGATGCCATCTAATGCCTCCTTTCATTGGCCCTCTGGCAGAATTGTATTGACTTCTAAATCCTTTAAATGTCTTAAGCATACCATCATCCATTTTCATGGTAATCTTTATTTCAACAAATCTTTCAGGTATACTCAATGTGTTATAGATCTCATTATCATAACCATTAAGTTTACAAGCGTCATAAAGTTGTTTTTGAGCAATTTGAAATGGATCTAAATTCTCGCTTATAATACTTTTGTCTTGGGGTTTGATTTCTTGATCAATGCTTAAATCTTGTTTATATTGCATTTTTTTATCACCTGAGATCGAATTTTAATTTGTTCATTTTTAATCAAATTCTTTGAACATTTAATTGGTTTTATTATTATAGATAATGTAAGGTTTTTTACCTATTTAAACCTTTTCCCTTACTTTTCCCACTTACCTTAATGGTACGTAATTGGTTTCCGACAGATTTAAAATTAGATAAAAAATGAACGGACTTTATTTAATTGAAATATAAATGAACAAAAATAGAATTCAATTTAGGTCATTTTTAAATATTCGGTTTTTTTTTGAACAATATTTAGAAATGTAGGAGGTGATATTGTTAAAGTTTATAATATAAATTAATAAAATTTTTTAATTTATTTTCAGGTTATTCACATCTTTTTCTAAATCTCGTTATATTTTCTGAAAATTGTTTAAAATAAAACAGAAAACTTAATACTGTTATAGATTAGATTCTATTATTGTTCATTTAGATTTGTGTTTCAATTAAGTTCGTTCATTATTAGTCTTATATTAAACTTATCAGAAACCAATTTAGTATTGTTAAGAAAAGTGGGAATCATAGGGGAAAAGCTTAAATAGGGAAATTGCTTTATTTTATCTATAGCATTAATAAGATTAATTATTTGTTCATAGAATCACAATAAAGAATGAACAAATTACTATATCGATCTATGGTGTTGAAAAGAGTGAGATCTAACCTTAAACATGAAATCAGACCTCAGCATCAAGACAATAGCCCTCAGAAGAT
>JAGXNR010000225.1 GCA_019894875.1 Promethearchaeota archaeon | reverse complement strand
CTTCATAGAAGGGCGTTCCGGGATTTGTCGGATCGGAAATATTGATAACCGCTAATCCTGAACCATAATCCGCAACATAAGCGTAATTTCCACTAACATAAACATCATAAGCATATCCGGTTGTGTCTTGGTAGATGGGTGTTCCCGGGTTTGTTGGATCGGATATATTGATAACTGCTAAACCGGAATTATAGTCCGCTACATAAGCGTAATCTCCGCTCACATAAACACCATATGCTGAACCAGTTGTATCTTTGTAGATGGGAGTTCCCGGGTTTATCGGATCGGAAATATCTATAACCGCCAAGCCGAAAGTGCCATCTGCAACATAGGCATAATTTCCGCTAATGTAAATGCCATATGCATTTCCAGTTGTACCTTCGTAGATGAGTGTTTCAGGATCTATAGGTTCGGAAATAGGAATAACTGCCAAACCAGAAGTACCATCCGCTACATAAGCATAATTTCCGCTCACATAAACACCTAGCGCATAACCCATCGTATCTTCATAAACGGGTGACTCCGGATTTGTCGGATCAGAAATATCGATGACTACTAAGCCTGAAGTATTATCCGTCACATAAGCATAATCTCCACTCACATAAACATCAAATGCATATTTGGTTGTGTCTTCATAAATTGGCGTTCCCGGATTTGTCGGATCGGAAATATCAATAACCACCAAACCCGAATCTCCATCTGCTATGTATGCGTAATCTCCGCTCACGCAAATGCCATGTGAAGATCCAGTTGTGTCCTCGTACACAATCGTTTCGGGATTTGTTGGGTCGGAAATATCGATAACAACTAAGCCAGAGGAAAAATCCGCTACATAGGCGTAATCTCCGCTTATGTAAACATCATATGCTGATCCAGTTGTATCTTCGTAGATAGGTGTTCCCGGGTTTGTTGGGTCAGAAATTCCAATGACTGTCAAACCTGAATCTCCATCAGCGATGTAGGAGTAATCTCCGCTTATATAAACACCGTGTGAATTTCCGGTCGTGTTTTCGTAGATTGGCGTTCCTGGGTTTGTTGGATCAGATATATCAATGACCACCAAACCTGAATCTCCATCAGCTATATAGGCGTAATCTCCGCTTACATAAACACCTTGTGAATTTCCAGTCGTGTTTTCGTAGATTGGCATTCCTGGGTTTGTCGGGTCAGATATATCAATGACCACCAAACCCGAATAATATTCAGCCAAGTATGCGTAATCTCCGCTTATATATACATCGTATGCATCTCCGGTCGTACTTTCGTAATAAACAAATGATTCTTGGGGAATTTTTGTATTGGTAACATCGTTAGAAATATTTTCGTCAATAGGAATTTCAATATCATTCTGAATATTTATTAATAAATTTGGAATTATGATAAACACCGACATAAATATAAGAAGCAGTAAAACATTACTCTTTTTTAATTTCCGCATTGATTTATTCAACCCTTTTAAATTAGTTTAAAGAAATTACTTAATTAATATTTCAATCTTATTGTTTATAAATCATTTGATCAGTAATTGAAAAATGTCAGCTATGTATTGCTCCGAATATAACAAAAATAAAGTTATAGCGACAAATTCAATATTTTAAAATGTTAGGGGCGTTTAATTTAAAAAATACAACAGATTGGACAAATTAAATAAAGAAAAAAGGTTTTGTTTAAATAGAGTTGATTTTTAATTTCTTTAAATACTAATTCCATCCTCAATCTTGCCAAACAGTATGGCTATTTTCCTTATATGATTGAGAGATATTTTAAATTCTTAGGAGAAGATCAAACA
>JAGXNR010000224.1 GCA_019894875.1 Promethearchaeota archaeon | reverse complement strand
CCTCTTTCCTATAGGAGTCCTCACGTAATCGACCAGAACTGGTTCCCGTTTTGGATCTTTAAAATATTTTTCATATATACTTACTGCTTCTGTCATACATCTTCACATCATATTAGATTTTATTGTTTCAAATGAAGGTTGATTATTTAATTTTTTTCAAAAAAGTTTTTTTGGAAATTATTTTAAGAGATCTGAGAATAATAAATGTTTAAATTAATTTTTTAATTTCATCTCTAGATTCACTATGAAATATGATTTTGATAGGTGTATTGAAAGAGTAGATTCATTCTCACTAAAATGGAGTAAAAATTCACTCAAAAGATTCTTTGGAAAAGATGATGATGATCTTTTGCCCCTTTGGGTAGCAGATATGGATTTTGAATGTCCAAGACCGGTAATCGAAGCAGTTAAAAAGGAAGCTGAAGAAGGGGTATATGGATATAATTGGCACATCACACCTACATATTTAGATGCAGTAACTGGATGGATGGATCGAAGGCATCAATGGAAGGTAGATCCTAAATGGATTGTATATAGTCCAGGGATAGTTCCTGCAATTAATATTATAGTTCAAACATTTTCAAACATTGGGGACAAAGTCATCATTCAACCTCCTGTATATTCTCCCTTTTTTAGTACTGTCACCAATAATGGTCGACAACCCCTATTAAATCAATTGATTTATGAAAATCAAAGATACTCTTTTGATTTTGAAGATTTTGAAAAGAAAGCAAAAGATCCAAGAACTAAAATGTTTATATTATGTAACCCACATAATCCAGTAGGAAGAGTTTGGAGTAAAGAAGATCTTAAAAAATTGGGAGATATCTGCTTAGAAAATGATATCCTTATCATATCTGATGAAATTCATAATGATCTCATCCTTCCAGGGAAATCTCATATATTATTCTCAACTATATCCGAAGAATTGGAACGAAAAACAATAGTTTGTACAGCCCCAAGCAAAACCTTCAATATGGCAGGTTTACAAGTATCTAATATTATCATACCTAACGAAAAAATGCGTGAATCATTTAGACATACGATTTCCTATAAAAACGGAATATCTGTCCCAAACTCGTTTGGAATCGTTGCAATGGTCGCTGCGTATAACGAAGGAGAAGAATGGTTAGAACAAGTCTTAAGATATATAGATTTAAACTTCCAATTTTTAAAAGAATTTGTTCACAATAAACTTCCTGAAGTCAAGTACGTTGAACCTGAAGGAACTTATCTTGGTTGGTTAGATTTTAATTCTTTGGGCTTGAATGATGAAGAATTAAAAAATCTTATTTTAAACAAAGCAAATGTAGCACTTGAGGGTGGTAACATATTTGGACTCGGTGGAGAAGGATTTCAAAGAATAAATGTGGCTTGTCCTAAAGTATTGCTTGAAGAAGGGATGAAAAGGATTAAAAAGGTGGTTGATCAACATAATAAAATGGAATAAAAAAATAATTTTATTTTAGAATAATACGTATCTACACAAATTAATAATTAAGATGAAAGAATCATGTTAAATGGAATTCACTTTCTCCTTACCTACAAATGTAATTACGAATGCGATCATTGTTTTTTGTATTGTGGTCCTCATTCTGAAGGTACTTTTACATTAGAGCAAATTAGAGTCGTTCTTGACGAAGCAGTTAAAATTGGAACGATAGAATGGATTTATTTTGAAGGTGGAGAGCCTTTCTTGTTTTATCCTATAATGGTTGAAGGGATTAAGCTCGCAAGCGAAAAAGGATTTAAAACGGGGATCGTGACAAATTCATATTGGGCAACATGTGCTGAAGACGCAGAAGTGTGGCTTAAATCTCTTGCTGATTCAGGTGTAAAGGATTTAACAGTAAGTGACGATGAATTTCATTTTGGAAACAAAGACAATAATCCATCCAAACTAGCAAGAATCGCAGCAGATAAGTTGAACCTCCCCACAGCCTCAATCAGTATTAATGAACCAAAAGTAGAAATGAGATCGGAATCAGAGTACGAAAAAGGAAAGCCTGTAATAGGTGGGGGAGTAACTTTTAGAGGTAGGGCTATTGAAACCTTGATAGAAGGTTTACCCCGTACAACATGGGAAGAATTAAAAGAATGTCCTTATGAAGATTTAAAGGGATTAGGGAGAGTTCATGTTGATCC
>JAGXNR010000223.1 GCA_019894875.1 Promethearchaeota archaeon | reverse complement strand
TTTGAAAAATTTAATATTTTTGACATTTAAACTTAGAATTATTTATACAATAATGGATAATTAATTTTAGAAGTACAATTATACTCGAAATCCTAAATATATGCGAGGAAATTAGTGAGGTTAAAGAACCAATTTCTATTTGAGTTAGAATAATGCAGAAAATAAAAGAAGTAAAAATTGCACTTTATAAAAATAGGTTTAATATTCTTTATATTCACCCTTATACCAAGTTCTCTGAGATTTCTTGAGATTATCTGGCATATCTTCATATGGTGATATGGTTTCATCTAACTTACACTCAACTCCATATCTTACATTAGTTTGTGGATGTACATAACCTGTTTTTGATATTCCATTTGCGGCTCTAAGTGCAGTTCTTCTCGAAATCAAGGAAGCTCCTTTAATATAGAAAAATTCCCATGTATCATTTTCTTGAACTAACTCCAAAAAAATGCCATCATTCATATCAGATTCAGATGCTATAGGACGAAACTGACCACTATCATCAACCCATCTTAATATAATTTTTTCTTCTTTTTCGGTCATTTTAACACCAAAGATCTAGTTGTTAATCGATAAGAAATTTAATTCATTTATTGCTGAAATAATTTTATTGCTTGATAATAATTATAAAAATAATAGTATTTTAATCTTATTTTAAGGATAAAATAAAATTTATTTTTGAATATTAATAAAACTAATAATTTAAACCAGACTTAAGAGGAAATCTATTTCTCATATCTTGTTCAGATGGGATAATCTCCAAAATCTATTTCAAGAGTTTTGGTGAAAAGTTTTATGTTTTATTAGAAATTTATTTTACAAAACAGATGAAAGTTTTAATCTTTTTCATCATAAGAAATGTTAAATAAGAAGAAATTTGGAAAATGAAAATTGTTGATAAACGAACTATAGCGGAATACTTAGCTAATCATATTCATAGTCTCTCCTCAGAAGAAATTGCGAATCTCATCGAAATCCCACCCCCAAATATTAATTTTTCTTACGCATTCCCCGTGTATAGTTTAAGTAAAATTAAAAAGAAGAATCCAATAGAAATTGCTAAAGATTTAAAGGAAAATTTACCACTACCGAACTATCTTGAAAAAATTGAAGCGATTGGGCCATATTTAAACTTTAAACTGGAATCTTCTAATGTTTTAGAAAATGTTTTTAAATTAAAACATGATTATGGAAGGATATATGAAGTTTTACCTGGAAAAAAAAGGAAAGCATTAAGGATCGTCATAGAATATCCTGCTCCTAATACTAATAAAGCACTGCATTTCGGGCACGTACGAAATATGTTAATAGGTAAGACGATGTCAAATTTATTAAGATATAAAGGTCATAAAGTATTCGAGGTTAACTTGAGACAGGATAGGGGATTTGATATTGCTAAATCTATGCTGGGTTATAAAAAATGGGGAAATAATCAAGAACCAAATAAAAAGCCCGATCATTTTGTAGGAGATTATTATGTAAAATACAATGAAATGGAGAAAAAAGACGAAAACTTAAGTAATGAAGCTTATGAAATATTACGGCTATGGGAAGCTGAAGATCCTGATACTCGAGCTCTTTGGGAGAAAATGAGAAATTGGGCTCTTGAAGGCTTCAAAGAAACATATGATAAATTGGGGATAACGTTCGATAAAGAGTATAATGATTCTGAAATATACAAAAAAGGTAAAGAAATTATACTTGAAAATTTTGAGAGGGGAATTTTTAAAAAAACTGAGGATGGTGCAATTTATGCTGATCTAAAGGAAGATTATGATTTACCAAATAAAATTTTGTTACGAAAAGATGGTACTTCTTTATATATTACTCAAGATATTTACCTTGCTTACCTCAAGAAACTAGATTTTGATTATGATAAATCCTTTTATGTTGTTGGAAATCCACAAACTCTCTACTTTAAACAATTATTTACTATATTAGAGATGATTGGATTTAAAGAGGATAAATCTCACCTCTCATATGGCATGATAAATCTCCCAGAAGGAAAAATGAAAAGCAGAGAGGGGATTGTAGTCGAAGGAGATAATATAATTGACGAGATGCTAGATATCGCCTTTAAAGAAGTAGATATACGATACCCCGATATAGAGGACGAAGAAAAAAATAGGAGAGCGAAAATTATAGGTATTGGAGCTCTAACATTTTTTATATTAAAATACAACCTTAAATTAGATTTTGTATTTGATCCAAAACAAAGTATCTCTTTTGAGGGAGAAACTGGACCTTATATACAATAT
>JAGXNR010000222.1 GCA_019894875.1 Promethearchaeota archaeon | reverse complement strand
ACATTATAGCACACAGATGAACAATATGGATTAGCTTTTAGTGATCTAGAACCTACGCATTGTATCATTACAACAGTTCTAGGTGCTTTTCCGTCCGATATTCTATATATATGTCCCGCTGTTGGACCAATTGGACTAAGCATACTTTCTAATTCGATCTGCGTTATAACATTTGGATAGATTCCATAATTGTATTCATTTGTCTCAATAATTGGATATTCGTCGTAACCAGTAGCGACAATAACAGCCCCGACCTTTATCTCTACAATTTCGGGTTCTTGTTCAAATTCTATCGCTTCTGCAGGACAAACTCGTTCTCAATTTTTACAATCGATACATACACTTTTATCCATAACAGCATATTTTGGAACTGCTTGGGGAAATGGAATAAAAATTGCGCCCCTCTCACCAATCCCGCTATAAAATTCATTAGGAACTTTTATAGGACATTTGGTAGTACACAATCCACATCCAGTACATTTACTTTCGTCCACATATCTTGGATTTTTGCGTATCTTAACGTTGTAATCTCCCGTAATACCACTAAACTCAATGACATCACTATAAGTGAGTAGTTCGATATTTGGATGTTTTGAAGCATTAACCATTATGGGGGCAAGAACTCATATACCACAATCATCAGTGGGGTAAATCCTATCTAATTGAGCCATCTTACCTCCAACTGTTGCTTGTTTTTCAACCAAATAAACTTGTATCCCGTGATCAGCTAAGTCCAGAGCCGCGTTCATTCCAGCAATCCCGGCACCTATTACTAATGCCGCTCTTTCTACGGGTATCTCTTTGTAAGGAATATTTTCTAATTCCCTAGCTCTGTTTATACCAGCACGAACTAATCTTTTTGCTTTTTCGGTTGCTTTTTCTTTATCACCTTGATGTACAAACGAGCAGTGCTCTCTAAGATTTACCATCTCAAAGAAGTAAGGACTTAAACCAGCTTCCCGCAATACAGCACGATAAGTAGGTTCGTGAATTTTGGGAGTACAAGCTGCTACGACAATTCGATTCAAATCAAGCTCTAGAATGTCATTTTTGATTATTTGTTGTCCAGGATCGCTACAAGTGAAATCATTCGTTCTTGCGATAACTACATTAGGTAACAGTTCTACAAAGTCTCTAACTGCATCGCAATCAATGTGAGCGCCAATATTTACACCTCATCTACACACGTAAACTCCTATTCTTATCTTGTCAGTGGTCTGTTTTTCAGACAATTAATTCACCTTTAGTTAAAGCATCACCAATATAATAAATTGCTTTTACTTCTATTTTTTAATTTTATAAAACCCTTATGTGTTTGGAAATTATTGAATTAATTTATTTTTTCTGGTTAAACTGATAAAATCTAGTCCAAGTTTGTCATTGACAAAAACAAATATGAAATTATATCATAGGAATTTTATTTCAATCTTTTACGCACATTAAGTTTTTTATGGATTTTTCATTGGGTCTAATTATGGTGGAGCAAGAAGAAAACAAAAAAGAAGAATTCGCTAAAGAATTTATGGCCGAGGAAGGTTTGAAAGGTAAAGCAAAGAGAATAAAAATTATGAGCATTATCGATAAAGTAGGTTACAATAAAGAAAAAATAAAGGTTGCTTATCTACGGTCAACTATATCTGAAAGAATTCACCATGAATAATTCATTTGTTTTTGAACAAATACTTATTAATTTCATAAATTAATTTAATGATTGTTTATAATAGAAATTAGAAATTTTATATTTTGCAGAGAGTTAATCTTGCGAGACATCGAAGAATTCAGAACTAACCTAGATAAAATCATCGAAACGGAAAAAAAAAGGTTTAAAGATCCAAAGAACGCTAAAAAGGTTTTGGAGTTTGATAAGTTATGGAGAAGTGTTTTGCAAGAAATTCAAGCCTTAAGACAGAAACGAAATGATATATCTAGCCAAATTAACAAATTCAAGAGATCAGGTGAAGAAGATAAAGCTAATCACGCAATGTTACAATCGAAACAAATTAAGAAAAAAATTGATGACTTAGAAAAGAAAAAAGTTGAATATTTAGATACAAGAGAAAAATATAGATACTCCATTGGAAATGATTTACACGAATCAGTACCTGTTGGTGAGACAGAAGAGAGTAATCTAATTGTAAGAACCTTCGGTGAAATCCCTGAATTTGATTTTCAACCATCATCTCATGTTAATTTAATTCAAGATATTAATGGAGCTGATACAAAAAAGGCTTCAGAAGTTGTTGGGTCGAGGTTTTATTATTTAAAGGGAGATATCGTTTTACTTAATTTAGCACTAATTAGATTTGCATTGGACAAACTGATTAGTAAAAAATTTAATCCTTTGTGGACTCCGTTCTTTATGAAACGCGAAATTATGAAAGCAGCGGCAGAACTAGCAGATTTTGAGGAATCTTTATATAAAATAGAAGAAGAAGATATTTTTATGATCGCTACATCTGAACAAACTTTAGCAGCGTATCATTACGACGAAATCATAGAGCCAGATTCGCTACCATTAAAATATGCAGGAGTTTCATCTTGTTTTAGAAGAGAAGCAGGCTCACACGGGAAAGATACATTAGGAATATTTAGAGTACATCAATTTGAAAAAGTAGAGCAATTTGTTTTTTGTAAACCTGAAAATTCTTGGAGCATTTTCGAGGAGTTAATATCCAACACAGAAGCTGTCTCTTATACACATCTGACGC
>JAGXNR010000221.1 GCA_019894875.1 Promethearchaeota archaeon | reverse complement strand
CATGTATAAAGATATTGAAGCTGCTAAACTGTTAACATACAAGGCAGCATGGGAAGGAGATCAGGGTCGCGACAGTAATCTAACATCTTCTATTGCAAAGGCATTTGCTTCTGATGTTGCAATGCAAGTTACAACCGAAGCAGTTCAAATTTTTGGCGGTTATGGATATGTTAGAACGTTCCCCGTAGAAAAACTATTCCGGGATGCAAAATTATTACAGATTTATGAGGGAACTTCAGAGGTTCAGAGAATCGTCATCTCAAAATTTATTCTGAAACAATATGAACACGCAATGCCCAATTTATTTGAATTACCAAGAGAAGAAATCAGTGTAGTAGAGAAAGAAGGTGAGACCGCCCCAAAAGTGTTACAAACGAGTCAAGAACTTGGTGGAAAATATAAATGCCAAGTTTGTGGGTTTGTCTACGATCCGGTTAAAGGAGATCCTGATGGTGGAATTGCTCCAGGAACCCCATTTGCAAAGATTTCAGATGATTGGCATTGTCCTGTTTGCGGGGCAACAAAAAACCAATTTACTAAAATTTAAACTTATTTTTATTTTTTAACTATTACTTCCTAAAGAAGACGGCTTATTTTGTAGCGTTTCTCGTAAATCTTGTTGCTTTTCTCTTTTTCTTTTTTTAAGAAAGTCATAATACGTTTTGTAGTATTTTCTTTGGCATAGATTATCACAGAAAATTCTAAAATGACTATCTAACCAAAGAGTCCGTAATTCGTGGATTTTCAAATAGTCATGGAATTTACTAAATTTGTAGATGTCTATAATAGAATTGCAATTTAAACAGATCCGCGTGGGCAACTCTTGTTCTATTTTTTTGAATTCGTCAATTTTGAGATTTTTAAAACATTCGCAACAATGGAACTCTAAAATAGGTGCTTGCCATAATTTCAATATATGTTCAGGAGTAAAATCAATATTATCACTTAAAAAATCGTAAATATTGAGATCTTTCCCACATTTCCAACAAGTCCTTTCTTTAAAATTGAATGTTAATTTGATAAGATCTCGTAACTTCTGAATCTTTTTCCACATATCTGCATTATTTAGCTTTCTGAAATACATAAGAATCTCAAAATATATTCATACCTAAAATATTAAATGATTAAAAGTAATATACGTTTTTATAATGATCGCTTAGTACTGCAAAAAAATTATTAAAAATCTAATATTTCTTTTGTCGCTGATGAAAAATCTTTAGAAATTATTGTCGGTTTGATTTTTAGGGATTCTAATTCATCAATATGGTTTTCACCATGGCCTGTAGTGAGGAATACTGTTCTACAACCCCCATTTATCCCAAATTGTATATCTGAGGGATGATCACCAAACATCCATGACTCCTTGATATCAACATCAAAATCATTAATGATTTCCTCAATAAATTTAGTTTTTGGTTTTCTACAATCACAATCATCTTCTCTTAAATGGGGACAGTAATACGTTTTAATTATCTCGATTTTTTCACTCTCGAGTAATTGAATAAGGTGATTATTGAATTTATGAAAATCTTCTTCTGTATAATACCCTCTACCTATTCCTGATTGATTGGTTACAATAAAGAATATGAAATCTTCTTGTAAGAGTTTTAAACCCTTTATGACACCTGGAAGAAGTTCTAGATCTTCGATCTTATAAGCGAAATTCTTATCTTCTATTAATGTTCCATCTCTATCTAATATTATTGCCCTATTTTTAGTCATAATATAAAAACATACCTTAGCTTTTTTATACTTTTCATCCATTTCTTAAAAGAATAAGAATATTATAATTCCAAGGTATACTATTCCTAAAACAATATGTAAAAGAGCAAATAAACCCCCGATCTTTAACAACTTCCTGTAATTCATCCCTTCAACACAATATTTTGTAGAAAGTTCCAATGTCATCATATCAGCTGCACTACCTTGAGGAAGGAAATTACCCCCTAAATTAACCCCTAAGATAAACGCTATTAATATGGGAATTTGTGAAAAACCAAGTCCTAATGGGTCAATCAAAAGATTTATTATTGGTATGAAAAGAACTGTAACTGGGATATTATCAAGAAATCCTGAGAGAACGGATGTTAAAATCAAAACGATTACACATAGTAAGAAAAGGTTGTCCGGTGTTATAGCTACTACAAAATCTGCAATAATAGCAATAAGCCCTACTTTTTCAAAACAAAATATAAGAACAAATAGACTTATAAAAAAGAATGGGAGTTTAAAATCTACTTTTGTAAAATAATAAGAAATATCTGGCTTTTTTTTGCCGGATTCACCTCTCCGTGGATTAAGAAAGACAAAAAATACCATGCCTAAAAGACCTACAAATATAATGCTTGGAATAACTATTAATAATATGAAAAAGATAGATAAAGCCACTATATTTCGATAAAATAACTTAGGATTAATTGACTCTTCTAAGATTATTAGCTCATGCTCTTCCAAATGTTTGCTTTCTAAAGGCTCATCATTTTCTTCACAGTGAGGGATCCAAATTTCATTTAAATTTTTTCTGAGAACGAAATAATCTAAAAGAGAAAGAGTTAGTAATGTCCCAATGATGAAATACAACGATAAGTTTGTAAAAAACCAACTGGTCGATAAAGTAAATTTGTCTGCTATCAAAATATTCTGTGCGGAGCCAAATGGAGTCAAGGTTGAGGCAAGGTTAATGCATATAGTCATTCCTAGCAGTATAGGCGTAGGATTAATTCTCATCTTTTCAC
>JAGXNR010000220.1 GCA_019894875.1 Promethearchaeota archaeon | reverse complement strand
ATTTAGAGCTATCTACCATGTAACTCCTTTTATCACTGATGTTTTTATTAATTTCTACCTGACAATTAGTAATCTCTTTTACTATTTCACTCAGTTTTAGTAGACTTAAATTCTCTCCTCGCACGTTATAGATTCCATTTAAATTGTTCTTGATAACATGAACGATTGCTCTAGATATATCTCTTATGTGAACAAACGGACGTTCTTGTTCTCCTCCAAATACCATTATCTTATTATATTTTACAGCCCGTGCAGCAAATGCATTTACAACAAGATCATAACGCATTCTTGGACTTAAACCATAGGCAGTTCCTAAGCGTAGGATGCAGAAATCTTTGCTGCATTTATCTCGAACTATCCTTTCTTGAGTGTACTTCGTTTGACCATAAAAATCAATTGGAAATCCTTCATTCTCTTCACTCACAATTACATTTGGTTCACTTCCATAAATACTACAAGTACTAATATGCACAATCTTTTTGTCGTATTTGTCACAAATTTCTGCAACTTGTCTGGTTCCAATACAGTTTATATCAATAGCAAGATTTGTATCAATCAAGCACGCAGGATCACCAACAACAGCAGCTAAATTTACAACTACATCGTGTTTTTGAATAATTTTTTTAATAGCTTCTTTATCTCTTGTATCAGCTTCAGTAAAGATATTAGTTGGTTCTAACTCCTTATACAAATGGTTATCTAATATTTCTACATTCCAACCCTCTTCCTTTATTATATCGTATAAGACACTACCAATATATCCAAGTCCACCTACAATTAAAACATTTGGAGTCATAATTCGATTCACTACGAGAATTTCAAGTTTTTTTCTACTTTATTCTAAATATTTTTATTCTAATTATGTCATTTTAATCATTTTAAAAATAAAAATTGATGTAAAATTCTTTTGATTGGTGAACATAATTATAACTTTGAAATCTCATCATCTCAAATTGAAGGTTACTGGCATATTGGGATGTGGATATTAACTTTTAAATAAATTGCATTTTTTTAATAAATTAACAGTTAATTTTGATTCGATTAAGATATGATTATTCTTGGATTGCAAGAAACCGATTGGGTAACTCGGGGTCCGCACACACAGCACCATATATTTGAAAGATTGTCAAAGAACCCTAATTTTAAAATTACTGTATTTGATTATGATATCGATAAAATTTTGCGGTTAAAATCGTTAATTATAAAAAAACATACTTATACTAACATAGATCGAGCAGTAGAAGATTCAAATGTTATTGTAATTCGAACAGCACATATTCAAGTTCCATATTTAAGAAGAATTTCTTCTTTAATAACAAATTTTTTTGGAATATTATCATTTTTTCGAAAAAATCGACCAGACATTATCCTAGGATTTTCAATAACAAACGGAGCTATAGGGTTATTATTAGCGAAGTTATTTAGAATTCCCTATATATTTTACTATATCGATTTGCTACACACACTCGTCTCAGTACCATTCGCTCAAGATTTTGCAAGAATTATCTCCCGATTTTTATTTAAACACTCAGATCGCGTAATTGTTGTTACTAAACCGCTTCAAAATTATGTCCTAAACGAAGGTGTTCCTATAGAGAAAGTTAATATCCTTTTAAATGGGATTTCTCTAGAAAATACTAATGTAGATCGAAAAAAACTTGAAATTCTGAAATCTGATTTATCGATAGAAGAAGATGATTTTGTTATTATATACATGGGTTATCTTTATGATTTTGCGGGATTAAAAGAAATTATTGACTATTATAATACCGATGTTAAGAGTGGTAACCTAAATCTTAAGTTTTTAATCGTTGGCGATGGTGCAATCTACAATCAATTAATTAACCATGTTAAAAAAATTAACGCAGAGTGGGTAATTCTAACGGGTAAAGTTCCATTTTTCGAAACTACAGAGTACATTGAATTAGCAGATTTATGCCTGATGAATTTTGAGCTTAATAATGTAACAAAAGACATTACACCTGTAAAAGTAATGGAATACATGGCAATGAAAAAACCTGTTCTATCAACTAGTCTGCCAAGCGTAATTCGTGAAATCGGAAAAAATAACGGAGTAATATTTGCTCAAAACCAAAAAGAATTAGTAGAAAAAATTAGAGATTTAACAAAAGAAAAAGAAAAATTAAAAAACCTCGGTTTAAAAGGCTATGAATTAATTAAGAAGCATTATATGTGGCCCAATATTATGAAAGATTTGAAAAAAATAATGCATGATTTGATTAAAGAAAAGAAACAATTAAGGTAATATAGAATTTATTGGAGAACCAAGATCCCATGATTAATATTGCGATGTTAACCCCATTTTTCACTGGAAAGTTAGGTGGCCCATACAATGTCTTAATGGAACTTGCTCCAATTCTAGAGAAAAAAGGAATTTCTACTAATATTTTTACTACATCAGCTATTCGGAAATTTGGACGGGCAAGAACCGAATTTTATGAAGAAAAAAGTAGAAATTTCAAAATTTATCGATTTGATTCTTACTTAAAATTTAAGGAATATAGAACTTCGTTTAATCTATTACCCTTTCTTTTGAAAAACGAAGAAAAAATAGATATTATTCATTCTCATGCTTTAAGAAGTTTTCAGGAAGATATAGGGTTAATTGTTTCGCTTATTAAGAAAAAACCATTGATAATCTCTCCGCATGGAGGAATTAGTATAAACTGGGACTATAGAGATAAAATCCCAAAAATGATTTCTGATAAAACGGTTGGATATCTTAAAAAATATTTGAAACCGCACTACATTGCTGTTACCAAAATGGAGATACCAATTATTAAGGAATATGGTGCTGACGACGATCACATACATTTTATCCCTCATGGGGTCAATATGGATATTTTTAGACCTGTTGATGGGGCCAATTTAAAAAAACAATTAGGATTAGAAAACTCCGATATAATACTATACGTCGGACGCATCGCCAAAGGTAAAGG
>JAGXNR010000021.1 GCA_019894875.1 Promethearchaeota archaeon | reverse complement strand
ATCCTTCTCTTGCTGCCGGAGAATCATCAAGTCGTGGACGTCGATAGAGTTCATCAATATTTTTGAATGTTGCTCCTCCCATTATATATATCCATTGTTTTTTATCAATATTAAGGGATTTAGCAATTTCCTCACTCGTAATTAAAATTGTTCCCGCTTGATCTACGAAATTGTTTGCACACATACGCTTAGTGTAAGGGTGTACAACAAGACGATTCTCCGGTGAGGGTGTAATAATTTCTTCAGCGCTAAATGGCTTTTGAGTCCAGCTATATGGATTCTTTGATGCAATCTTAGAAAAATGTTCAAAAAGTTTTCCCATATATTTTTTGTGTTCTTCAATATTGTGTCCAGACGATGCTCTTAATGCTGTTTCCAAAATTGCATAGGAAGTAGTTGCAAAATATAATTGATAATTTATAATATCTTGAGCGATTGCCCATTTCTCCCCACTTATGTATTTTGGATCTTCTTTTTTAGGCCAATACTCAGGAGGTTTCCCCTTAAATGTCTTTCGTATAGAATAAGCCGCTTCCCCTCCTGTAATGAGAATGGCACGATGTTCTCCAGATGTAATGGCTTTTGCAGCGCGATTAACTAACATCTGAGGTGACTGTCCCCCATCTGGTAAATATACTTTTTCTTTAGGTGTGATATTGAGCCTTTTACCAAGTTCACCAGGAGCGTCTTCATAAGACCATGAACTGATGTTTACCATATAAATGGCATCTATGAAATCAACAATATTTTTAGCTTGTGTATCTTCTATTGCCTTTTTCCCTGTCTTAACCATTAAACCAAGTGAGTCAAGAGGATGAGGCGTGTCTTTACGTTGTGTAAATTGTGCGGCACCAATTATTATTGGGGTATGTTTATTAGCCATACTTATCTATAAATTGCTTTTAATTTGGAAAATCTCTTATTTTTATTAAAATTTAGGGAATATTTCAACAATTTTGGTAAATTTCACTAAGAAAAAAATAAAGAAAATTATCTTATTAATTTTTAAAAAATATAAGGATTTTACTTCTAATAATATTAAATGTACCATTTACTTAGGGTAATCATTCTTAGATCCCATAAGAGTGGTTGTTTCTTCGATCCAGTGAGATAAATCCTCGTCAATTCTACAGAAAGTTACTATTTTATCTAAATCCTTAAGTTTACCGAAAGAACATTCTACAATTACATCCCAACCACCATAAATGGGAGTAGCGTAAGTTATTTTCCAATCTTCTTCGGCGTCTGTAGATTTTAAACTCATTAATTTATCCACAACCTTCCATTCAGAACCTATTACTTTTAACCTAATTAGTATATATCCTCGATAGTATATTTTAGACACCCTTCTTTATTCTTTAGTATTTATTTTTTTTTTTGTGCAATATTCTGATTTTTAATTAAATTTAATTGAGAATTACTTCCCTTTTCCTCTAATGATTTAATAGTATTTTTGACCTGAAATCCAATCTCACTTTGTAAACCCCATAATGGAATAAATCCATAACTAAACTTTTGATTGAATGTACTTTTCGTGTCATATGTAGCTAAATTTAAATCATACAATCCATAAGGAGATTCTCTTGAAATTACACTGACCCCACCTTTAAATAGCTTCAATTTTACATTACCAGTCACCTTTTCATTAACAGTATTAATAAAAGCCTCTAATGCGTCTCTTAGTGGGTCAACCCACAAACCTTCATAAATTAATTCTGTCCATCTTTGATCAATTATAGTTTTAAATGAATTTTCATGTTTAGTGCATACATATTTTTCAAGATCTTTGTGTGCTTTAATTAGAATTAAAGCTGCTGGAATTTCATAAACTTCTCGAGATTTTAAACCAATTGCTCTATCTTCAATATGATTAACTCTTCCGATCCCATGTCTACACCCTATTTTATGCAATTGTCTGATTAATTCTACACCATGAAGTCTTTCACCATTCAAACCCACTGGAATTCCCTTTTCAAAATCAATTTGGATATATTGTGCAGTATCAGGGGCATTTTCTGGGGATGTTGTCCACGCAAAACAATCTTCAGGTGGTTCAATTTCAGGATATTCGAGAATATCACATTCAGCACTTCTCCCAAAAAGATTCTCATCTACGCTGTATTTCTGATTTTGTTTTTTAATAGGAATTCCATGGCGTTCAGCAAATTTAATTTCTTCATCTCTTCCCATATTCCATTCAATTAAAGGTTGGAGGATTTCTATATTGGGATCAAAAGCTTTTATTGTTACGTTAAACCTTATCTGATCGTTTCCTTTACCTGTGCATCCATGAGCTATTACATCTATTTGTTCTTTTTTAGCGATTTTTATTGCCTCAATTGCTATTAACGGTCTTCCGATTGCTGTACTAAGAGGATAAACTCCTTGATATAAACCGTTTGCCTTAATTGTTGGAAAGATGTATTCATTAACAAATACTTCTTTTAAATCAACTATATGATGGTTCTCAACTCCTAAATTAAAAGCTTTTTCTTCAATCTCCTCAAATCTAGATGGATCAGCAAATTCTTGACCTAGATCTGCAGTGAAAGTATAGATTTTTGATTTATATTTCTCCTGTAACCATTTTATCATACAAGAAGTATCCAAACCACCAGAATACATCAGCAATATTTTATCATATATATCTTTTTTTGGTCCTAATTGATTCATTTTTCTCAATTTTATAGTTACTTTAACTAATTTTATTCTATATAGGGAACATAGGAACTGATTGTAGTCCTATATTCTCATCTAAATTAAACATCAAATTCATATTTTGGACAGCTTGACCTGCTGCTCCCTTAATTAAATTATCAATTACCCCTATAATAATTATCTTATCCCTTTTTTCATCAATACAAAAACCTATATCACAATAATTTGAACCTTTAACCCATTTTGTTTCAGGGAATACCCCTTTCTTCATCAAACGAATAAAAAATTCATTTTTATAATACTTTTCATAGATCTTTCTAACAGTATCATAATCAAATGCACTTTTAAGGTTTCCATAACATGTACATAAAATTCCCCGATTCATTGGAACAAGATGAGTAGTGAAAATTATTGAAATCTCATTCTCACTCAATTCATTTAGTTGTTCTTCGATTTCTGGAGTATGTCGATGAGATAATACATTATATGCCTTAATTGATTCGTTACATTCTGAATAATGTGTCGTAAGAGCTAAAGTACGACCTGCTCCAGACACTCCTGATTTTGCGTCAATAATTATATTCTTTTCTTCAATAATTCCTTCTTTGATTAGAGGTAATAGGCATAATAAACTACATGTGGGATAACAACCAGGATTCGTAATTAATCTTGAGGATGCTATTTCTTTTCTTTTCCACTCACTTAGACCGTATACAGCTCTATTCAAAAGAAGCTCGTTATCGTGTTTAACTTTATACCATTTTTCATATTGTTCTATGGATTTTAAACGAAAATCTGCACTAAGATCGATTACTTTTACGTCTTTTAAAATAGATTCTGTTAAGATTCCAGACGTGACTCCGTGGGGCAACGCTAAAAAAACAATATCTAATTGTTTTGCTATTTTGTCAATATCATTCTCACCACACTTTATTTCACATATTTTACTAAAATTTGGATAAACTGAATTAAATGCTTGATCATTATGATTTTTAGAAGTTAGGACTTTAATTTCTACTTGAGGATGTTGATATAAAATCCTAATTAACTCTGATCCTACATATCCTGTTGATCCCATTATTCCAGCTTTAATCATTTCTTTGACCTTTATTAATTTTATAACTGTTGTAATACTCCTTCTAAAATCTCTAATCCTTTATCAATCTCAATTTTTCTTATTATCAGTGGTGGAACAAATCTTATAACATTTTCTCCAGCACCTAATATAAGTAAACCTTTATTCAAGCATTCTACAACAATGTCTTTTACAAGACAATCTAATTCCATTCCAAGCATTAAACCATAACCTCTTACATCTATAATTATCTCATATTTTTCCTTTAATTCAATTAATTTTTCCTTAAGATATTTTCCCTGCTTTTGCACATTTTGTAAAACTCCTTTTTCCAATATCTTATTCAGAACAACTTTTCCCGCTGTGCAAGCTAATGGATTACCACCAAAAGTAGAGGCATGATCACCTGGCTGAAATGCATCAGCTTTACTCTGAACTGCCAGCATTGCTCCTATTGGAAAACCTCCTCCCAATCCTTTTGCTAAGGACACAACATCGGGTTTTATATCAAACAATTGATACGCAAAGAGTTCACCCGTCCTTCCTATTCCACATTGAACTTCATCAAATATGAGTACAATATCATTTTTATCGCAGAGGGAACGTACTTTTTGTAAGTAGGTTTTTTCAGCAGGATGAATTCCCCCTTCACCTTGTATTGGCTCAATTATGATCCCACATGTTCTTTCACTGACCATTTCCTCTAATTCATTAAAATTATTAAATTCTGCATATGAAAACCCGGGCATTAAAGGATCAAATCCTTTCTGATACTTTGTCTGACCTGTAGCGGTAACGGTGGCCATTGTTCTCCCATGAAAAGACTTTTTCATTGTGATTATTTCATAACAATGTTCACCATGATTTTTCTTCCCATATTTTTTACTCAACTTTAACGCGGCTTCTACCGCTTCTGCACCACTATTACAGTAAAAAACTTTGTCAAAACAGCTATTTTGAACCAGTATTTCGCTTAATTCAATTGATGGGATCATCCAATACAAATTTGAACAATGCTGCAACTTGGTTAATTGATGTGAAATTTGTTCTACATAATCAGAGTCATTATAGCCAAGTGCATTAACAGCTATACCTGCTACAAAATCTAAATACTTTTTTCCTTCACTATCCCACACATAAACTCCATTTCCCTTTTCTATTACTATCGGGAATTGACTGTATGTATTCATAATAACTTTACTTCCCCTTTCAATCCATTCATTCATCATTATTCTTTTCTCTTTTTAGTTTCCATCTAAATTTTTTATCTTATTTCATAACCATTGTACCAATCCCTTGAGGGGTAAATATTTCAAGCAATAAACTATGCTCAATTCTACCATCTATAATATGCACTGCATTCACCCCGCTTTGTATTGCTTCTATACAACACTTTACTTTTGGGATCATACCATTGGTAATAATCCCCTCTTTAATATAAGATAAAGCTTGATCAACTTTCATCTCAGAAATCAAAGTGGAGTTATCATTAACATCACTAAGCACACCCATTACATCCGTTAGAAAAACCAACTTTTCAGCATATAACGTTTTTGAAATTGCTGCTGCTACATCATCTGCATTGATATTATACGTGATACCTAAGTTATCCCTCCCAATAGGAGCAATTACCGGAATTATTGAATTCTCCATCATCCCTTTTAAGAGATTAGTATTTACATTAATAACCTCACCCACAAAACCAATATCTTTCCCATCAACAATTTTCTTCTTAGCTTCTAGTAAATTTCCATCTTTTCCGCATATTCCCATAGCATTAACACCTTGGATTTGAATATCATTGACAATACCTTTGTTAACTTTTCCTGCTAAAACCATTTCAACGATTTCCATGGTTTCTTCATCAGTAATCCTGAATCCATTATAGAATTCTGGTTCAATATTTAATTTTTTTAACATTTCATTGATTGAATGACCACCCCCATGAACAATAATAATATTAATCCCAACTAAATTCATGAAAACGATATCCTCAACAAAACTTTTTTTAAGCTCAGGATTTTTCATCGCACTTCCCCCATATTTTATGATTATTGTTTTTCCATAAAATTTTTTAATGAATTGGAGTGCTTCAATTAGAATCCCTGCGTGTTCTATTTTTTCCATAATATTTAATACCTCCTTATGATCTATAGTCTCCATTAATCCGTACATATTCATAACTTAAATCACAACCCCATGCAATTGCTTCACCAGTACCCTCTTTTAATAACAATTCGACTGTAATTTCATTTTCTTTTAGAATCTTTAATGCTAATTCTTCATCAAATTGTTGAGGTGTCCCATCTTGCATGAGTATAATCGAATGTGAACCATTCTGAAATTTGATTGAAACCCCGGAGGGGTTAAAATCTGCACCAGAATATCCCATAGCAGCTAAAATCCTCCCCCAATTAGCATCTTCTCCAAAAAAAGCAGTTTTTACTAAATTTGAAGTAATTACTGATTTACTCAAGAGTTTTGCATCTTCTTTTGATGCTGCTCCAGTAACTTTTACAGCAATGAACTTTTTAGCACCTTCGCCATCCCTTACAATTTCATGGGCTAAAAATAGGTTAACGTGATGAAGAGCTTTCTTAAATAAGTGATAATCCTCATTTTCTCCCTTAATTTCTGAATTCTCCCCCATACCATTAGCTAATAGCAAAACTAAATCATTTGTACTTGTATCCCCATCTACAGAAATCATATTATATGAATCATCAACACTTTCTTTTAGAGCTTTATCTAATAACTCTCTTGAAATGTTGATATCTGTAGTGATGAAGGAAAGCATAGTCGCCATATTTGGGTGAATCATTCCAGAACCTTTAGCTATACCTCCTATTCTAATTTTCTTACCTTCGATAGTAAACTCAACTGAAATTTGTTTTGGGTACGTATCAGTAGTCATAATTGCTTCGGCAGCCAATTTTGCATCGAAGTTAGTGTTTCCCAATTTCTTATAGCTATTACTAATTCCAGCAACTATTTTGTCAATTGGGAGAGGAACCCCAATTACCCCAGTAGAAGCTACCAAAATTTGATTTTTATTCACCCCCAAGCAAGATGCTAACTCAGTTGCCATCATTTCTGTATGAATAGCTCCAATCTCTCCTGTACAAGCATTAGCATTTCCACTATTAATAATAATTGCTCTTTGCTCATTATGGTTTTGAATAAGTTGTTGATCCCATAGAATTGAGGAAGCTTTCACTATATTCTTCGTAAAAACACCAACTGCTTTAGCTGGAACTTCACTATAGATTATCGCTAAATCTTTTTTGCAATCTTTAATTCCAATATGCTTACCAGTAGCACAATAACCCTTTGGACTTGTAATACTTCCTTTTATTTTCTTTATTCCTGCATTTTTTATTTCCATTTTTTAGCTCTCTTTATAGTTTTTTTTTAAATCCCTTTTTTTAAAAAAATAATAAAAATAGATAGTGAAAGAAGTGAAGAAAGAAGAATTATACTTCAATTCTTATTTTTATTAATGAATTAAAGACGGCGACGCGGCGGTCTCGGATTCTGCGGTGCTTTTGGAAATTGCATACTTACAATTTCATTGTTCAAATGAGGATCAAGTGAGATCAATCTTTTAAACACCAGCATAATATTACTTTAACTATATTATAGGTATAATAATTTATAAATTAAACGAATTTTAATAGTTTTTATTATTTCTAAAAAACTTGAGGTTAAAACGATTATTTATTAAACGTTTAGTTTTAATTTAATGTTTTGGTTAAACGTTTTTAATCATATTATTTACTTTATTAAAAACTTATTGCTTTTTATTGAACAATTTTCAAACAATTACTCTCAAGATAACAGTTTTTTAATAATTTCATCCCTAATTGTTTTAGATCTTTCAATCATTTCTATTCTTTTTAAGTATAATTCATGCAATATCTCTTTACCTTTGTTTAACTCCTCAATGTTAATCTTAACTTCGTTATTCGCAGGAGATCCTTGACTAATTCTTTTTTCTAAACATAAACCAGGATTTTTTAACGTCTGAATTAAATTATCTGATAAAGTGATTTCTTTATTCAATATTTTATAGATATATTTCTCAATCTTATCTTTATTAAACATATCTTCAGGTTTTTCTGAATTTTTAACTAACCGAGCAACAATTTCATGTGATTGTCTAAAAGGGATATTATATTCTTGAACTAATAATTCTGCTAAATCTAATGCTTGAATGAAGCTTTCATCGATAACCTTTTTCATCTTCTCTTTTTTTATTTTTATAGTTGAGAATATTCCCTTAAGCATTTCAACAGTTGAAATTACTAAATCAAAAGATTCTTTCAATATCATCTTCAAATCTTGAAAATCTCGGAAATATCCCGTTGGGATTGCTTTAATGATCATGGCACTACTAAATAAATTTGAAACTACTCTTGAACTTCTACTCCTTATTAATTCCACTGTATCGGGGTTTTTTTTCTGTGGCATAACGCTTGAAACTGAACAAAATCTATCATCTAATTCTATAAAATCAAATTCTCTTGTAGACCAAAGTATCAAGTCTTCTGCAATTCTTGAGAATTGAATAGCTAATAAAGAAAGAACCATCAGAGTTTCATAAACATAATCTCTCGAGCTAATTGCATCAATCGAATTATATACAATTCCATCAAAACCCAATAATTCTGACGTTCTGAATCTATTAATTTTGATACTTGTTCCACCAATAGCGCATGCCCCAAGTGGATTTTTGTTAACCCTATTATAAATCTCTTCTATTCTTTCAAGAGATCTTAAGATTTGTGCAAGATAATTATTAATATAATGAGAAAAAACACCTAATTGCCCTCGTTGCAAATGGGTGTATAACGGAATGAATGAATTAATGTTATCTTTAGAAAGGTTAAGTAAAATTTCAAATAAAGCAAAAATTTCTTTAGAGATATTATTTAACTCTTCCCTGATTTTCAACCTTAAATCAACCGATATTTGATCATTTCTTGATCTGCCAGTATGGATTTTCCCCCCAATTTCAATTCCGATTTTATCAATAATTTCTTTTTCTATATAAGGATGTATATCTTCAAAGTTTTCATTTTCTTCTAAGAGATTTTTTAAAACCTCGTGTTTTAGATTTTCAAGAGAAATCAGTATCTTTTTAATTTCACTTTTATTAAGAAAGCCTTGTTCATATAACATTATATCATGAACTTCTGTTCCAATAATATCTTCTTCAACAATCCATAAATCTTCTTTTAAAGATGATAAAAACTTAAGGGCTTTACTATTAAGAGGAGTATTTAATCTTGATCTAAACAAATTTTTTCCCATTTTAATTCCCTACCACTTTTGATTAAATTATTAAAATATTAGTTTTACTATGCTATAATCTTTAAGGTTTTAATGAATAATTTTTAATTCTAAGATATGATTTCTGGTAATTATAAAAACCATGAATGGTGAAACTAGTAGACATTTGCATAATAGAGAAATTAATTTATTCTGTAAAATCAGTCTTAGGATTAAAGATAATATTTATTATATTCACATGGATAGAAATCTTTATATATGAACTTTTGAAATATAACTATGAATTTATCCAAAAATTTTAAATTAGAAAATTAATAAAATTAAAAAAACAAGAATATGAGGTAAATTTTATGAAAAGAGAAATTGCAGTAGTAGGGATGATCGTTTGCTTAGCGGGAGGATTCTTAGCCGGATGGTTTATTCCTCCACTTTTTGCAGCCCCAAGAGGTGATATATTAAGCAAGATCCGAACACGTGGAGAATTACGTGTTGGTACTAGTACTGATTATCCACCGTTCGAATTTGATAATTTAACTTCAGGTTTTATTGAAGGCTTCGACGTCGATGTGAGTCGGTTGGTTGCTGATGAAATTGGTGTTGACCTCTTAATGGTCAACATGGATTTTGATGCTCTTATTGGTGCTTGTGTTGCAGGTACAATTGACATGGTTGCGGCAGCAATGACGTATGACCCTACATCAGATATTGGACAAGAACGCGCACAACAACTCGCACCCTCTATACCCTATGTCACAGTTGCACAAGTTGTAATCGTAGAAGGTAGTTCGGTACTCACAATTAATAATTTAACAGATCTTATTGGATTGGATGTTGGGTGTCAATCGGGGACTACAATGGAGGCTGAGTTGGCTGCTATACCGGGTATGACTTATTTTTCATTTGCTAGTGCTCTCGTGCTTATTCAAGATTTAATTAGTGGTACTGGAATCGACGCTGCATATATAGACGAGCCAGTTTTTACCGCATGGAATCAAACAGAGGATCTAAAGGTTATCTTAACTACTGGAACTGATCCTCTATCGTTATGGTGCAGACACGAGGATTCTGAATTGTTATACACGATGAATACGGTTTTAATTACTGGGTACGAAACAAACGGAACGTTGTATGAACTATTAGATAAGTGGTTTGGATGACTTATTCTCCAACCGTCCTAGATATTTTTTTTTTTATTCTAGGGAGAGGTTTGTACCATACATTACTTTTAACTGCTCTAGGTCTATTGATTGGATTTCTTTTGGGTCTATCACTTGCACTTATACGTGTTTATGGAGCTAAAGAACTCGCTTGGTTTTCAAGTGGTTATGAGAAGTTGTTTCGCGGTATCCCACTTATAGTTTTGATTTATGTCTTCGCTTTTGGATTACCAGACATTTTTTGGTATATTGATCCACTTGAATTAAGGCTTGGAAGCGTAGTTTTAGCACTCTCTCTTCGTAGTGCTGCCTATCAGTCTCAGATTTTTCGTGGAGCTATTCTTTCAGTGACTCCAGGACAAATGGAAGCAGCTCGTGCATTAGGTATGAAGGGATCTCAAGCTTTCCGACATGTTGTAATGCCACAAGCTTTACGGTTAGCAGTACCTAGCTGGTCCAATGAATATGCGGTGGTCATAAAAGATACATCTTTTGCTTCTGCGATTGGAATTATCGAGATGACTCAAGCGGCTTATTTAGTGTCTATTAATTTTCGAGAGTTATGGGCTTTGTCGTACTTAATGCTTGCAATTCTATATCTTTTATTTACCTATCCTCTAACAAGAATATTTGGTGAACGACAATCTAAAAAACTGAAGAAATTAGGGATGGGAGGTGGTTAGATATAGGGATTAGATATGAACCTGAGAAAGATACGAAGAGTAGAGATGAACCTGTGCTACGTGTAGTTGACATTTGGAAGTCATACGAAGATTTACATGTCCTTAACGGAGTTTCATTCGAGTTGGAAGAAGGAGAGGTCAAAGTTATTTTTGGACCAAGTGGTTCTGGAAAAAGTACTTTGCTTCGCTGCATCAATATGCTTAACCCACCAGATAAAGGAGATGTATATCTACGCGGACAGAGTATTATAGACCCAGATGTCAATATTAATGAAATGCGAGCTAGAATAGGCATGGTTTTCCAACATTTTAATCTATTTGCTCATCTTAAAGCAGTAGATAACGTTAGTATTGGCCTTCGCCGAGTGAGAGGTTTTTCAAAAGAAGAAGCTCGAATGAAGGCACTTGAAACATTAGATCGTGTCAGGATGGCAAAATGGGCTGATCATTATCCTGCTGAACTTTCTGGAGGTCAACAACAAAGGGTGGGCATAGCGCGCGCTTTAGCTATGGAACCTGATGTTATTTTATTTGATGAACCAACCTCTGCCTTAGATCCTGAGTTAATTGGTGAAGTACTTCAAGTTATGTTAGATATAGCTAAAGAAGGCACTACGATGGTAGTTGTAACACATGAAATGGGATTTGCAAGAGCTGTTGCATCAGAAATGATTTTTCTTGGTGATGGAGTCATTCTAGAAAGCGGAACACCTGAACACTTTTTCGTCTCACCTAAATCCGAACGAGTAAAGAAATTTCTCCAACAACTTGATATTTTATATGGAAGTCATAAAAAGCTTTTAGAATAATCGAATATGGAGGAATTCAAGTGTTATTACAAGATAGACCTAATCCGATAGGGGAACTCCTGATTGTACTGGAATATTGGGATCATATTTTCGCGGGTTATATCTTGACAATGTGGTTGTATGGATGGGCGCTTTTGATGGGATTCTTACTTGGCTTAATCTTAGCTAATCTTCGCCAATATGGAGGAAAATTTCTTTCACGCATTGCTGCAGGATATATTGAGTTTATGCGTGGTACACCTTTGATTGCGCAATTATTATTTATTTATTTTCTCCCCTCTAGTCTAAATATTCCAGTTGGGGATTGGAAGTTTGTAACTCGTTTTACTATCTTAAATAAAGACATTTCGATCATCCTCCTGGATTACCGAACTCTAGCCGGTCTTCTTGCATTGGGACTTAACAGTGCGGCTTATCAAGCTGAATACTTCCGTGGAGCTATTGTGTCTGTTGGAACAGAACAGTTAATAGCAGCTCAATCACTAGGTATGTCACGCATAGCCGGCATACGACATATTGTGTTACCACAAGCTCTACGTCGAGTTATCCCTGCATGGTCTAATGAAGCAGCTTATCTTCCGAAGTATACTGTTGTTGTTTATTTCATTGGGATTAAGGATCTATTTTCACAGGCACACCTTACCGTTGCATTTACATTCATATCCGTCACTACATATGTACTTACCGCTATTATTTTTCTAGTTACAATCACAATTATTTCCAAGGTACTAGATATAATCCATAAACGAACAATGATTCCGGGTCTTTAGATTGTTCAAGTATAAATAAAACTATAAAATTTTTTATTTTTTTCATTACTTATGTTCCTTTCCATTCGCCAACTTCAAATAATTAGAAAATCAATTAGCAAAACATATCACAGTTTTTAACTTGAAAATTCAATTTTAATTTCCTCTAAATTTTTAGTAAATATGTTAAATCTTTTTTCTTAACAATATTTTATTATATAATACCTAGCAAGGTTTTTATATAGAATTTTAAGGTGTAATAAATTTGAGAATAGTTGATTTTCGTTCTGATACCGTTACTAAACCATCACCAGAAATGTGGGAGACTGTTAAAAAATTAGACAATTCGAAACTCGGAGATGATGTTCTTGGGGAAGATCCTACTGTTAATGAATTAGAATCTAGAGCAGCTCATATCGTTGGAAAAGAAGCAGCTTTATTTGTTACTTCTGGTACACAAGGAAATCTAGTTTCACTTCTTTCACATACCAATCCGGGTGAGGAAGTTCTCTTAGAAGAGTTAAGTCATATTTTTGGACACGAAGTCGGAAGTGCTGCACGTATTGGTGGATTGATGATAAATACATTCCCCTCAAAAAGGGGAGTACCCTCGCTTGATCACCTTCAAGACTTAATTCGAGATAAGGAAGACATTCATGAACCACCTACCACTCTTTTATGTGCAGAAAATACACATAATTTCCATGGCGGAGCAATTGTTGAACCGAAAATCTTAAGAGAATTGAAAGGTTTTGCTGAAAAAAATGAATTAAAATTTCATCTAGACGGAGCAAGAATATTTAATGCTTCAGTTGCTCTAAATCAACCAGTTACTCAATTTACTACACATGTTGATAGTGTTATGTTTTGTTTATCTAAAGGTTTATCCTGTCCTGTTGGATCTATAGTTGCTGGGTCTAAGGAATTCATATCTAAAGCTCGTAAGTTTCGTAAAATGCTGGGAGGTGGAATGCGTCAAGCAGGAATAATCGCTTCTTTTGGATTAGTAGCACTCGAACAAAAATGGATTAAAAGATTAGAAGAAGATCACAAAAATGCTAAAATACTTGCGGATGGATTAAAAAATCTGGATTCGCTAATAAAAGTACATGAGCCCGATACGAATATTGTGATAATCGAGTTTTTAAATAACATCATCATATCTAAAATTATTACGGAACTAAACCGAGTGGGAGTTTTAGCATTTAATATTAGTAAACAGAAAATACGTTTTGTAACCCATTATGGGATTCAAGAGGATGATATTCAATACAGTATAGAAACTATTAGAAATGTTATTCAAAAATATTAAAATAAGAAATCAGATATATATGTATTAATTCAGTTAAAAGGTCTTGAATTTGTGTTTTTATATTACTGCAACATTTCCTAAAGGAACTCAAGTCGGAAAACTAAGAGAAATTCTTGAGTTTTACCAAATGGATTTTTCCGAAATAGATAATCCTGTTGTTAAATCGCAATTAAGACCTGATGAAAAATATTTTCGAGCAACCAAAGACTACTGCGATTGTGACACTGTGTTAGGATCTTTAAATAACCTTCAAGATTTTCAGACGTTAACTAAATCAAAAAAAGTCAAAGCTTTGAAAAAGAAAAACTGGTCAGAGGAAGAAATCAATAATTGGATAAATGAGAAGTTAAAAACTAAACAGAAAAATTCCAATGAAAAATTTACCCCAACAGAGAGAAAAGAAAGAATAATTAGATGGGTTAATTTTTTGCACAATTTGTTGGATAATAAGAATGTCTTAAGAATTGGTCTCTTGAAGCACTGGTATACGGGAGGATTAAAAGATGAAGAAATCAAAATTAAGAAAACTGAAAAGATTGCTATTAATCAAGTTACACCAGAATTATTACTAAACTTATCTGAGGATATTTTATATGAGTTCTTTCCAATTTACGATTACTGAACAGAAAATATAAGAAAAAAATAATAAGAATTTTTAATCTTCACGTAAGTCTAAATCTTCAGAATCATCTTCTATTAAATCATAATACTCTATGTCTGATAGTCCACCAATAGGATTTTCAGCCCAGTGTGCTTTTACAGGCATTCCGATGTAGGTATCTTTAAAATCGACTTCAGGATTTAGTTGGGTCATTCTAGCTGTGTCTGCTCCATCATGATGAACTAGTACCATCGGTTTTTCCTGAACTTCTCCTGTTTCAGGATCTTTCAGATAAGCTATAGCAAAACTAGAAACTCTCCCTGTTTCTCGAATATCCACCCATCTATCAGGTTTTACTAGACATTTCCCACAAACAAACTTAGGGGGAAAATATACGGTATTACAGCTTGAACATTCTAATCCGACCAATTTTTTCTCCTTTAATTTCTGCAAAAAGGGTTGCAGATGGGCTATATTGTATTTGTACCTATAATTAGAGAGATACCAACTGCCGGGTAACGTTCTTGTTTTTACGTAATCCTTTTTAATATAATCCAAAGATTTTCTTTGAGTTAATTTTGACAAGTTTTTCACCTCCATTTTCTTTGTGGCTCATCTGATAGTACCATCATGGTACACAAATTAAGTGAACCACCCCAACCATGACCAATTGCAGTATGAACCGTTTTAGGAACTTGATTACTTGCTTTACCCATTATCTGGAGTGCTGCTTCAGCGGGTCTTTCCAGAGCAGAAGCTCCTATAGCGTTAGTTGAATTGACTCCCCCTGAACAACATATTGGTAACTCACCTTTTAAAGAAGTAACTCCATTCTCGTACATTTGGGGCGCAGTAGTTTCTTCAGATAAACCTAATTTTTCAACCCACATCAGCTCTTGATTGGGGAAGGGGGAATATAATTCAGCATAATCAATTTCTTTTCTTGGAAATGAAATACCTGCTTGACCATAAGCCAAGTCAGAAGATTTCATAGCACCTAATTGCTCTGATGGATCTATTTGTACTGAACCACTAATATTATACGCAAGAATAGCAGCCTCATTGGCCACACTCGCAACACCATTAACATAAGCAGGAATATCACACATATCTTTAGCTTTTTCTTCAGATGTGAATAACACAGCACATGCCCCATCTGAAGCAGGACAGACCATACCATATCTTAAAGGATATGAAATATATGGTGTATCAAGTACCTGTTCAATTGTCAAGTCTGGCATTTTCAAGTGAGCCCACCAAGTTTT
The DNA here is from genome assembly GCA_019894875.1 of Promethearchaeota archaeon. Next base: position 23,066 of record JAGXNR010000021.1, on the reverse strand, counting down.
TGCCGCATTGTGTCTGTTTTGGACAACGACTCTTGCTAAATCCTCTTCGGTGATTTTAGTTTTACGCATATAATTGGTCGCTTGATACGCTGCTACACCAATTGCAGCTCCAGCAGATAGAAGTCGACCAACTTCATCATAACTAAGCCCTAATTTGGTTAACATTGTAACTTCCCCATAGGCAACATTTGCAAGACCAATACTTGTATCCCCTTGGGATTGCTGCTCAAATGCTACTGCTAAGACAGTGTTCATATTTGGTAAACCTGCTGCGACTGTATAATAACCCGCAATGCCTACCGAACCTCCAGTAGTCCCACCAGTAGTCACTCTCATTAATGGTTTATTTCGAGCACCTAACCAGTCAGTCATCCATAATTCTGGTAAACTATTCCCTTCAAACCCTGTCATATTACCAGTAACATATCCATCTATATCTTCAAAACCAACACTTGGAGCATTTTTAAGACAATCTTTGATCGCTTCACTCACTAATTCTGCAATATTAACATCAGAGCGTTTGGAACTATGTTCACTGAACCCTGCAGAAACTATTGCTACTTGTTTTCCCATTTTAATTCCCTCCCTCCAGCACATATATAATATTATTTTGGGCACACATCCCTATCTGACCAGAAGCTATTGCTGTTTTAGCTCCTTTTATTTGATATCCATTAGCTTCTCCCTTAAGTTGTTTAGCTGCTTCTATAATTCTTATCAAACCTGTACCACATGGAGGGTTTCCTCCAATAGCACCTCCTGAAGGATTGATTGGGAGATCACCATCAATTTCAGATCTTAAATTTACTCCTTTACCTTTCTCAGCTAATCCTAATGCCTCTGAAAATATAATTTCTTCATGAGCAAATGCTTCAAATAATTCAGCAACATCAATTTGGCTTTTAGGGTCTTTAATCCCGGCAGATTCAAATGCCATCTTACCAGCTAATTCCATTGATCTACTTTCTGCCAAATTACGATCCCCAAGATAATATGTTTCTTGGTTATATCCAACACCTGTAATCCAAACTGGATTATCAGTAATACTTAAAGCTTGTTTCTCAGGAGCAAGTAGTAGTGCTGCTACACCATCACATGGTTGAGCCACCATTAATTCTGTCACAGGATCAGCATAAACATCTGAGTTTAGTACATCATCTAAAGTAATGTTAACGTTCTGGGCTTCTTGTAATGCTAATGGATTTTTTGTTGCATTTTTTCTGTTTTTAACAGCAACATTGGCTATCTCTGCTGCACTAATACCGAATTTTTCCATATATGCTCTCATCTGAAACCCCGCAGCTGTGATATCATTAACATATGCAACTGGTCTTTCCCATATAGGATCTGTTTCATATAAGCGTGCAGCATGGTATGGAAAACATGATGCCATGCTCCCCGCCCATACTAAAGCTAATTTATGATTACCAGAAAGAATCCGCATTAGCCCATATAAAACAGCATGAGCTCCATCCATTTCTACTTTACTCTCATCTGTCATATATCCACCCCCTACTTCAACTGTATAGCAATTTGAGATTGTACGACCATCATAATAATCATTTGTACATGAGATTGCGGTAGTTATATCCTTTTTATTTAGTCCCGCATTGTCAAGAGCACCTCTTACTGCTTCAAAGATCATTTCATATCGACCGTAATTAGCATCTGAATAACACTTTACCTGATGATAACCAACAATACCCACTTTTTCCATTTACTTCTTCACCTCTCGCACCCTCACAAATCCTTTAATATCCGAAGGATTTCCTTTTGGATTTTCTTCCCATTCAATACTAACTTTCATACCAATTTCTAATTCTTCAGGGCTTATTTTCAAAAGGGGATAGATAATTGCGGTATCACTCCCATCAATTTGAACCATCCCTAGCGTTAGAGGATTTTTTGTTTTTCTTCCCGCTCTATCACTTACTCTATAGTAGGTTATAGTAAAATTCAACAAAGTTCCAGTATCTGGTAAATCTATCCAGTTTTTATTAATATTTATAATTTCATTGCATTCCCCACATATTTTTCTAGGTGGAACGAATACTTTTCCACATTTTGAACATTTATTCCCGATGATTTTCTTGTTTTCAAAAGCATCATAAAATTTATCCATGTACTGACCAACCCAAAAAGAGAAATCTGCTCTTACAAAACCCTTATTGGCAACAACAATTTTTTCGCTCATAATATTTATTATTTATTTCTAATTGATAAATTGAATTTGATTAATAATATGATGTAATTATTTAAAACATTAATTTGAAAAAAAATATTTATTTCCTTAAATCAAAAATATAATTATTTTAAGTAAAATATTAGTAAGAAATATTATTTGTAGTAATAAATGTTACATTAATCAATAAAAAGCTAATATAAATGTTTTTATGATTTGATTATGACAGAAGATTTATCAAATAAACTAGTAATAAGTGTTGCTCTAGTTGGATCTGCGACAACAAAAGAACAGAATCCAGCAGTTCCCTATACTCCAGAAGAGTTTGGGGTTGAAGCAAAAAAATGTTTTGATGCTGGGGCATCAACAGTTCATATCCACGCAAGAGATAAAAAATCAGGATGGCCTACTCCTGATTTAAATCAAATAAAAGCGGTAATAGATAACATTAATGAGAAAGCTCCAGAGATTATAATAAATATAACAAGCTCAGTAGGACTTACGCTTGAGCAACGAGTTGCTCCAACTCAGACTTTCAAACCCCTAATTGCCTCATTAAACACAAACTCGATGAATTTTGGCATTGGGAATTTTAAAACTGGAGAAGTTGTTGCAAATGCAGATGGGATATTCAAAAACACTTTCCTTACTATTCAAACTCTTGCTGAAGCAATGAAAAAAGCTAAAACAAAACCCGAATTAGAAGTATATGATTTTGGAGGATTGTATAACATATTATTCCTTAATAAACAAGAAGATTTATTTGAAAAACCACTTCATTTCCAATTTGTATTTGGAACTTTAGGCGGTGTTCCATTTTCTTATCAGAGTTTAGCAGGTTTTCTCAATTTGATGCCTTCTGGATCTTCGTGGAGTGTGTGCGGAGTAGCAAAAGATCAATTTAGAGCAGGTTTATGTGCGGCAGCTATGGGAGGACATATTCGTGTAGGATTAGAGGATAATATTCGCGTTCCAAGTGGAAGACTAGCAAAAGGATCATGGGAGCAAGTAGAGTGGGCCGCAAAAGTAGCAAAACTTGCGGGAAGAGAAGTAGCAACCCCAGATGAAACACGCAAAATTTTTAATTTGCTACAATAATATTTAAAGTCTGTTCTTAAATTTTTTTTATTTTACTTTTTGATTTTTAATTAGGAATAGAATGAAATTGTATCAATATAAAAAAAAAGAAAAAAAAATAGATATACATAATTAAAATGTAAAACCTTCAGGAAGCTCAGATTCCGATGTACCTTCGAGAACAAAGGATAAATCCGTAATAGTATAAGTAGGATTTTTCGTCCTAAAAATGGGTATTACACGTTTTCCAATTTCTGGTTCACCAACTGAAAGATAACTCATTAAAATTGTAACCACTGTGTCGAATTCGATATTTATAAATTTAATTGGTAGAGAAAGTGAATTATAAGCTCCAGATCGATGAGTTATTATATAAGAATGAATTATTGCAGTGTTTTTGGCGGTTTCTGTCATATCTATTATTGTAGCTTTTCTTAGACAATCTGGACAATATATTCGAAAGGGCATATAAACCGAACCTTTCGAATCACACTTATTATTGTCACATCTCGTAGCCATTAGTTTGCCTTTACTTAGATTCTCAAAAAACGGTGCTTCTCCCCCATAGGAGTGCATATAAGTCATATCTCTTGGATTTGTAATCCCCGCTAGTTTACCTGTATCCTTATTAAATATTGGTTGGTTCGCTTCTGGTATGTGAAATACACCTTTAGGTTTGTATCTTCCATTGACGACATCAACAAATCCTTTTTCCTCTTCTTTTTTCGGCATTTTTTTAGTCCTCCTTTATTAATTTATCTGGATCCATTAAGATAGTGCAAGTAACATGAGAACCAACCCCTGCATGGCTTATTGCTAGACCACGTTTTGCCCCTTTTACTTGCAGGCTTGTCCAATCTTTAGGTTTTTCTCGATTAAAGGCTTCCCATTTTTCTTTTGGTTCATGTATTTCATCCCATCGATTCCAAATATGATATCCAATCTCAGCAATTTGCATAAGACCCGTTGCTCCTACAGCATGCATACATCCAATTAAACCACCACATGGGTTACTAGGCAATTTCCCTGGTTTCTTAGTATTCGGGTTAATTACATATGCATCCCCGCTCTCAATATAATCTCTTCCATCACCGTAAGGCCTGATCCCTATATCTTCATAAGTTTGAATATCACTTATAGTAAAAGCATCATGAAGTTCAACTACATCAAGATCTTCACTCGGATCAACGACACCAGACATATTATAGGCATAATAAGCAGACATTCGCGCTGCTAAGAAGCTTGAGAATCCCGGATAACGGTCACCACCAGGAAATCTTTTTCCCAAATCGTCATACTGACCCTTTGATTCATTAGGTAAAAGAGGGATACTCATATTACGGCGATCTGCGACTCTTAATGTATGGCTGCCCGCAGCAATATAGATTCTTAAAGGATTATCAGTAATTTGATATGCTGTTTTTTCGTCACACACTATTCCACACGCAGAACCAACACTCATTAAACAGCAATCCAATGCACGAAGTGGATATGCAACAATAGGAGAATTAATAACATCCTCTACTGTTATCTTCATTGGTCCTTGAGCATGAGGATTCATTCTTGCATATCCCCGATTTTTAACAGCAATTTCGGCCATTGTATTCCGAAAAGAGTCTTCTTCCTTCCCAAAAACTTTCCAGTATCTCTGAGCCATTACAGCATAATATCCTGTATAAATATGCCCAAGAGGTGTTTCCCAATCTTTATCTGCCGCACAAGAAATAAGATGATTACCTTCATCAGTTGGTACTTCATCCATTCTTTCCCATCCTAAAGCCAGAGCACAATCACTATATCCTGAAGCTACTGCTTTAACAGCCTCCCACATAGTAGAACCTCCTGTGGCACCACCAGTTTTCACCCCAATATTACCCAAAGGATCTAAACCAAGCCTGTCGTGAATTAAAGATTCCCCTAGTAATTGATCTCCAAAATGATCAGCAAAATGACCATAATAACAAGTATGTATATATTGTTTTAACTCAGCTGGAGTCATGTTAACAAAATCTGCTGCTGCGGTTAATGCTTGAATGCATAATTCTTCCGTTCGAGTTTCGGGGAAAGCCCTGTCAAATTTTGACATTCCAACGGTAGCTAAATAAACTGGACGCATTAATTTTGGGATTTTTAATTGTTTATCGCTAAACTTAATCATATAACCATCACTTTTTAGAGTTTCATATCTTTATTTTATTTAGAATTTAGTTTTCTATGAAACTTGATATTTTATTGTTATGTTTTATTTTGATTAAAAGATTACTAATTAAAACTGAAGGTGAGAAGTGGGAAAAAAATCCTACTTCAAATAACCGTAGTATTTTATTAAATCTTCCTTCAAGTAAAATAAGTTGACGAACCAAAAGATTTACTGATCAAGGTAAAGCTTTATTTAAAATTCAGTTTTAAATAATATTGTAAAAATTTCAAATACTGCTCAAAATTTTTGATGATGAATTATGGATACAAGAATTACAGAATTTAAACCAATTGAAATTATAAGATATGTCCCTGAATTAGACTTATTAAGCAATCCGGTACTTAATAATAAGGAAAAGGAGTTTTTAGCTGATTTATACGCTTTTATAGAGAAAGAACTTGATCCAGAATTAAGAAAGTTGGAAGATTTGAATTATTTAGTTGAAGAACCAACTCAAGACAAAAAAAGAGACATTGTTATAAGTATTATGAAGAAACTGGCTGAAAATGGATATTATTCTACAATTCTAAATAGTGAAGATTACGAAGTGGGAAGAATAGTACGGAATGCACTTATAGCATTTGCTATTTGTGGGGGGAGGTGGAGCGATTACAGTGAAAGATATATCGCGGGTAATTATAGCATAGAGATGGGACGGCTAGCAGGGGGTACACTTTACTGTAATCCCGTAAATTATGCTTCTGATGAGTGGCAAAAGGAGCAATTTTTAATACCGGTTGCTAAAAATGGTCTAATTGGTGCTTCAGCAATGACCGAATTTAATGCGGGTTCGGATATCTTTAGAATGGAGATGAGATTATATGAAAAGGATAACAAATTAATTGCAAAAGGTAAGAAATTATTTATCACTAATGGAATGATCGCAGATTATATGGTTGTATATGGAAGATTAGATAATGGGCAATTAGGTGCTGTAATCGTTGACACAGAAAATCAGAAGTTAAAAAATTTACGAAGTACCAGAGTAAGAACCTATGGAATGACCGATGCATTTGTCAGTCGTTTAATCTTTGATAGAGTAGAACTTCCAAAGAAAAATATGCTTCACGGACATGGACTTGATATTGCTTTCCACCAATTAACTGAAGAACGTTTGGTCATAAGTGCTGAAGCTCTTGGAGATGCCATGAAAAAATTGCTTTATTCTCACGCCTATGCTCTTCAACGTATGCAATTTGAAAAAAGATTGCATCAATATCAAGTCATCCGTTTTCCTCTCTCTAAAAAAATACGGGAATTGAATTTAATGTTTTCAGCTTTAATTCAATATGCAAGACAAATGGATGAACATCCAGAATTAGCAAATTCAAAATTGATGGCAGCTAATGCGATGGGGTTAAAAATTAGCTCTACGGAATTAGGATTTGAAAGTGCTATACATTGTTTCCGAACTCTGGGAGGACGTGGATTTACTCGTCAGTATGCTAATGAAATTGGGTTGCTAGATCCTTATTGTATGCTTCACGGTGGTGGTTCAAATTATGTTTTAGAGGATAGTGAATCACGAAGGTTCTTTAAATATAAACCTACTCGAGGAGAAGCAGAGGACGTCATACCAAGAATCGACTATTGATGTTAATCTCTTAGTAATCACTAAATTTTTAAAATAACATTCACCCTCTATTTTCTAATCCTTTATTAGTTTTATTATAAACCTTAAGAGAATAAGTTATTAAATATATTGACATAATAATTTAGATAATGGCTTCATACGATACTCAAAGTTTTGATATCACCCATTTGATCGAGCAATATCGGGGTAAGAAATTAGAAGAATTATATCAAGAAAATCATCAAATCATTAAAAATAAAATGGGGGAATTTATGGAATTGATTTGGCAAGAAGATACCTTTCCTTTCAAATTAAATCTTTATCATACAAAAAAAAAGCTATTAAAAAATCTGAAAACTGTTCATTGTATTGGTGAATTTATAGAAAACAGGTTAAAAGGTAGAGGAATAAGAACAATAAAAGACCTGAAATTCCTAAATCTGAGATATTGGGAGTCTGCCAATTACATTTTAAAATTAATAGAGAAAAAAGATTATGAAAATCTAGTTAAAAATCGATATATTGATGATTTAGATGTTTGTTTTTGTTTCAATATTGAGGATTTACTCTTTCTCGATATCGAAACACTAGGATTACATGATAATGCAATGATAATTGTAGGCATTGGATTTTTTAGAAATAAGAAATACGAGATACATTTATTTTTTGCTCGTAGTTTAGAAGAGGAAATAGCAATTTGTGAACACTTAAAAAATGAAATCCTCCCTAACTTTAAGAGTTTTGTCTCGTATAATGGAAAAGGGTTCGATATTCCATACATTGCAAATCGTTTCCTATATTATTTTGATGAAAATCCTATGATCTCTGAAAATGATACCCCCTATGAAATAAGCAATTCAAAGTTCCATCATATAGACCTGTATTACATTTGTCGTCGAAAATTTAAAGGATTGTTTGATAGATATACCCTTACAAATATTGAAGAGAAACTTCTTAATTTGAGAAGACAAAATGAGCTTCCTAGTAGTATGGTGCCTATCTGCTATAAAAAATACCAAAAGGATCCTGATAGATATATTGGATTAATAAAAGAGTGTATTGAACATAATTACTATGATGTTTATTCAATGCCTCTTATCTTACAAAAATTATTAAAAATCTAATTATCATATTTGAAGAAGATCTAAAAAAGCACAGATTATAATTTAGTAAATTTGATTTTTCCTCTTAAGCTATTCAAAATGAGTGATTAATCCGATTAGTTTTTTTCAGAAAAGTAGAAGATTATTTCTTTTTATTTTTTAATACTCGTGCAATTATAGCGAAAACTTCATCATCATTGAATGGTTTTTTAATATATTCTTTAGCTCCTTTTTCTATAGCTTCTTCAATCGAAAGCTTCTGACCCATTGCACTTACAACGACTATTTTGGCAGTTTGATCAAATGATAATATATCTTCGATAGCTTGAATTCCATCTCGATTAGGCATAACTAAGTCCATTGTTACTAAATCTGGTTTTAATTCTTTATATAACGAAACTGCATCATCTCCTTTAGAAGCTTCTCCTATAACCTCAGCGAACTCCATTTTTTCGATGATTTTTTTAAGTCTAACTCTTACAAAGGTTGCATCATCAACAATGAGAATTCCTTTTTTCTTCATTTTACCATCTTTCTACTATGTGATTTTAGATGTTTCTAACTCAAAATTAGTAAAAAAACTTCATTTTAAACTTTCGTCTTAACTTATAATTACATTATGCTAATTAGAACATTCATCTGAAAATTGGTAAATAATCCCCAAAGTCAGTGATAATATATTATAAGAAATTTATTATTTCTAATCAAGACAAATGAAAATCAAAATAACTTTAATTACGAAACAATCACTTTAAATATTTGATAGAAATGACAGAATTAGTTGAAAAGTTATTTGATCAAAATTGGAATTATAAAAATCGCGATAATATAATTAATAGATTACAAAATAATCAATATGATATTATAATAATAGGTGCAGGCATTACTGGTGCAGGAATTGCGAGAGAAGCAACTTTAAGAGGATTAAATGTTGCGTGCATTGACATGCAAGATTTTGCTGCAGGGACATCATCAAGGAGTTCAAAACTCGCACATGGTGGCATACGATATTTAGGGCATGGAGATATAGATTTAGTGCGAGAATCTACAACAGAGAGAAATTGGATGAGGAATCACATCCCCCATTTAGTAAGACCTATCCCATTTTTATTTGTGGCACTAGAGGGAGGGAAATATAAAAAGCGAGATGTAGTTGGTGCGTGCAAAATGTACGATTTTTTAGGTGAAGATAAATCTGAATTTAAAAATTATAAAAATCATCAATGGTATTCCCCTGAGGAAATTGTTAAACTTGAACCAGAATTTATTAAAGAGGGAAATAAAGGCGGAGCGGTATATTACGATAATAACATTGATGATGCGAGATTAACCATTGAAACTATTAAGGAAGCCGTGATCAGAGGAGCGGATGTCATTAACTATTGTAAAATCTCAGGATATATTAAGGATAAAGGTAAAATTATAGGAGTGAAATGCGAGGATTTAGAGAGTAATGTTGGTTTTGAAATAAAGGGATTTTTAGTAGTAAATGCTACAGGGATTTGGACAGATAACTTGATAGAAAATTATCCTGATGATATTCCTAAACCACTTATAAGACCCACGAAAGGAGTTCACTTACAATTTAGAAGGGAACATGTTAAAAACAATATGGCTACTATTATTCGTTCTATTTCTGATGACAGAGCTTTTTTTGTATTACCACGAGATAAAGACTTCACAATAATCGGAACTACAGATACAGATTATCAAGGTGATTTAGCGACACCCTTTTGTAAAAAAGAAGATGCAGATTATTTAATAGAATCTGTTAAACATTATTTTCCTAACGCTGAATTAGGGTATGATAATATTCTCTCAACTTATGCTGGTATTAGACCGTTAGTTATGCAGAAAGGTAAATCTGAGAGTGAAATCTCCCGAAAACATATTATTTTTTTCTCAAAAGATGGATTGGTGTCAATAACAGGGGGAAAATTAACAGCTTTTCGAAGTATGGCAGAAGATTTATTTAAAGAAGTAGCTGGAAAAGACCTATTTCCAAATATCAAAAGAGATGAGAATTTTTCTAAACAACCATATATAATAAGTTTGAATAAACAAGATTGGCTAAAATCATTGAAAAATTCTCAGATTCAATTAGAAGAAGATATTGCTGACCATCTTTATCAGCAATATGGTAAGGGAGCTTTAAATATTCTTAAAATTATACAAGAAGAAGAAATTCTAAAGGAAAAAATTGTTGAAGAAAATAACTTCATTAACGCAGAAATTATATATTGTCTAAGAAACGAATTAACCCCACATCTGATTGATGTTTTTTGCCGTCGAACTGAGATGTCTCTTTGGATTAGTCATAAAAGAGTGTCTTTGGCAGCGAAAGAAGTTGCTAAATTAATGGCTAAGGAATATTCTTGGAGTGAACGTAAAAAAGAAGAGGAAATTGGTGTTTATTTAGATCACATCAAGAAATCTATTTCATTTCTCAAATAAATATTAAATCTTTTAAAAAGTAATCATTGGACTCCCTTTGAAATATATTTTTAAGTTTGTTTATACAATATAATAACAAATCTAAATTTCCATTTAAGAGTGAAAATAATTGATTTTTCAATTTGATTTTACAGAAAATATTTTACGACCTTTATCACAATGGGGAGGATTTTTCCTTTTACTTCTTGGTATTATTTGGATAATTTACGCAATATACGAGACAAAAAGGAGAGGATCTTTCAAAAAACGGAAAGTTGAAACCTGGGATTTTGATGTTACTAAATTTCTTAAAATCTTAACTTATTTCGGCTTTATTGTAGGAATTTTCAGCATATTGAGCGGAGTTGGAGAGCTGATTCTTGATGTACCACCAAGCACAGCTTTTGCTCTATTAAATCCCACAGCAGGTAAGAGCGTTTTTACTGCAATTATTCTAATCGTCTTTGGGATGTTTACCTTTTTAAAACCTATAAATGATCTTCCTATCGCAAGTGTTATTGGTCTATTGGTTGCTAGTTTAATTGTGGCTATAATAGCACTAGCAATCCCCCAACAACTAGTAGAAGTTATCGCGGTATTTATTGATCCAAAGATATTATTAGTAATAATATTTATAGTTATCTTTGCGATTATCGCTCTTACAGCAAAATTCTACATGTCTGGAGTAATGGCAATCTCAAAAGCATTATCATGGCCTCCATTAGCGTTTATTGTCGCTGCTTTCTGTCTTATTCAAGGATTCTTATTATTAGTAGTTGGAGTTTCAATTTCAGGATATTTCTAATAAGTATTTTTTTTCTTTTCTTTTGTTTTAAGAAAAAGTAAATCTATGAGAAGAGGATTTATTAATTTCTCCAACTATTTCATTTTTTAAATCATAGGAACACACGGAGCATTTTCCGTTATCTGTAATATTAATTTTTTTGAAGCTATATCCTTTCCTTTCCAATAATATATAACCACAATGCGGACAATAGGTATTACTCCCTTGTTCATGATTTATATTACCTATATAAGGAAAATATAATCCTGCATCTTTAGCGATTTTATAAGCCTTATCTAAAGTTTCATATGATGTTCTCTTCGGAGAAGGCATTTTAAAATCGGGATGATAGGCAGAAAAATGAGTAGGAGTATCCTTCCCTAAATTTTCTACTATCCAGTTGCATAATTTCTCTATATTTTTTTTACTATCATTTAAATCAGGGATGATTAAATTTGTAATTTCAATGTGCATGCCATTAGATTTAAAAAATTTAGCTGTTTCTAAAACCGGTTGAACAGATTTAACCCCACAGATTTTTTTGTAAAATTCATCTTCCATAGCTTTTATATCTATATTTGCTGCGTCAATTCCTACTTTTATCAATTCTTTAGATGCTTCAGGAGTAGAAAATCCATTTGTAACTAAAATAGTTTTAATATCTTTCTCTTTCAGTAATTTTGCAGTATCAATTATCCATTCATGCCAAATTAATGGTTCATTATAAGTATAGGCTAAAGCTTTTGCACCACTTTTTATCACTCTTTTTACTAGTTCTTCTGGTGTCATCTCAAATAAGGGCATCCCTTTCTCTTCATATCCCTTAAGTTCATAGAAACCACTCTTTCCATCTTCTGTTGGATTCGCTTGGGAAATTGACCAGTTTTGACAATTTTGGCATCGAAAAGAACAACCTATCGATGCAATTGAATAAGCCGTTGCTCCGGGCCAAAAATTATAAAGTGGTTTTTTCTCAATTGGATCTAAGCTTCCAGAAGAAATTAGTGATCCATATATTAGAGTATACAATTCTCCATCAATATTTTTTCTCGTCCGGCATATTCCTATTTTAGTTGGCAAGATAATACATTCGTTAGCACATACATGACATTGAACTTTATCATCACTAAGTTTCTCAAATAATCGCGCTTTAACTTTCATATTGATTACCTTCTTCTGATAATTAAACTGAAAAATGCTTCTCTAAATATATAATAGATATGAAATTTTATAATTCTTATAGATTTGAAAAATAATTTATAATTAAGGAACGGAAATATAAAATGGCGAGAGTAGAAAAAGCGGTTTCTTGTTTTGGTGATGGTTTTTCTTGTAGCCAAGCAATTATTTCTACTTATGGTATAGACTTCGGTTTAGGTAGAGAGCTAGCGTTGAAGATGGCTACTGGTTTTGGTGGTGGTATGGGCGGCTTAGGAGGAACTTGTGGTGCAGTGACAGGCGCAATTATGGTTATTGGATTGAAGTATGGAAGAACCAAAATTGAAGACATGGATTCTAAAGAAAAAACATATAGAATAGTGAAAGATTATATGGATAATTTTATTAGCATCAATGGTTCAACTACGTGTAATAAATTACTTGATTGTGATGTTAATACTCCTGAAGGTAAGAGACATGCAATTGAAAATAATTTATTTAAAACCTTATGTCCTGATTTCGTCAGATCTTCAGCAGAAATTCTGGAAAAATTATTATAAGATATTAAGTTTTGTAAAAAAACAATACTTTTTTTTCCCTTATGATTGAAAATGAGAGAGAGTTAACCGAAGAAGAGTTAAATCGGATTTTAGAAGACAAGTTAGAAAATTTAAAAGCAATGGAAAAAATAGGGAAGGATGCAAATTATATCAAGGAACTTACTGATATCGCTCTAATACAATTACAATTAAAAAAGTATGAAGCATCAGAAAATAATTATATTATATGCCTTGATCATTTTAAAAAACAAAAAGATAGACTAGGTCAAGCAGCGGTATATGGCGTCTTGGGAGTTTTATTTTTTGAAAAAAGTGAGTATTCTAAATCAATTGAACTCTACGAAAAGGCTTTTAATATATATAAAGAATTGAATCAAATTCTAGAACAGATTACTTGCTTAAAAGGAATGGGGAATAACTATATAAAACTAAATAAGTTGGATGATGCCTGTGATATCTTTTTAGATTGTAGTGCTATTTGTTCAGATCACAACGACCTTTATAACTTCTTAGACTGTTTGGGGAATTTGATTAACATTCATGAGAAAACTGAACAATGGGATGTTGTTTTTGAATTATATAAAAAAACGTTGAAAGCTTTTAAAGAGCTTAATGACAATAAAGGAATCATTACTTCCTATTTTAACTTAGGAATTCTCCAAAAGAAAAATGACAACATAGAAGAAGCGTTAAGGTATTTTAAAAAAGGAACAAACAGAGCAATTGATTCTAATTATTCAGAGTTAATTTTAAAGGGTCTAAGCTATGTAGGAGAATGCTACTTTTATCTAGGCGAAAAAAAAGAAGCAAAGAATCAATTTATTAAAGCACTACATATAGCAAAAAAAAATAAGGCCGAAAATGCAAAAATTCAATTACACGTCTTATTACAATCACTTGGTTTACAAGATAAAGATATTATTGAGGAATTAAGAAAATATGAAGAAAAGAAGGATTAAAATAATTATTCGAATTTAGTAAAGTCAGGCTTTCGACGTTCAAAAAAAGCTTTAAAAGCTTCTTGAGCTTCTGGGGATTTCTGACTTCGTACGAATTCTGCTCCTTCTTCAGGCATTAATTTCGAAAGATTTCCCAAGTAGTGTTTTTTAATTAACTCCTTAGTTTTTCTTAAAGCTCCTGGTGGTTTTTCAGCTAATTTTTCAGCTAATACGATAACTTTTTCTATCAATTCACTCTCTGAAAAAGTTCTGTTAATCATTCCCATTTTCTCAGCTTCCTCTGCGGTAAACCAATCTCCAAAAAAGAACAACTCTGCAGCACGTTGGTATCCTATCAAGGCTGGTAAGTTAAAAGTTGAACCGAATTCAGGTACTAAGCCTAGGTTTACGAATGGGAACTGAAATTTACAACTAGTACTTGCATATACTAAATCGAAGTGTAATAACATGGTGACACCAACGCCAATGGCATATCCATGTACGGCAGCAATTATTGGCTTTTTAGCAGAAAGAATCATTTCTGTCCAACTTACCGTTGTTCTAGTAGGATTTCCTCCCCAATCCAGATCTTGAAAATCTTTCAAGTCATTTCCTGCACAAAAACATTTTCCATTACCGTAAATTAACATAACTCTGATATTTGGATCCTTTTCAGCCTTGTCTATACTATCAGCTATTCCAGCATACATTGCTCTTGTAAGAGCATTTCTTTTCTCTGATCTGTTAAAAATAATATGAAGAACACCATTTTCTGATTTTGTAGTAATATGTTCACTCATTATTTTCCATCTTATCCTAACATTTTTTTAATTTTTATATAATAGTGTATGCTTCATCATTTTAATAATATCTAAAAATTTCTTTAAAAAATTTAGTCACATTTAAACGAAATTTTTTCTATAAGCCAATATTCGTTATTATCTTTAAGATCAAATGCTTTAATATAATACAACCAAATTTAAACGTGATGATTTTTATAATCTCCTTTCTCGGCTTTTCTTAAAGAATTTTGTTTTCCACATTTATCACAATAATCATGTTCGGTATGAGCAAATTCTCCACAAGAGCCACAAATGAAAGGATATGTTCTTTTAAATAGTTTAGTGTCCATTTATTTTCACTTCTTATGTTTGTTTTCAATAATGGAAAAATTGTTCTTTTTTATTTCTTTTTATATTAAAATAAATGAGTCGAGGTATCTTGAATTGAAGGAATATCAATAATTATTTTTCAATTTTTATGGAATAGTTAAAAACCTGTTTTAATCCTCCTTAACGGTAAAAGATACTGATCCTATATACTAATTACCACTCTTCAAAATAGATTACATCCGAAAATAGAAGGATTTCCTAAGATTGCTAATGTAAAGAATAAGAGTTTGCACTTGTTATTAAACAGAATTAAAAACTACTAAATAATTATAAATAAAGTAATTTTCTCTTTTTAATCAAAGATTTTCACAAGTAATCATATTAAATATTAACGCCCATGAAAAATTGTCCTTACTGTAATGTTTTAATTGAGGATGAATATCCCTATTGTCCAAATTGTAATAAGCCATTGTTATCTAACCTTAAAACTGTAGCAAATGGGCGTCTGAGGACTCGGTATGATGATTCCGAGTTTTTCCTTCCACAATTGGACGAGGAAGATGAAAATTATGAAGAAATTATTATCAGGGATAAACAAATAGAACGAAACATTAAAGAAATTGACGAGATCTTAGAAAGGAAAGAAATTCTAGGAGATCCTATCCCCGGTTCTTTATTTCTGGAAAAATCCAGTTTGTACTATAAAATAAGAGATTTGCCTAATGCTTTAAAAAACCTTGAATTTGCCTTAAAGAATTTTGAAGATGAAGATGATGTATTTAATATGGCTATTTGCCATAATGAAATCGGATTAATTCAAGAAGACATTGGTTTTTTTGATCAGGCAATATACCATTTTAATAGATCTCTTGAAATACTAAAAGATGTAAGTGATAATCAAAGAGTTATCAAAGTTTTAAATAATCTTGGAAATATCTATTATCTTATTAAGGATCTAGAGCATTCATACGAATATTATCAGGAAGCTCTTGAATTGTCAAAGCAAGAAAACTTGATCTTTGAGGAAGTTAAAACTTCTAGTAATTTAGTTGAAGTTCTTTATTTATTAAGAGATTACGATCGAGTGGGAAGAATTTTATCTAAAAATGCAGAATTCTTCAAACAGAATGATGATATCTATGGAGTTATATCGAATGAGATTAAATTTGGAAAATTATATTTTAAGCAGGGAGAAGATTTTGATCTTGCCTACGAATATTTAAATCGTGCTTTTGATTTAATCGAAAGTTTAAAAGATACTACCACTATTTATATTCGTTCGACATTAGAATGGGAGTGCCTTCTTTATCTCGGAAAATTGTATTTGTTATGGGGAAACCTGTCAGAAGCAGAAAATTGTTTAATAAATAGTCTTAATGCTATAAGAATATTCAGTATTAACGATAACATTTTTGAAGGAAATGTTTTAGAATCTTTAGCAGAGATGTATACTATAAATGAAAGCAATGAAAAAGCAATTGAATATTACAATTTGGCCTATGATATTTATTATAAATATGGGGATAATAAGAAATGTGCTGACATTAAATTTAATATTGGTTCAATTATTTTGGATTCTAAATTAGATAAATTAAATTCGATAAAATATTTTGAAGAATCCTTAGAAATGTATGAAGACCTGCATTATGTTAAAGAAGCTGCTGATACTCTTCTTAAACTAGGAGACCTTTATATTAATCGGGGTATAACTGACATAGCGTTAGTAAATCTAGAAAGAGCTAGAGATTATTATAAAGAACTCCAAGATGAAAAGATGTCTAAATTGATTAATGAAAAAATAAAGTCATTAAATAATGTAAATGATGTAATTGACTATTAATAGTGCTCCATTAATCATTAGTTTCAATTTCAAAATCTTCTTTTCTATAAACTCTTCTTTCATATTCCTCAAAACCAATCCCTTCGATGAACGCGAATGATACTTTATTATCTTTATAGACTTCCGCTCTAATTTCTTTAACATTATTATAATTTTGTTTTAAGAAATTCCAGATGTATACACCTAATATTTTTCCCAACCCTCGTCTCTGGAATCTTGGGAGAACCGCTAATGCCGCAATCACCGCAAATTCTTTATTCTCTCCCTCAAAATCAAGAAGAACAAAAGCAGCATCAATACCATAAACTTTTGCAATGAGAAAAACAGTATCAGGAGCTTCAAGGATTTTTAGTAGATCTGTTTTTGTTATTGGTCGAAATGGTGTATTACTTGTTAACCAAGCTCGATTATAGATATTTTTTAAAGAATCAAGATCCCCCCTTTCTGCTTTACGAATTATTGCTTTTATTATATTGTGTTCAACTTTATCTTTTAACTTATTTTCAAAGGCTTCAGTGATTTTATCTACAGGGAGTCTCATTTGGATATAAGTCATCCCATCTTCATATAACTCTTCTACGGATTCATCAATCACTTCTTTTTTTTTTTTCTTTTTCTCGATTGAGAGAAAAAAAGCTCTAATTCTTCTCTTTTTAAGATCTAGTTTCGTTTGATGTTCCTGTTTAGAGATTGGCATTATAAAAAAATATTAATTTCAATATTTAGTGTAATAAATTAAGGTTTTCTCGAATTATCCTCTCAATATCCTCGTTGATGAGGGATTTCTCTTTCAACTTTGAAAGACCTAACTGAATTCTCTTTTGGAGATTTGTATCTTTCATTAAATTCTTATTCTCGGAAGAAAATTCGAAATTTGATCTAACAGCCATATTATCTTCTATTTTTTCGCTCAATATGTTTTTTAGATTCACAACAGTGTCTGAAATGAATTCATAAATGTTATCCGGAGTGTTTGTTACATAACCGGGAAAAACAACGTTCATATATTCTTCCATGGTGTCATCATTCTCAATGAACATGGCATAAATAGGCATATAAATCCATTGTATTGGTCTAGAAAATAACTCTGATTGATTATCATTCAACGACCATTCAATTAGCTCTTGAGCATCTTGTAAGCATATTTTCTGCTTATTATCGATGATTTCTTTCATTTTCTTGAACAAACTTTCAATCTTTTCTTTTAAATTCGCCAAATCAGAAACTTTTACTTGTTTTTCATTCTGGAACTCCGTTAACAATTTATCTCTATCTTTCAATTTTAAATTCAATGATTCGTTAAATTGTTTTATTCTTATATTTGCTTCCCCGTCTATTTGTTTACTCTTTTCTTTTATCCCAATAAATCTCTGGTTAAGAGCTTCAATTGACTCTAGAAATTTTATTCCTTCACTTTTTAGATAATTAAAGTGATTAGAAAAGTGAGGGATAATGTCCTCAAATACTCTACTCTTTAATGAATCACCACTCACAAAGAATTTGTTTTTCTTAATCACCTCTTCAAGACTCCTTTCGACAGTTTTAAATAAAGTAGAAATATTTTCAATAAGTTTTTTTTTTTCTTCAACACTCCATTGCTCAATTTTATCTTGTTCTAATTTCACCTGGTAATCCGATTGAGTTGGGTCAATTGTAGAAGAGGCTTTATGGATTTGACTAGAATATCGTGTTTCAAGATCTTTTAACTGTACATTTAAATCTACAAGCCATTTTCCTACTTCTTTTTCTATCAGTTCTGTTTGAGACTTCCATCTATAAGCATTACCTTTCATCATGTTTACTATTTCCCGGTAATTTTCTGAAATATCAAGAGCCATTTCTGTAGTAATACTATGATCTAAAACTGTATAATCCACGATTGGTTTATATTCGATTAAATGAATTATAGCGGTTAGGGTTTTAAGAAATTCTGGGTTTATTAAACCATTTATTTTGAGTGTGTGATATTCAGATTCCTCTCCTTCCCCAATTTCTTCTGCTTCTATATCTTTATAGGTTAAAATTTCAATTAATGTATTCAATTCTTCTATTTTTGTTCTATTTTCAATATTTCGTAGAATATGACCAATTAAGGGTTGACGCGGTGGATTTGAAAATTTACCACTCTTACCAAAAATATTTAACCCGTCTAACATGATATGTGTGCTAAGGACTCCTTGTATACTTAATATTGGCCAGAGGAGTCTTGAAAATGAAATGATCTTCTCATTCTTTCCCACATCTTTAGTTAAAAGGTAAAATGATAGAGCTAATTCATCATTTCCCTGAATAATTGATCGCTTTGTAATTTTATTCATAAAAAAAGGTAATAGATATTGGTTTCCATGTACTGACAATGATTTTCTCCTACTTTTAAATTCTTATCTTAATAAAATTATTCTCTCTATATTAAATTTAAAGAGATTCAGTTTTAAATTTTAATCTTTTTTTCCATAAATAATCAAAAATTGGTTTCTAATTGTTTCTACTACTCCCAATAAATCAATCTTAGATAAAAAATAAGTGCAAGAATAAGAAGAAAAACTCTTTTATTTGAGTTGTTCATAATTATTTGCAATTACTAAAATAAGAAGCGCTAGTAATATTATTAATGGGGGCATTACCGCTCTAAAATGAGGTAATGTTGCTACATCTAATGCACCTTGTAATATTCTTCCTCCGATAAAATAAAGAAGGAAGCCAATAGCGTTTAAAGCATAAGATTTCCTTAACACCCCAAATGTTTTCCAAGCAAGATATAGAAACATAAATGGGATTAATGCAAGAAACAAAGGCATAAAGATGAAATTAAACAAAAATCTTCCTAAAGGATATTCCCATGATCCTATTGTTATTGAAACTATATTATCTGGTATAGTATATTGAGTTAGGAAATCTGGGTCCATAAATAAACCATCTGGTAATGTTAAAGCGAGAATTCCGATTATAATCGGGAGGGCAAATAAACCTATCCGTACCAATAACTCAATGTTTTTTCTATTTTTAAACCATTCTTTAATTGATTTTTCTCCTTCTTTCTCTTTTTGTGTCTCCGGGGGAAATAAGAGAATACCTAGAACTCCAACAGCACAAGCGGTTCCTATCCAAGTAAAAAACGTAGCTAAGCGATAGTTTAGCATCAAAAAGGCTACAACTTCAACATCCGTTCCGGCAACTTCTGGAGCGAAAAAATAATATACAATGAAAAATACCCTTGCAACGCCAAAAAATAAGAAAAACAGACTAAAAAATAACCAATACAGCTTCTTTGAAGTTCTATATCTAATGAAAAGGAAGTAGAAAAATAGGAGGAAAAAGTAACCTACAATCACAAAATAGAGACCCATCTCTATTGCTTCCCAGAAGCCAAGGTTTTGGAAATCTTGATTTAACATAATTTATCAATTTTTTTAATCTTGAAAAAAATATAATAATATTATTATATTCCTATTATAAAAATTTATTTTAATTTACATGTAATATCTTAAAATACAAATATTATTAATACTTCTTATAAACAATATGAAAGTTGATGATTCTATTGATACTTTTAATTCATTGGTGAAGAGAAGGGGATTCATATGGGGACCTTCTCCAGAAATCTATGGCGGTTTAGCGGGCTTTTATTCCTATGGTCCAGCGGGAATGACACTTAAAAATAATATACTTAGTCTATTCAGGCGTGAATTACGTTATTTTGGATTCGGAGAGGTTGAATGTCCTACAATTATGCCTGAAATTGTATGGAGGGCTTCCGGACACTTAGAACGATTTATTGATCCTGTATTAAAATGCAAAAAATGTAGTACTTTATATCGGGTAGATAAATTCCTTCAAGAAAATCTTCCTGATCTTATGATTGATGGTTTATCATTTGATGAGATGGAGATGTTAATTAAGAAACATGAATTAGTGTGCCCAAAATGCGAAACTAGTTTCTCTAAAATTGAAGAATATAATTTAATGCTAAAAACATCTGTGGGGAATAATGCAACTGCCTATCTGCGCCCAGAAACAGCTACTACCACATATTTACTTTTTAATCGATTAGATCAAGATGCACGAAGGCAATATCCAATAAGAGTATTCCAATATGGAAAAGCTTATCGTAATGAAATCTCTCCAAGGCAAGGAGTTCTACGGATGAGGGCATTTGACCAATTTGAGCTTCAAATGTTTATTAGTAAGCATCAAGAAATGGAATTTGAGGATTATGAGGAGATTAAAAATAACAAATTACCATTATTAGACTGGAAATTACAAGAAAACGGTATTGATATTCCAAAATTCATATCACTCAATGAGGCTATCTTAAATAAAATTCTTAAAAAACCAGCTTATGCTTATTGTCTTTATATAGGATATTATTTAACGAAGATATTAGGCATACCCGAGAAAGTAATTCGATTTAGGCAGCATTCATTAAATGAACGGGCACATTATGCTGATGACGCATGGGATTTAGAAATTAAAACAAGACAGTTCGGTTGGGTTGAAATTTGTGGAATACACGACAGAACAGATTATGATTTAAGAAGACATGCAGAATATTCTAAGCAAAATTTCGAAGTTAGTATGGGTATTGACCCTAATATTAAAGAAGTGCCTCAGATTCTTGAAATTGCTTTCGGAATTGATAGAATTGTTTACACTTTGCTTGAAACCGCCTTTAATGTAGAGGAAGGAAGAATAATTTTAAACCTTGATCCAAATTTAGCCCCTAATACCGTAGCAGTGTTTCCTTTAGTGAGAAATAAAGAAAATATTAGAAATTTAGCATTAAAAGTCCATCGAGAACTGCTAAAAAACCGTATCGGTTCTTTTTTTGATGCTGCAGGTTCTATAGGAAAAAGGTATAGAAGACAGGACGAGTTAGGCACAAAATGGTGTATTACTATAGATTATGAATCTTTGGATGATAATACAGTTACAATGAGAGAACGTGATTCAATGGAACAAATACGAATAAGTATAGCAGAACTCACCCAAACTATACAAAACAAGAAAAAAAACTAAATTTTCATTTTTTTGCTTATTATGATCCGTTAATTCTCTTCAGAAAAAATTTTAAAGAGAAGGATTTTTTAAAAATATAATTTAAAAATTAAACTGTTGTTAAAAATAATATTTTCAATCAAAATAAAATGAGCTTTTCCAATTTTTACTCTATTGTAAAGAAAAAAAGGCGTAAAAACCAGATTGTGAAAAGCCTATTCGCCATTTTCTTTATTTTAATCTTTATTCTGAGTTTTTTAAATTTCAATGAATCAGCAACTCAGTTAAATTATTCTGATGATATTAATGATTCAAATGAAAATTTAAATAATTTTATTCCAAATAATCTTAAAACCGCCACGGACACTTCAATGCTTCAGGATCCTTACACCAAAAACTTTGATTTAGTACGTGCCTTTTTCGAAAATAAATATCAATCTAATTTAAATCCAGATATCCAAACTTACTATAGGAAGGGAGATGTAAATGGAACAATCACGGATGACACTATCTATTCAGAAGATAATTTGTTGATATATAATTCATTAATGAAATCAGAGATTGATGAAACTGAAACATTTGATATCTATTTAAAGTTAAAATCAACACCTTTATGGTATGAGGATACTAGTGAACCATTTAAATATGGTTTTATAAAGTCTGTTGACAATTCTACAGGACAAGCAATAGATACAAGTCGGTATTTAATTGATAATTTATTACCAATTTTCTTATTAATCGACAACATAGGTGATCAAATTGACGATATCTCTATTAATAGTCAAAAACCTGTAGATTTAATTGAAGAAATGTTTTCACTAATAAGTTCCGATGAATTTTGGGATACTACCAATAAAGGATTTGCAAACTCGAATTCATCAATTTATAAATATTCTGAAAGCAACTTTTTCGGAATTTTAGCAAATTTATTAATTCATCGCACATATGATCAGCTAGATTTACCCGAAGAATCTGTTAAATCTTTTTCTTACTTCTTAGCAAACCAAACAATGATTTCAATGGATAATATGTGGCATTCTGGTCATAATGCCTATTATTATTCTGCAGACGAAAACTGGGATATATTCACACCAGGACAACAATATTATCA
>JAGXNR010000219.1 GCA_019894875.1 Promethearchaeota archaeon | reverse complement strand
GTATACACATGTAAGAGTTCAATGTTTTTCCAATTTATTATATGAAGAATCTATATAAATAATTTTTCTGTTACTGTAAACATAATACTAATGAAATAAGAGGGATATCTAGATTTTTAAACCGAATAGATTGAGATCGCGTTTTTCAATTACATAAAAGTCGAAATCATATAATTCCCCTAAATAATAAATAAATCTTTTTATTTGATTCGTATAATTTATATTTATGTTAATCTGCTTTAGAAACTTAAATAAAACTATTTTAAATTCAGAAGAAATTTCATTACTTCCGGAACCACTTCATTTTAAGTTAATAGATTCTCACTTATTACAGTTCAGTGGAAAATCCTTAATTTTAACTGATATACCTAAAGAAGATTGGTTTGCTTTGGAACAGTTGATCGATCATTTTCAACTTCATGAAAAAGGATTTAAATTAACAATACAACATGAAAAGAATTCTCTCAATACAGTAAAGATAGAAAAAATGCTTTCTAGTTTGAAGGATACGTATTTTCCTCAACTAGATTTAAGCCGTATCCTAAACAACCAAAACGCAATAGATCAGGGTTACTTTCTATTTTCTAAAGGTACGATAATGTTTTTGAAAGCAGATTGCTTACAAGGCATTTATTATGGGATTCAAACAATAATTCAACTACTAAACTCTACAAACACAAAAATCTTACTGAGACAGGTGGCTATTATAGATTATCCTAGATTAAAGATAAGGGGAGTCTCTGATGATATCTCTAGAGGTCAAGCAGCAACTGTTGAAAATTTGAAGAAATTTATTAAAACTCTTAGTCATTTCAAAATTAATCATTATTATTTAGTTTATATGCAGGATATGTTTAAATTTGATAGATATCCTGATATTGGGGAAGAAAGAGGAGCTTATACTAAAGCGGAAATAAAGGATTTATTCGATTATGCAAAAAAACATTTTGTAGAATTAATACCTATTTTTCAAACAGTTGGACACTGGGAAAATGTCCTTCATGATGAAAATTACTGGGAGTATGGAGAATTTCCCGGTTCGAATAGTTTAAACATAGCAAACGAGGAAATATACGATCTTTTAGATAATATGGTAGGAGAATTACGTGAAGTATTTAAATCGGAGTATTTTCACATAGGTGCGGATGAAAGTTGGGACGTAGGGAAGGGAGCATCTAAATCATATGTCGATAAAATAGGAATCAGCCAAGCATATTTAGAACATTACAAAAAAGTGTATGAAATTGTTAAGAAACATGGATACAATAAAGTCATTATATATCACGACATTCTTTATAAATATAAGGAAGTGCTTGAGGGTTTACCAAAAGACCTGATTATCATGTATTGGAAATATGATACCAAAGAGAAACATCCAATTGTTGATAAAATTAAAGAATTTAAATTGCCGTTAGTTGTCAGCCCATCAATTATTGATTACAATCGACTCTTTCCTTCTTTTTTGCGTTCAGAAAAAAATATAACAAATTTAATTAAATATGGTTATAAAAAAGGGGCGATTGGAGAAATTACTTCAAGTTGGGGAGATTATAATAACAAGGAAATCAGAGAGAATAGAATATATGGATTTATATATTCAGCTCAAATAGGATGGGATCCTGTTAGGAAGCTAAATTTCTTTATCTTTTGGAGAAGCTTGTTGTTTCATTTTTTTGGGATTGATGATTCCAGGTTATTAAAAGTAATAAAAATATTAAGAATTGTTGAAGCCAACAAACGTCTACATACTAAACAGACTTTTTATTACAATCATTTTTTCTCCCATCCCTACAATAAGAAAAGCAAGATTTATAAAAAAAATCTTAAAACTTCTAAATATGATACAGTAATTAAAGATATGGATGAAATTATCACATTATGTAAAGAATTGGAGTTGAATGTGTTAATGAATAAGGAAAACCTGCAAGTTTTTGCCTTTATTGCCAAACACATTAAATTTTATTGTAAAAAAAGAATGAACGCTAAGAAATTAGTTGATTATTATCCTAAAAAACAAAAAATTAGCCTAAAAATGCAAATAATAAAAGAAATTAAAATCATAATACAGGATCTAACTTCTCTTCTTGATGAGTTCGAGTCGATTTGGATGAGAACCGCTAAGAAAGATGGTTTTGAAACAATTAAACATAAATATCTCTGGTTAATAGAGTTTTATAATGAGAAAATCGAAGAAATTAATAAAGATAGAGATTGGCTAAACCCTAACATCCCGAGTGAGACTATTTATCTTGATTCTAAGAATAAACACCAAGTTGATACTGTTTTCTTTAAAAAAACTTTTGAAATTCAAGAAGAAATTGAAAGTGCTTATGTGCAATTAATTGGGTGGAACTACGCAAAACTGAGCTTAAATAATAAACTCGTAGGTCATGTAATTACCAGACAATCGTTAAACTATGTTATCTTAAAAAATAATATTCAAATTTTTGATTTAAAAGACTTTGTTAGGAAAGGTGAAAATCTAATTTTAATAGAAGCTGCACAATACGAAGGTGGTATAGGATCAGTGAATCTCTATTGTGAAATTAAATTAAAATCAAATCGAACTATTCAAATTTCTTCTGATAAGAGTTGGTTAGGAACAAGAAAACCTAATGGAGAGTGGAAAAAAGTTAAGAGTTTTGGTTCACCGCCTAAAGTTACTGGGGGCTTATGCTACCCCCATTTTGAAGAAAGTAGACATTCATTACAGTCGGATATGATGACTAACTTTAACGCTTTAATTGGACGTATACCAAAAAAAATATATTGGCTTTTACGAATAGTAATGAAGTTATTTAATCGGTACGATGTAATTGAATGATTCTATAGATTTTTCTCTTTTATCAACCTTAGATTTAGTTCTATCAAGATTTTTAAGGTTTAAACGATTTTTTCATAGTTTTCTCTTTAGACAAGAATTTTCCATTGGTATTACAGAAAAATTTAAATTAAGTTCAAAATATCATAAAAAATACATAGAATTTCAGTATTATGCAGATATAAACAATGGAAATATATCAAATAACATTTGAGGTTTAAGTAGATGGGTAAAGTTACAAAAGTATTATTG
>JAGXNR010000218.1 GCA_019894875.1 Promethearchaeota archaeon | reverse complement strand
ATTTTGGGGTAGAAGGAGTAGCGTTTATTCTTTTGAACAATTTCAACTTTCTTGTCAACACCAATAATTCCAACCTTGTCAATTCCAATGGATATGGCAGAACCAGAGTTTTGCAAATCTTTTTTGAATTTAGGGATGTTATTCACTTAGAAAATGTTTTATTATTAATTTGAAAAAGACTTGGTTGCATATATAATATTAACTTTTCACCTTCGATCAAAATGCCAGTGAAATGTTATTTAAAGATAACGTTGAGGAGTTCAAGATGCTAACCCAGAAACTATGGGAGAATGTAAGTAAGCACTTTAATAATATTGAGTGTGTATATCAAGTGTTTATCTAAAATAATTATAACTTTTTTCTTACTTTAATTTTTGTTCTCATAATAATAAATCGGATGATTTTTTTTTAATAAAATAATGGAGAATCATAAGGAGAGTAACTACTAATAAGGGTTATTTATAAATTTAAATTTATACCCTTAATTCTCAAGTGGATAATACTAACATCAAAATTCTCAAAATCATAAATTTTAAATCTGTGTAAATTATCATTCTTATTCAAATCGTCATCAAAATAATATAACTTTGTTAAATCTATGCTTGGAAATGATACATCCTCAGGCGTAATAAGAATTACTATACAATGAGGGAACTTTGCTTTGTTAACTCTATCTAACTGCTTTATGAAATTTTGACTAAATTTAACATTATTCTTTCCTCTTAAAATCTTTAATTCTATAGGGATAAGTTTATTATCTCTAATTTGAATCCCTAAATCCCCGAAATTGTGATTATTTGAATAATTGATCTTTGTTACTAAAGGAATTTTAAAAAATTCTTGTGTTAAATTCATAAAAATCTTCTCTATCTCTAGTCCAATATTTGGTTTTTTCCATGCTTCACTTATCTTTGTTTTAAACAGGGTTGTCATATTCGAATATAAAAGGTAAATATCTGACAAAATTAATTCAAAATCATCAATTTTATAGGAGGAAATTTCTTTTACGAAAGCATTCACTTCTTCTTTTGTAAGATATCCCATTTCAATTTGTATTCCTAAATTTGCTAAAATTTCATTTTTTTTTGCTTTCCTTTTTATTTTCTTTTCTATATCCAAGATTATTGGTACTTTTTTTCTGACTAAATCTAGACTAGTTAATGTAGTAATTTTAGAAAAGGGTGTTTTATGCTTCTTTTTATTCCAGTAGGGGTGACATGGTGCCCAATTATAATAAGAATTAATTTTAAAATCATCTTTTAAATCATATTCAAGTTTGATTCGTTGATATTCATCAGGATTATCTAAATAAGACTCTGGTATAATATGATCTATATCAAAATTTCTTAAATCAAGTAATTCTCCCGTATATAAACACTTTCCCTCATGAGCTTTGTATATTGCATATCTCTCCAATTGGGTGAATTTATATTTTGCCATTCTATGATTTTAAATTTTTTTTATTGATATAGTAGTTAAAAAAACAAGTAATATTAAATTAATACTAAGGAGTAAATTGACGTGTTAGATATCATTGACATAATCGAAGATTCAATGAGTGGAAAGATGCAATCAGTATTAAAAAGACCCGAAGAAGCCAAATTAGTAAGGACAGCTCACCTGAAACCATTGTTTTCTGAAGACGTTGTAAGAGAAATGGCAAAGAACTTTATAGTGAAAGGTTTTTCTAATTTAGATGATGAATTTAAAATTAAATTTACGATTGAAAGTTATGAATCGATTCATCCTCACAATGTTTATTCAGAATTAAAAACTACAATAGGAAAATTGAGAAAAATCCTAAAATAAAATTGGATCAAATCTCTTTTTTACTTACTTTAATTAAAGGTGTACCTTTTGGGTATTAATTCGTTAGATGTTTTAAGCAATCATAATTAAATGATACACGAATTTCTGATATCTGGATTTATTCAAATGATAAATTTTTTGTATTTTAAGGTGTAGGGCTACTGCTAAGCGAATTTGCGATAATCACGATTAAATATAATAACATTACCATTCCAAGATGAATTACAATCGCGGTAATGATAATTATGTTTGACTGCTTTGCTTTACTAACTGGTTCTTCTTTTTTTAACGAAAGTCCAAAAAAGAGTATTTTTATTGAAAATGAAATCAAAGTTGCACTCGAAATGAACAGCATCATTTCCGGGATGGTCTGGCGGGGGTCTAAAACTAACCAGAATGGAAATATGTTATTAATAATAAAACCTAAGATGGCAAATACAACGCCTATTGCGCTTAAGACCAACAAAATCCATAACAGAGAAGAAATGTTTTTTATAATTTTCAGAATAAACCAAAAAACTATGAGAATAACTCCATTTATAACAATCAACCATATCCTTAAATTATAGGTACCATGAAAATCCATTGGAAGCGGAAGAAACAGTGATATAAGGATTCCTAGTATCAGTATCATGAATCCGATTACTAGTGAGTAATTCATCAGAGATTTTTTTCGAATTATTTTTTTCACCTTATTTTTATTCCCAAAAGTAGTGTTCCATTATAGATTTCAATTATATTATAATAGATTTCTTTACTTCTTTAAAATCGCCAATAAAAATAATTACGATTCAAGATATTAAGACAAATCAGTAAAATTTGCACTTCGACTTCCTTGATTTTTTTTTCACCCTTTTATAATTGGGATATTTCTCTGGTCTATTTTGGTTTTCTCATTTAATCGATGAATATCACACCAAAACTAGAAATACCTTGGAATTTATAAATACTCCTTGTGAGAAATCAATGAAAGCATAAAATAAAACCAAACGATATAATAAACCAGAGAGAAATTTAAGATTACGGACGCTAAAAAAAGGGAAAAATCTATTTTACTTTTGATTTAAAAAATGTCTATAGATTATAGTATAATTTTTCACACTTATAATCCG
The DNA here is from genome assembly GCA_019894875.1 of Promethearchaeota archaeon. The sequence goes on along the minus strand of JAGXNR010000218.1, from coordinate 156 downwards.
AGGATTTCGTCTAAAACCCGACGGAATGGTAGCACTGCAACGAGAACAAAGATTTGAGGTTTTCATCCAATCCTTAAATTCATCAGCATGAGCGGGATATTTACAGTTTGGACAAATTACGATTCCTCTATTTCTATCGTCAGGAAGCTTAGGTAG
>JAGXNR010000217.1 GCA_019894875.1 Promethearchaeota archaeon | reverse complement strand
GCCGATCCCTTATGTTCAGGCATATTAACATCTATCATTACGGCATTTCTATTTGCAACCGGCCCCGCACCTAACATAGAAGCCATAATAGCAAATATGAAGAAAATAATATATGAGGGATAAGCTATAAATATTGCACCTATTGTTTGAAGGATGTAAGCCAATATTTGATCAGGAGGAATAGGAGTTGGATAATTAATACCTAAAGTATTTGCATTGATTGGGCGTAATGAAATCAATAGTATAATTGAAAAAGGAATAGAAAAAACAAGACATAGTGTTGCTAATCTAGCCCTATTTTTTCTGTTTCTACGGAACAATATATCTCCTAAACGTGCAAATACAGCATTACCAAGAATGTATCCTATCCCAATCATCCCCGCAAAGATAGTGGCGGTTTGAAGTTGAATTTCAATCGGAATGTTGTTAAAAAAATCAGTTATTAACATCGAAGTTGTAAAATATACAAGCACAGTCCCGGGTATTATAGAAAAAAAACCCTGGATAATTAAATAGAGATTTGTTTTCTTTTTTAGGATAACTCCCAAATCTTCTTTGGCAATTCGATAACTATATTCTAAATTTAACTCCACTAAGTCTAAAAGTTCTTCCTCACCTGCTCCTCTTTGGGGGAATTTCACGAAAAAGAGAATAATGATAATCACTATACTTATTATAGCAAGAAAAAGAAATGGAAACCTCCAAGAAAAAATAGGACCCAGAAAGGCGGATAACCCTTGACCCGCTCCATTAGAAATAGAGCTTAGAATCGCAAGGAAACCAAACCATCCAGATCTCTCTTCTGCAGGAATTGCATCAGAGATAATAGAATATCCTACTGGTAAAACACATCCCAGTCCTGCTCCACTTGATACCCTTGAAATTACTAAAAATAAATAATTTTGAGAAAAGGCTGTTATAACCATACCAATAGTCCATGAAAAAGCTCCAATTATCAAGACTTTTCCTCTATCAATCTTATCAGCCCAATATCCCCAGAGTAAAGCAAAAAATGCACTAATTAATACAAAAAATGCATCTGGAATTGCTATTAACGCTTCGGGAATATTGAATTCAAGCCGAATTGCAGCATAACTAGGTATTAGCATATTAGCACATGCCGTAGAAACGAACAGCAACAACATTACCAACACAATCGGTGCAAGATCTTTGAATTTAACAGTTGTAAATTTAAAAAGTCCGATAAGTAATTACCACTTAGGATTAATTATGATAGATAAGATTAGAAAGTTAAAAAAACTTACAAACAACTACTACAAAGATAAATAATAATTAAAAGCAGCTTCCACATGAATCTCTACAGTATCAAGTAGTTTAACCTTTGTATCTTTTTGTTCTAAAATTAAAGGTAATTCAGTACATCCTAAAATTACTCCATCTATTTCATAAGAATTTATGATATGAAGTAATTTTAACCGCGATTCAGGTTTAAAAAGACCAATCACTAATTCATTAAATATAATATTATTTATTTCATCTTGCTCTTGAATAGAGGGTGCAATTACTTCCATACCTAACAATTTAGAATTTTCTTGATAAAATGTTGATTGCATCGTAAATTTTATCCCCATTAAGAGTATTCTTTTCATATTCTCACTTTTAGCAACTGTTAACGTGGCTTTCACTATACTTAGCATCGGTACCTTAGCTAATGCCTTTAAAGCCTCAAATACAGTCGTCAATAATGGAGAATATAACATAACTGATGTTAATATTTATATCCATTCATATCCAGAAGAAAGTTTGGTTTTATCCCGAATAGATGGCCATCCAGAATCCACTCCAGACAGAGCTAAATTCCGTAAGATTTCAAAGGGTGGAGGTTTTGTAAGTCCTTCCTTTATTTTTAAACCAAATAAAGACTGCATAAAAGGATCTATCCATTCATTTATTAATTTCATTAATGAAGAAGATCAAATCGAAACTATAAACGTAGAACCTCATGAAATACGGATGATTTGTGGATTATTAAAGCCAAAAATCGTGTCAAATGAAGAATTTGAGAATCTTACTAAAGATCTTCTTACATTTAAAAGAAATGATGAAGAATTTACCATCCCTTGTAAAGCTGAAGAATTATATCAGAAACTACTCAGTTTGTTAAAAAATAAGAATTTTGCAGTAGTTGATACTGATAAACAAATATCAGAAGGAACATTTACAGGAGCTATCAAAGGTTTTGCCGAAGGATCTTTTAATAAACGTGCTGTCGGTTTAAAACTAACTTTAACTGGAAATCAAGATGAATTGGAATCAGTTTTAAGAGTAGATATCTTTGCTGAAGATGAAGATATGACCCCTTCTATAATGTCCGAGTTTGAAAGTGCTGTGAATCCCCAATGCTGTCCTGAGTGTGAAGATAATCTACCCTTAGAACTCGTGAGGAAATTAGTTAGAGGTTTAACCATATTTTGTGAGAGTTGTGGCTCAAAATTGCTGGAAGTAAACGGGGATGTAAGAGCAGAAAAGGAAGATTCTTCATGAAATCATCGTTGTTGAGAAGTCTTGTGATTTCTATCGCTAATTTTTTTGAATTTTTTATTGGGTAATAGGGAAGAACATAAAAATGAAAATAAAGAGAAATTATTAAAGATAAATGAACAATAAAAATAAATAACTATTTTATTACTTTTCTTTTCGTAAAAAATAAAGCAGAAATTACACCAATAAGTATTAGAAAAAGAAAATAGTTTCCAAACGAAATTTCGTAATTATATGATGATGTGTGTAATTTTATTTTTATTATATAATAGTCAACTACATTAAATCCAGTCCTTCTAAATCCAGCTAAATAACAATAACCTAATGAATCTATAGCAGCATCCCAACACTGTTCAAAATCATCCCGTGATAAAACGATTAGATGCTTCCATTTTGAAAGCATTAAAAGAAGCTAACCTTATTAAAGAAGGTTCTGATCTCCAAAATCTTAAGATCAAATCATACTCTCTATTACTCCTGAGCTTAACAAGACTTCATCAAAAGCTTGATTCAAAAAGGGATCGTTTATGTCCAAAAGTATCAAGCGTGAATTAATATCTGTCTCTTATACACATCTCCGAGAT
>JAGXNR010000216.1 GCA_019894875.1 Promethearchaeota archaeon | reverse complement strand
GAAATTATGTGGAGCAAACCAGATTTAAATCTGGCTAATGAAATTGTTGATACTGAATATAATCCTGAATGGATCCTAATGGATAAGAAAGGTCCTGAATTATTAAAACATGAAATTAAGTATTTTCGTTCAATTTTCCCGGATTTAAATTATGAAATAGTAGATATAATAACAGAAAAAGAAAAAATCTGGGTTAGGTATAAAGGTAGGGGAACACATGAAGGAAACGGTTGGGGTTTTGCTCCGACTAATAAATCTGTGGAATTTGAGGGCGCATCAATATTATACATCACTCAAGAAGGGAAAGTAAAAGATCTATGGGAAGTTTATTGCTTTTACGACCTTTTTGCAGATTTAGGGGTTTTACCACCATTTAGGGATTTACACAAATATCTTTCGAACTATAAAAAAAAATAAAATAGTATTATTTTTTAAGATATAGCTTCCCTTTTAGGATAGCGACTCTGAGCGTTAAGATTTGCATGAAGTAATTGTTCTATTAATTCGTTTCGTAAATCTTTATGTTGGGCGTCATACCATAAATTATTCAATTCATCAGGGTCTTTTTTGCGATCGAAAAGATCACCATACCCTCGTAATCCATTATAAACAGTTAATTTATAATTTTCGGTGATAAAGTGTCGCAATCTTATCTTAATTTTAAACATTTCTATTTCTTCATCGTGTTCAACCAAACAATGGTCTCTTGCATTCTTAGATGGATCTAATAAAACAGGAGATAAATCAACGCCTTGCATATCGGGAGGTTGCTCCTTTTCAGGAATTTTTAATAAATTCAATATAGTCTTGGAAATGTCAATTGAACTCGCTAATGAATCTGTTACTGCTGGTTTTGTAACTCCAGGAACCTTCCAAATAAAGGGTACGTTTAATATTCCGTTATAAGGGCAAGGACCTTTCAAGATCATACCGTGATCTCCCATTAAATCTCCATGATCACTAGTATAGATTACCATTGTGTTATCAGCGAGCTTTAACTTCTCTAAAGTAGCTAATATTTGACCAATGCTATTATCTAGCATTGCAACAGATCCGTACGTGGCGGCAATAAAATCTCTAAATTCCTTTTCGTTGGTTATACGCAATACCATTCCCTTAATAAAGGGATTATTCAAAGACCGCTTCAAGAATTTATGCTCTTTCACGCTTCCGATATCTTTAAAACTTGCTGGAAGTTCCATCTCCTCTGCCTTGTACATGTCGAAATACTTACCTGGGGGGGAAACCGGATGATGTGGATCGGGATAAGATACGTTTAGAAAAAAGGGTTTATCACCATATTCTCCTTTAGCATATCGCTCAAGAAACGCTAAAGCGCGTTCGTTAATGAAACTAGTGGGATATAGATTCTCTGGAATTTCTGGTTTATAAGACATTTGACCAAAGAATTTCTTAGCCTTTTTTCTAATTATTGGAATATAATCCGGACCTTTCTCCTCCAACCAATCTATATAATCTCCACCACAAATATCTCCATGACCTACAACTAAATCAACTTCCTCGAATCCATAATATGGTAAAGGTAGTGGAAGTTTATTGTCCTTTACAATCCAATTTCTAGCATCTTCATAAGACCTTGAATTCTTATTAAGTGGTCTGATTGACCAATTCAAGTGAATTTTTCCGATTTCTACAGTATGATATCCATTTTCTCGTAAGGATTCAGTAAAGGTGGGAGTAGTATCGGGTAAGTTTATTCCTGCAGTTCGGATACCGTGCATATTAGGATATAATCCAGTGAAAATGCTGGCTCGGTTTGGCATGCAAATAGGATTAGCAACATATGCAGACGTGAATCGCACACCTTCGCTTGCTAATTTATCTAAATTCGGGGTTTTTAGTATTCGATTACCCGCACAACTCATGTGATCTGCCCTATGTTGATCCGTTATGATAAACAATACATTCATTTTTTCACTCAATATTTTTCACTTCTATACATCCTGAATTTATAATTGATTTATAACTTTCTTTTTTATTCTGCATAGTTGGGCCACATACTAATTGACAGAATCCACATGTGGGCCTGAAATCTTCAGCTGGTTTATCATTACGTCCCAGAAATGTATTTTCAATTAGTCTCAATACATTTTCTGCTTGTTCTCCCCCCTTTTCAATACCTTTGACAAACATATTCTTCACATAATCTATAACAGAATCATCTAAAGGAAGTCTTTCAATATCATCAAATCGAAAAGGTGACCATGTTGACCATTCCTTGAATTTATTCTGACCCACCATACTACTACAAACAGCAATACAATATGCATAGTTGTTCCTTTTAGCGATTTTTTCTTCTATTCCTGCAATACTGATAATTTCTTCTGAATCTTTAGCAAAAAGGCCTCCCTGGCACGATTTTTCACAGATTTTACATTTATCACAGGGATTATTTTCCATAGGTTTATCAGCTGTTAAGTTCGCATCAGTAATTATAGAGTTCAGTAATATTCTGGCACCAAAATCTTTCGTAATAACGTTACCACTCCAACCAACTCTACCTATACCTGACGCAACAGCAACGCATCTATGTGATAGGGAGGGTAATAACCTCATTGGGGTTTTCCTTATGCCCGGTAAAATCAGTTTTTTTAGCAATGTAAGTGATTTTTCTTCTTCATTTGTGAGTTCAATGTTCTTATCTCTCTCTTTATTAATTAAGTCAATAAGAGTCCTCATGGAAGAAACTACAGACTTGCTTGTCTTATTGATATTTCGATAATCATAATTACAATCACAATTAAAGGCTTTAAATCCCTTATCTTCAAGGAATACCTTAATTTTCTCTGCGACTTTTTTTAGTTTTTTAGTGGCATGACCTTCTTCATGACAGAGTGGTAAATATTCTTCTTTAGATAAGTATTTTCGAACTTTTTCATCATCAAATTTTACTGCGATGCTAATTACCGATTGAGCTCCCGGTAATAAATAATTTGGATCTGAAAACTCTTTATCTTTTATACTATTAGCTGAGCAAATACCTACCAAATCCGCACCAGTTACTAAGGCTAGCTTTTTAATTTCATGTTCAATCATTATAGATCCCCAAATGTAATATTCAAATATATTAGATTATTGATTATTTTGTTTCACTCATTTTTTTATCTATTACTTCTCGCATGTACCGGAAACCAGGAGTCAAATTTTCGTCCAATTTTGGAAGAATTTGCCTTAAAGGAAACTTTAAACCTTGACCTGACCCTGTTTGAAATAAATTCTCCAATACATAGAAGATAAAGCTAGCTGGCATTCCAATTCCCAATTCGTGATCTTGAACTCCTCCAAAT
>JAGXNR010000215.1 GCA_019894875.1 Promethearchaeota archaeon | reverse complement strand
CCAATGATTGTTGAATCTTTAATTGGCGGCCTGATTATCGGATTCTTTGTCAGCTATTTCTTGCTTCGTTTCTTTGATAAGATTCCAACAAAGAATCCAATTCTAAAATCCGTAATACTAAGCCTCATCGCCCTAATCATTGTCACAATCCTACTCGAAGTTCCCTCAAGTTTTCTCACGCCAACGAGTGATGCCTTGCGTTACTTCCTCATCGGCTTATTGTTTAACGTACTAAGGATTCTCGCTCTTGGAATAGTTATTGGCTATCTATACAAAAGGCTGTACAAAGGATTCAATCCATCCGTAATTGCTTCCAAGTCTCCTCAGGTGGAATAGTGAAACAACTCCGGAAAAGATTTTCCCTCTTTTATGTCCTGTTCGTGAAGCTGATTGGATTCCTGGATGGGATGTGGAGTTAATTTATACCAATTCAGGATATGCTGAAGACAAATGTGTATTTCGTACTAATAAATCGAATCCTGTTGGTGAAGGTTTATGGACATTCACTGGATTTAAATTAAATGAGTATGTAGAGTTTGTAAAGTTCAAAAAGGAGATATTTTGCCATAATAAATAAGGGATATCCTCCAGTTAACTTCTTCCTTACTTTCGATTTATTTTTTTCCAAGCTTAATTGGCTTTGATGCGTTCACTCTACGAGATACAATCGATATCTCTCGATATCCAAGTTGACGACTATCAATTAAAGCGACGTATTTTTTAATCAAATCCTTTTCAGGTCGTTGAATTCTTACTCTTATAACAGTAACACTCTTTTATGTTTTATGAGCAATTTCTCGAATAGCTATATGTCAGTTAAAATTTCGCAAATTACTAAAAACTGATTTTTAAATGATGATTGGAATTAATTTAGCAAAAATGGGTTCACTAGAGTTTTTTAAGCAAAAATTTAATTGAATGTTTTTCTTCTATTATAGTGAAAAAAATGAAGGAATATAATAATCGAATTATTAGCAATCCAAAGATATTATCAGGAAAACCAGTTTTTAAAGGAACTAGGATACCTATTTCTATTGTTTTGACTATGTTGCGGGATGGTGCTTCATTTCAAAAAATAATTGAAGAATATCCACGACTAACTGAAGAAGATATTAAAGCAGTTTTAGATTATTCTGTTTTTATTATTGATCACCCCGAAGAAGAAATAATCAATATTTAATTCCTGCTTTTTATTTTTATAAGGATATAAGTTATGAAAATTATTATTGATGAATGTATAGCAAAGTCAACGAGAGCATGTTTAATAGATGCAGGATTTAAAATAATTAACGTAGAAGATATATTAAATTCTGGAGTTTAAGATGAAAAGATATTTGAATATGCTAAAAATGAAGACCTACCCATACTCACACATGATCGAGGATTTGGTGTTCTGTACCATTTTTCTGAGGGAACTCGTCCAACTATAATAATTCTTCAAGTTCTTTCTCCTCATCCTAAAGCAACAAATGGTATTTTGAATAAAACATTGTCAAAAATAGATCTAAATCAACCAAAATATCATGGAAAATTAATTATAATTTCAGAAAGGAATATTAGAATAAGGAAAAAATAATCTCTACAATTCTCTGTTGATTATTGAATCTACTATAATATAGAAATCTAAGATAAATTAGTATAAATAATTATCAAGTTCCTATGATTTGTGTAGTATAAGTTGTGTAGTATAAGTTCACTCAATAATCTTTCAAACTATTCCGGAATTATAATTGAGTGGTCTTCTTTTATTCGGTCTAGTACTATTTCAGTTTTGACTTCCTCAACTCCAGGAAGATTACGAAGAGCTTCAATCAAACCCATAGAATCTTGGTGAATTAAACATTTAACCATAATGAATAAAGAATATTCTCCAGTAACTACATAAGCATACTTAATTTTTTCCATATTTTCAATCTCTTGTTTTACCAACTCTAACGGGTTTGTGGCATTTACCCTAAGTGAAGCCATTACCATTTCTCGATATCCTAACTGACGACAATCTATTAATGCAACATATTTTTTAATCAATTCTTTCTCAAGTCGTTGAATACGCGCTCTTATAGCAGTAGCACTCTTATTTGTTTGGTGCGCAATTTCTCTAATAGTTAATTTTGCATCCTCTTGTAATAACTCAAGAATTTGTCGATCTATATCATCAAGAGTTCCAATTGTTGATTTTTTTTTTAAAAAAAAGGTGGTTCCAATCCAGTTTCAATTATACGGTTAAAAACACTTAAATTCATATTTGATTTAAGTAAAGAAAAAAATCAATAGAACTCTAGGAAAGTTGCGGAGTTTCTCAATTAAACCCATACAATTTTGATGAATTAAAGATTCTTCTATTATTAATTCCTATTTAAAAAAAAGAAAAAGTTTAATTAAATCTATTCTGGTGTTGCTCGCTTTTTCATAAATAGATAGACGCCAGCGATTACCGCGACTCCTCCGACTATAGAGACAACAACTATAATTATGATTGTCGTTGGATCTATACCACCAGGAGGAATTTCTTTTGTTATCACTACTTCTTCAAATGTTAAATTTCCCAGTGTATCATTCGCATAGAAAGTAATAGTAACTGAACCTTCAGATAAAGCAGCCCATGTTGCCTGATCAATAGTAGCATTTGCTGTAATAGCAAACGTGGTTACACCTCCATCAAGTGAATACCACATTGAGTCTAAATGATTGTCTGTAACTGTAATCATAAAATCGGGGGCAGTAACTCCGAATTGACTACCCGAGGAAGGCGAATTAATAATGATAATTGGACCTTTAGCATCCTTTTCAACTATAACTTCATCAGAACCAAGATGTCCAAATGTATCATTAGCATAAAATGTAATCGTAACTTGTCCATCCAGGAGAGCTGCCCATGCGGCAGAATTAAATGTTCCATTATCAGTAAAAGTGTAAATAATTAATCCACCATCGAGAGTATACCACATCTCATACAAATAATCGTCTGTAATCCTCACATTGAAAGCAGGAGCAGAACTACCATATATGTTATTATCTACTGGTGAATTCACAATAACTATGGGTACTTGAGTGTCTTTGATTATATTAACCTCTGCAAATCCGATATTTCCTGCTGTATCGTTAGCATAGAATATAATGGTGACTGATCCATCCAAGAGAGTTGTCCATGCAGTGGAATTAATAGTTCCATTATTTATAAACGTGAAATTGTTCAATCCACCATCAAGAGTATACCACATTGAGTCTAAATTCTCATCCGTGATTCTTAGATTGAAAGTTGGAGCAGAAGTACTGTATACATCATTACTTGATGGTGAATTCACAATAACTATGGGTACTTGAGTGTCTTTGATTATATTAACCTCTGCAAATCCGATATTTCCTGCTG
>JAGXNR010000214.1 GCA_019894875.1 Promethearchaeota archaeon | reverse complement strand
TTTGAATCAAGCTTGTTATTTAGGCTACCTTAAACGAACGGCCAAAGAAATACAATTCATCAAGGATTACGATTAAAAAAAATTTTTAAATCATATCTTTTCGTCTTTTTTCTTCCTAAAAAGCAAATATCCTAGAACCACTAGGGTCAATAAAATCGGAATCATTATAGTAATTGGGTTTTCTCCACTAATTCGGAAGATATAATAAGATATGGTAATGAGAGATGCAAAAAAAGCTATAATAGATCCATATTGGTTTGTAAAATTCTTTAATCGCCTCATAAACATATATACACGGAAATTCATTTTTTTTATGACCTCTAACTCTTTATCATCAAGCATGGTTAGAACATCCGGGTTTTCGTAGTACAAACCAATTTGAGGATCGTACTTCCCTTTCAATTTTCCCCCACTAATTAGAGAAATTAGATGCTTTTGAATAAGTTGTTTCTTTATCTTCAACTCACTCTGCAAAAAACTTAAGGTTAAGAATTCATTTGCCACGGCTTTTATTGCCATATCCACATACGATTTTATAATCAATTCTTCTAATGTGTTAACTTTCTCTCTTAAAATTTCGTTAAATTCTTTAATAAAACGGTTAAAATCCTCTATGATATGAATGTTTTTGGTTTCGAAATTATTAGAATTTCGGTTAAATATCCGAATTAAATCTTTTATTTCTCTACTTGTATTTTTTATTTCCTGCTCGATAAAGACCTTTTTCTTATTAACTTGTAAATAAGCTCTCTTAAACTGCTCAGTTTCGATATAATCTTCAACCCTAGCCTGCAATGTTCCTAACAATTGGCTTAAATGAATATTGCTATTACTAATCGTGGAGATAAATCTACCTCGATCCGTCTCAAACCTTAAAGAACTTATTTTATCGTTTATTGTTTGAACTTTTTCTTCTACTCTTCTTTTGATCTCATTTTTCTTCTTAACATAGAATTCTCTCGCTTCGGTATCAAATTTCCTTGATTCGTAGGAGATACTAATGATTGATTTTAATCTTTCCTCGATTTTTTCATCAACCTGTTTTAATCTGATTTCAACATTCTGTTTTCTACTTACAAGTATATCTCTCATCTTTGTGTGAGAGTCAGCTCTCTCAACATCCTCAAAAGTTTTAGTAAGTCGGTTTTCTATTTCGATTTTTACATTATCTAAAACATCCACTATGAATATTTGTAACTCTTTAAACAGAGCTAAATTTTCTTTAATATTTAAAATCGCTAACTCATTATTACTTATAATTGCTTTAAGAGTGTTAATCAATTCCATGTTCTCTATTCTATTCTGGTCAATATTTAACTCATGTATTTTAGTATTGTATTGATCGTTAATAGATTCCTTCAAATCACTTAAATCGTTAATCCTATTTTGAATTTCTAATAAGTTCACTCCAAGAGTTTTGTTTTTTATACAGGAATCGTAAAGAGCTAATAATTTACCTACTGTCTCCTGGGTTTGTTTAATAATTCTGTTTTCTGTGAAATTTTTTAATTCTCTATTCTTATGATAAGCTTCAGTGTGGACGATGAGTTCTTTTCTATCTTCAAGTAAATCGCCTTGTAATTTAGACACCTCTATCATATCTCGAATCCTTGGAATTATCGCTTTGCATTTGATTTTTAACTTATCCGATAATTTCTTTATATTAATTGTGTCTGTGTGCTCCTCTATACTCATTAATATAATTTCTTGGGATATTATACCATTGACATATTCTTCCTTCAATATAGCAACTTCTTCAGTAAATATTTCCACAAACTTCTCCCATTGTATTATCTTGATCGAACTTTCATCAAGATCCGGGATAGTAGTTTTTAGATTTACTAACTTTTTGGAAAATTCTTTGTTCTTTTCGTCAAATTCAATTATTATGGTATCAAAACCGCTAATAACATTCGAAATTTTATTTGTTTTGTTTCGATCAATGTTATTCCTGTAATTTTCTAACTTTTTCCTAAAATTGTGAATAGTATTTGAGATAAAACTATCAAAATCCTCAACGCTTGCTCTTTTTCTTTCTTCTATAACCTTTTCTTTTAAAAATTTCTCCTGTTCGGCTATGAACTCAATAATATTTTCTTCCAGGCTATCGAGCTTCTCATTAATATATTTATAAAGAGGGAATAGTTTCTGTTTAAAAGAGATATTCTTTTTAAGCATTGATTTTAAACTTTGAATTTTCTTCGTTTTTTCTTTTAGTAAGTTATCCGCCTCTCTCTTGATAATACTAAATGCGTCTTGATACTGATTCTCAGATGCTTTATCCTTAACATTTTCTTTAATATGTAAAATTGCTTCTTGTATATTATTCTTAACATCTGCTATTTCTCCATTTAATTCATTGAAAAACTGAAAACCATTAGTATAATCAGCAAAAATCAAATCAAAGTTTTCTTTAAAATTAATCCATTTATTGATGACTTTTTTATGGTTCTTCGCTATGCTTTTTTCCTTTGTTTTTATTTTATGTGATATTTTGTAAATGACTGAATCGTATTTATTTACTCCCTGAGCTATTTTACTAAACGCATTTATGATAAGATTTAATTTTTCTTCATCATAGCCTTTCTCAAGAACTTCCATAATATAATTTTTAAATGAATCTATCTCGCGATTTATCTGATCCTGAATATCGTATATCTTGTTATCTAATTCGTCTAGAATAATACTAAATTTTTTTAAACTTTCCATCTCTTGGATTTTTTCTAAAAGATATTTATTTAATTCGCCTAAACGCTTTTGCAATAATGAATAAGACTTATTCCATTGAGATATTTCAGAACCTAAAGCGGCTTGTAAGTTGATGTAAATTAACTCTTGATTGAATGAAGTTTCGATGTTTTTATTAAGAAAATCTGCTTCCATTAATGAATCTCGCAGAACAAATTTCAACCTTTCTTTTGCGAAATCAACTTCATCTATCAAAAGATATGATTCTATTTCTTCTTTGATATGAGGGATGGTATTCTTCAAGTTCAAAGTCATATTGTAAATATCATTTTTTATTTCTTTCACTTTAGCTTTTTCTTCAAAGAGTTTATCGGTGCTAATTTCATTATCAGCAATAATGATATTTTTGTAAAGAAAATCTAGACAAAAGTAAAACTTAGTTTTAAATAAGTATGCCTTTTTTGCTCGGATTTCCCCTTCAAAAAAATGATTACTTATCAAGTCATAGATGATCGGGAAAATATCTTCTTTTAATTTCAGAGGTTCCTCTTGGTAGGAACTTTTATATTTTTTGTAAATATCTGAAAGTGAAACAATACTATTATTTCGTAATTGTTCGTAAACTTCTTGGATAATTAACTTTTTACCTTGACTTAAATTTAGTAAGTACCCATTCAATTCCGAAGCAATATCGATATTTTTCAAACTAAATGTATAATTG
>JAGXNR010000213.1 GCA_019894875.1 Promethearchaeota archaeon | reverse complement strand
TTTTAATATAGAGCAAAATTGCAATTTGTTCAGACATATTTTAGAAAAGATTGCTTAAAATAAAAATAACAATAATTTTTAATTAGGGTGTAGAAAATATAATCAAATGAATATTAAAACTATATTTTACTTAGATCATTTAAAGACTGATACTATTAACACATTAAAGGTGCAAAACTTTAGATTATAAAGATTTTCACAATGGGCTTTTATCTTCCTCCTTAATTTTAGGTATATTTTCACTTACTTTTATATTTGGGTCAATTTTTTTAAAACCTTATATTGGATTGACATTTCAAGAAAGAAATTTTATAGTAATCTTGTGCATAATTAATCTAATATTCTGTACTTATTATTTATGGGAAATAATAAACTTAGAAAAAGTATTCAGATTGGAAACAAAAAATATTAAAAGATTTGGAAAAAGGATTGGTATTATTACACTCCTGTATCTTCCACACTTATTCTTAATTTCAAGCCTTTTTTTTAGAGATCTCCATAACCTAGAATTAATGATGGTATTTTTAATTGTTATTATGGAGCTCACACTTATTGTTCTTGTGCTAAAAGAGGTTTATGATTTATTATTTCTTGAAGAAACTCGTAGGAATTTTGAAATAGAGGAAAATCGAAAAAAGTATTTAGAAAAAGAGGATCGAAATTTACCAGAGGAGAGATTTTAGGGTTATTCGTTCATAAGTTCTATTTTTTTGCTAATTTCTCAATAGCGGAATCAATCATTTTTAGTTTTGTTGAGTATTTTTCCATAAGCTCAGCAAATTTTTCTACTTCGATCTCGTTATTTTCTTGTAACAATTTTAGTTCATTTATAGTTCGAACGACACCTGCCTTCTGATCTATTAATTTTTCTTTTTTACTGTAAGGGATTTTTTCTTCAAGCTTCTTCCGTTGATAAGCTTTAAATCTTTTTACATTTAAATCCTTGGGCACGAATTTTGTTAAATAAATAATATTTTTAGGTACAAACGGTGCCAAATTTTCAGGTATAATAATTATTGGCTCTGGATCTTGAATCTTTTTTATATCTTCGTAATCTAGTTGTTCTATTTCGTTTTCCTTAATATTCTCCTCTACGATGGATAAATTTAAATTAATGTGTTCTTTCTCTTCCCCCGAAAGTGTGAGGATTTCCTCCATTTCGTGCCAAATATCTTGTGCTTTTATATAGTACCAGTGAGCTTTTTGGCTTAGTTTTTGTACCTTTTCTTTGTTGATATTTGTTATTGAGGATTCTAGAGAAGCCTGAGCCTTAAGAGAGCAAGCTTTTCCCATATCATAATGAAATTGAGCTCTAATCTCCTGCTTCTTTTTCTCTTCATGCTGTTTTAAATAAAATAGTCTTTTAGATAAAACACTGAGCCCCGCATACAATTTTGAAGCAAAATATATGTTTCGGTTTGATTCCTCGCGCAAAGCTGCAATACTTTGAGCTAAAATCCTTGATTCTTCAGAGTTTAATTCTAAGTTTTCGGGTTTAAGGGTACTCCCTAAATCATTTTGGTTAATTACAGCAGCACTAAAGTAAGCCGCTGTTTTAAACATCTTACTAGATTCTGTCATTGAGATTATAGCATTTTCCCATTCATTATCTTCTTCATATTTCTCAGAAAGCTGAGAATAAGCTCTTGCCATAACCCAAAGCACTCGAGCACATTCAAACATTATATCAGTAATTTCAATTTCTCTATCAGTGTGAGGATCTAGAAATTTATTAGTAATATCTAAAACTCCCAAAATTTCTTTGTGGTTCTCATGCTGATAATTCCTATTCAGAATTTTAGTATACTCTAAAATAAGATTGAGGTCATCAAGGGCGAAATATTCATCTTCTTTTTCAATAGCATCTTCAATTTTTTTAATCTTATAGTGAAGATACCTAATGCGTTGCATTACTTCTTCTGTAAAAAAAGTCATAATAAGATCTTAACGTTTTTCGTTAAATTTGAGTTAATTAGAATTATTTATCCATCATTTTAAAACTAATCTATAATAATATTTTTATGAAAAAGGATTCTATGCAAATCTGATTATTAACGTTTTAATCTAAAATGATGAAAAATAGAGTTTTTATTTTTGAATTTGCTTCGGGCGGTGGTTTTAATAAAGTAAATATACCCATTTCACTTTTTTGTGAAGGTTATGGAATGTTAAGATCAATCATAATGGATTTTAAATCTCTAAATTTTGAGATCAGGACGATGCTTGATTATAGAATTTTCCATCTTGCTCAATTTCTACCCGTTGATGAGGTAAGCATTACCCTCAATATGGATAATTTTCTTAAGAAATTCAAAACTTATGTTAGAGAATGTAAATATGTTTTCATCATTGCTCCAGAATCTTCAAATATCTTATATAAATTAACTGAAATAGCTAAAAAGGCTAATAGGATTCTTTTAAGCACTAATTTAAAGGGAATTAGTCTCGGTATGTCTAAGTTAAATACCTACTACTTTTTTAAAGAAAATAAAGCTACAACCCCTAAAACATACTTAATACCCAAGAGAAAAAAACTATTAGATAATGAATTTATACTTCAGATATTCAATAGATTGAAAAAACCAGTAGTTATCAAACCTGAAGATGGTGTTGGTGCTGAATCTATCTATTATTTCGAGTCTCAGTCTCAGTTAAAGCGCTTTTTTCTTAATTTCCAACATAAAGTTGAATATGGGAGAAAATATATAATTCAAGAATTTATTGAGGGAAAAGATTTAAGCCTGTCGTTGATTGGTAGACCCTACCCAAGAGATTCTCAATTGAAAGAGCCTTTTTTATTAAGCATAAATTCTCAAAATATTGACATTAAAAATTCAAATTTTAAATCTGAATATTATGGAGGAACCACACCCACAGAGAACTACATGGATGTAAAGAATAACTTAAATGCTATATTAGAAAAAATCAATTTCTCAGACGTTACTGGTTATTTTGGTATTGATTTTATTCGTTCTTCTGATGCAAAACTGTATTTTATAGAAATCAATCCTAGACTAACTACGTCCTATATTGGTTTAAGAAATGTTATTAATCATAATCCTGCTAAATTAATCTTTAATTCAAAATTAAATTGTATTAATGATTATGAGATAAAATACCTTAATCATTCTACTTTCTTGAGGATAGAAATGGATTATAATGAAAAAATACAAAATGAAGAGATAAGTGAGGTCCTAACGCAGAAATTTATGAGAAAAATTCCAGAATTCGTTACTCCCCCTATTTCACTCAATAAATCAAATCATTTTACATGTTTTATAGCAACTAAATCTAAAAATTTATCTGAATCAAAAAAAAGAATACACGAAATTAAAAATATATTAAAGAGATTCGGTTTTGAAAATATTAAATGAAAGTAAGTAGAATTAATGTAAAACCACCATAATGGAGCAATAGTGATATTATCAAGC
>JAGXNR010000212.1 GCA_019894875.1 Promethearchaeota archaeon | reverse complement strand
TTATACAATTGATGTTCCACATGTTGTGAGTAATAGTTCTAACCGTCAATATAACTACTTCAAGAAATACATTACAGAACAGCTCTATGAGTTCATCGATTTCATGCAAGAAGTCACCGGACACGAATACGATGAAGAAAAAGCGAGAAAAATAACAGAAAATTCATGGAACCTAAGCGAAACATGGAAAGATATTTATGAATTGAGAAAACAAGTACCATGCCCAATTTCAACACGGGATACGTTTGGAGGACTTTTTCCTTTATTTACCATGCCTGGATTGAAAGCGCCAATAAAATTATACAAAAAAATGTATCGTGAAGCAAAAGAACGAGTTGATAACGGTATTGGAGCCTTAGCAAAAGAAGAATATAGACTCATGTTCGAGGGTATACCTTTTTGGTATAATCTAAAATACTTCGGTCAACTTGAGCGATGGAATGCGATAATTGTCTATGAACCATATACTTATGCTTTCAGTAAATATATGAATCCCAAAGTGACTAAAGAGATGGTATTAAACACGCCCGTTGAAGCAATGTCCGAATTAATGCTGAGTTTTTGGTATGTTTATGATTTAGAAACGAGAATCAAGAAATTCGAAGAAACTGTAAGAGAGTACAATATTGATGGAGTTTTGCTTCATAATAATTTATCATGTCGACCAAATTCTTGTGGTATGTACGATTTGAAGCGTCATTTGATGGATGATTACGATATTCCTTGCCTCATCATCGATGCAGATATGAACGACCCGCGCAAGCTTAACGAAACCCAGACGCTAAATCAAATCGAAAGTTTCATCGAAATCTTACGCCAGAGAAAGAAACAATAGAAAATGTGATATACATAAGATTTATTATTATCATTATTCTGTTGAAAGAAATACTGCTTCGAGATTTGGATGGATCCTAAAATTTAGGTTTTGAGTTATCACTTCAATTATTTTCTTTTTAATTTCATTTCCTTTATCACAATCAATCCTGGCTTTGATTGATTTAAACCTTAAAGGCACATAAGCGAGCTTCTTTTCATTGCCATTAAAATGATTTTCTTCACGTGCTCCTTTTTTTACAAATTTCATGAAATCTGCATAAAAAGCCACATGAGCTAATTCAGAAACTCTAAATGATGCTGATGTCAATTTCAGGAATCGTGAGTTCTTGTAAAACCACTTGATGATTCGTTTATTAGTGATATAATAATCAGCCCTATTCTGTTTTGCAATGAAAATCAGAATATAACATCCAAATAGCATTCCTAATAGAAGAAAGATGAATAAGAAGAGAATAAGAGGATGAATAATTAGTTCAAAATTACTTGAGGATACTAAAGGTAGAATAACAATTGAAAAAAATATTATAAATCCTATAATAAATGTAAATGAATGGATGTAGAGGTTCCTCTTGATCTTTAGATTGAGACAAGATTGAAAATTAAATAGTATGATTTCATCTTTTTCCATTTTAGGGTATGTTTTATTCTCTACACTTGATCACATGAGAAGATTTTTATATTATATAACAGCCATAACACTGATAAAAATTTCTAGATAAAGAATATTTTTATACTTCCTTGAGGTATTAATATTAGAGAAAGACAAAACAACTAGTAGACTATTAAATCTAAGAATTGTTTTTGGTTATAAATTATGGATAAAGATAAAAGATGGGCCATTGCATTTGGTACTAATACCTGTATTTGCGGTGTTATCATGTTGATAGGAACTTTCAATGATGTTAGCTATAATTCTGATAATTATATTTTTGGAATCATTTTGCTCATAATTGGATATATTTCAATCATTATTTATTCCATTATTTTTATGCAATACAATTCATCTTTAAGAAATAAATCTGAATCAAGAGCGTGATGGTGGGGGGTATGAATGATGATGTATCTAATCTGTTAAATCCTAATGAAGTTATTTTATGGAAAAAAATTAAGAAAAAACGAACGTACTATAAAAGATTCTGCATCTTGACGAATAAGCGGTGGCTTCAAAAAGAGAATTCAGTCTTTAATGAATTTTTGTATGGTGTTTTGTTAAATGCAGATGGAATTATGAGAATTGATTTACAAGATATAAATGTAGTTCGCACTTATAAAACTTCAAAGGAAACCTATTCTATAGGTTTTTTTTTCTTTTATGAAGAAAATTGGGGCAGTTCTGTTCCTCTTCTTGGAGTAATAGTCAATGCTATTGATTATAATGAACTATTTCATATCTTGGTTGAAAAATTCCAATTAGAAACTCATGTAGAAGAATTTCCAGATGATAAAATCACTTGGTATTTCAGGCACGGATATGACTATAGAAAACAAACTAAAGAGAATTTATTATGAATGAGAGAAGTCACACGTTTATAAAAGGAGAGAAGGTGATTTGGATAGCCAAATCCAAAAAAATGGTGTTATTCAATAGTATTTATTTAATCTTGATAGGAATCAGTATTCTAGCATTATGTTTTGACCCTGATCATATTGATTATTCTCCGATTTATATAATATTAATGCTTTTATTTATTATTTATGCCCTTTTTGATTATCGAATTAAAAAAAGAACAAAGTACTTCATAACCAATCATTGTATAGCTTTAACGTACAGTTCTCCTGATACGTTCTTGAACGAAAATATGATTATGTTTAAGGATGTTGAACGAGTTAAGATTATGGCAAAAAACGGCTATTTCAATTTTAAATTCTTTAGCTCAAATACAGAATATATCTTGTTTCAAGAAATAGAGGATTATTTTGGTGTTTTAAATCAATTAATCAAGAATTTTTCCTTTGAAACTGTTGAGACAAGAAAAAAAAGAGAATTACGGTTAGTTGTGACTGAACATAAGAAATTAACAAAGAATAAGAGGGGTGATCACCTATAGAAATTATCCTATTAGGTCGTATATTCGTTATTGTAGATTTTGGATTAATTATAATCACTTTACTTATTCAAAAATTATTAAAATTCCTGAGAAAAAAGGGATCTGATAAACAATGGAAAGAGAAAGCAATAGCACAAATTTCAGAATGATCTTTGTTATGAATATCTAGAAATATCTCCGTAACCTTATAGAAAGTAGGTTAAGGGAAAAAAAATAATATAAAAAATATATGTTCCTAAACTATGGGTTTGCATCCGGACGAGATTCTGTTGCTGGCTTACCTTCTATACCCCAATGGGCTTTTGGAATTTCATGGATAATAACTTCTACTGCTTGGGCTGGAATATTCATATCTACAAAAACTTTAGTTATTCCAGATATTATCTGTTTGACTTTATCTTCAGAAATTCCTTTCCACATATTAACATGAACTATTGGCATATTTTTACACCTTAAATTTCTCATTAATCTTATTGTTAATAAAGTTTTTTCTAAGTATTGTAACCTTTAGCTATACTTCCTTTTTTAAAAAAATATTTCAAAATGTAG
>JAGXNR010000211.1 GCA_019894875.1 Promethearchaeota archaeon | reverse complement strand
CCTTTTTCACCTTGTATTACATCAAATTCGACTTCATCATTTTCATTCAATGTTTTATATTCATCATCATCTCCACTTAATGCTGAAAAATGAACAAAAACGTCATTTCCTTCTTCAGAATTTATAAATCCAAAGCCTTTACTGCTATTAAACCACTTTACTGTTCCTTTTACCAATTTTATTACCATATTTTTAATTTTTTAATACATTATAGTTCAAAGACTACTAATTCTTATAAAACATTAAAAGAAATAAACTTTTCCGAAGCTCATATTTCAAGCACTAAAAGAGGGTATTCCCTACAATTCTCACATCTGGTTGTGACACTTCAGCAAAGCGGAGCCAGCACTACACACTCACCGAAGGCTACAAATTTAGAGTGTAGTGCAAACGCAGTACCATGTAAAAGAGCTTTATGCATTAATTTAATAGTTATTTGTTCAGCATTGACCTTTTTATTCTTTCCATGAGTGCTCTTTAATAGATTTTCTAATATCTTCAAGAGAGAGAATTTTGAATCCTTCATCATTCCAAAATATCCACCATAGGCAATAAACATGTTACCCATCATTTCTAAGTCGTTAGCAGAAAATTGTTTATAACAGCCAACGCACACTACTCCAAGATTGACCCCCGCTTGATATATTTGAGCTCTATCTATGATATTCATGCGACATATTCCACATTTAACGGAGTGATCCGATTTTATGTCTGACTTTGTTATCATGATTTTTTATTAAACTCAGAGTATTTAAATGAAAAAAAGTTGTTATTCTGAAAACACAAACCCATTATTTGTAAGATTGAATTTAAAGGAAGATTGTCTATTATTAAATGCTAAGTCTAACATTCGTTGGTTAGAGATGAGGCATTTAGACAAACTGATATTTACTCCTCTTATCCTTTCATAAAGCTTGGAAAAATAGGGGCGAGTTCTCTGCGTTTTAACATCAAAAGAGACTTCGTGAATTAAAAGCAAATTAATTGATTCTCTTTGACATCGAAAGATAAGAGGATTTAAAATGGTATCATAAAAATTGTTTATTAGATACGATCTTTGTTCTATATCATTTATCTGTGAAAATTTAAACCGTAAGTGATGAGAAATATTATCAATAATTAAAAACCTTGTTTCTGGCGGAAATAAGTAATCGTTTTTTGAGAATCTTTTCAATTGATCGAATTGTGATTCATAAGTAGGAAAGGGGCCATTTCCAGGAATAACAAAAATATTGTTTGATAGATATTTTAGTTTCTCACGCTCTTCTCTAAATAAAGATTCAAGTCTCTTTTTTGAAAAGGATTCACTTGCTTGGATCCAAATACCCCTATTAACATAAGGATTAGATGCAGTAAGAAAATTTCCCATTAAAAAAAGAGATAATGAAGTTTTCCCGGTGCCTGATTTTCCTGAGATAGAAATTACTGTGTTATTATGAAATAGTTTTTGAATACTATCCATAACGGATTCTTGGAATGTCATCTTACTCATCAAAGAGCGCAAGCGCTTCTTGTTTTACTCTCTCAATTTGCTCTTCTTGATCATTATTAGAACGATCTTCAAACTGTTTTAGATCTGAGTTAGAGTTATTAGTTAATTGTTGGAGCATCATTAAGGTAATAAGATCGTCCATAGTGCTATTTGGCTGAGAATTCTTCCCGCTTAAGAAGCCACCGATCCCTGAACCCGACTTTCTTGATTTCACTACAATATAACCTACGATAAACACGCCAATAATAATAATCGCATACATCGGATTCTGCTGATAGAATATGAAAAATCCGATAACCAATACAATATAACAATATCCTTTGATAGCAACCACCTTAATTTTTTTATCTAAATTTTGAAGATGTATATTTTCTTCTTGAGAATCGTCTAAACCTTGTTCGATATTTTTCTTTTCCGAAACGGGTGCGGACTTTATCAACACTCCATCGCATAATAATTAATGAATATTTGAGAGTTCCATACCACCCAATAATAATAAAATAGTATAAAAATTCAATGGGCAAAATAATTTTAAATACGACAACAACCCACCATGCAAGGAAGATTGAAAGCGAGACCAAAAACAGTTGGTATAATGAATGCCGTGGATCATTGGAAAAGCCGTAACTCATCATATGAAAATCTGCCGTGGAAGGTGTGGATGCTAACAAGATCGCTACTACTAATAATCCCGCAATTATCCGATATAACGGATCAACGAGAGAGCTCAAAGCAATATTCAATAAGAAATACATAATCCACGTACCGACCAACACTGGACCAAGACCAACTAATACTGTCTGAAGGAATGTTAACCGACCAGGCTGGCTAGGTATTAATTCCCCATTAGGATTTACCTGTCCTGTTTCTTCATCCCTCAATCTAACACTTATACTACTTGCAGGAACACGAGTTACAAGACATAATGCATAATGTGAAATTTCATGGAAGAAGACTCCAATATAGGTCAAGACATTAATAATTGGGGTGAAAGGCCCTAAATCTCTCCCTGTCAATAACATCCTAATCCCATACCCTATAACAAGTATAACCGGAAATATCACCAATGATACAATAAATAAATCTCGGACCATGAACTTCAATTAATACAAACAAATATAAAGAAAAAATATGAAAAATTCCCTATAATATTCTGATCTTGCTCTTAAACTAGGTGATTCCAAACCCCTCTGGCTAAGTTGATGGATCTTTGGATGATTATTAATTGAATTAAATGATTAGACTATTTCACTAAGTGCTCTGATTCAATATCTAATAGTAATGACTCCAAGGAGATAGCTAAAGGTACCCTAAAATGCATTCATTGAGAATGAGATGGAAAAATTTCCCTCAATCATGTGTTGACCAAAAATTGTTTGGGGTGTAGAGGTGCTCTACTCTTAAATTATAATCGTGAGGATAAGGTTTAAAAAGACCACTCCCCATTTTATATCTCTTAGTGAAATAAGAATTTTTTAGTAAAATAAAAAATAGTGATCGAAAAAAATGATTGTAAAAAGAGTCTCAATTCCCTTAGATAATACAGACTTAAAATGTGATTTGTGTGGTTCAAATAATATTGCTGACACAGGGCAAGATTATGTATGTAAAGATTGCGGTGTAGTATTAACTATACAAAAATTGCAATATGATCGTCCTTATAATGAGGATATCGTACAGCATTCAGTTCGTTTAGGTTCCACCCAGATTGGCACGTTTCGAGAGAGAAACATCCATCCTCACTCATTCTGCTTAAGGAGGTTGAGTAGGTTTAACTCTCAATGCTCTAATAAAGAAACGGCTGAAAATCATGCGTCACAAGAAATCTCCAGGATATTCGATGTGTTATCCTTACCGATGGCATGTAAAAGTCGTGTAGGGGAAAAATTTACGGAAGTATGGCCTCAGTTACAACCTGGATCGAGATATAAAAATCCCGAGAAATTAGCAGCGATCCTTATCTATATGGTTCTAAAGCTAGAGAATATTGCGA
>JAGXNR010000210.1 GCA_019894875.1 Promethearchaeota archaeon | reverse complement strand
CACTTTGATTAATTGAGAATGGTGCAACTACCATAATTTCTGTTATATTATTGGGATTAAAAATAGTATAGTTACCCTCAAAGGATATACCTATATTGTTTAAAAAGTCCGTAGAATCTATTTCAAAAACGACATCGGCATTTGTCAAGTTAAAAGATGATGTTTTATTTGTAAATATACCCCCCATATAATATTCCATTGGAATAGGGAGTGGATTGGCGATGGTTTTAGAGAGAAATATATTTCCATTCATTATTAGCATTAAGTTGATCAATAAAAATCGAATAGTTTTTTTTTTCTCCATATGGTATCATCTCTGCTTAATTTAATTATAAATTTGATTTTGAAGATATTTAAGGATATAGAGAAAATATATCAAAAATAAAGATTTAAAAATTTCGGATCTAAATTATGAATTATGACAAATAAAGTTGAAATTCACGGATTATGCGAGCCTCGTTTTGACGCAGTTAAAGATGCGTTTACAAGAAACTTTGAAGAAGGGATGGAGGTTGGAGCAACTTTTGCAGTAACCATTAACGGGAAGTATGTAATTGATATCTGGGGTGGCTATAAAGATAAAGAAAAAACACAACCGTGGGAAAAAGACACAATATGTAATGTCTATAGCACTACTAAAGTCCCAACGGTATTGTGCACCATGATGTGTGTTGATCGAGGACTCCTAGATTTGGATGAAAAAGTTGCGAAATATTGGCCAGAATTTGCCCAAAACGGCAAAGAAAATATTTTAGTAAGGCAGATTTTAAGTCATACCTCTGGTTTAGCAGGATTTGAAGAGGCATTAACGACCCCTTCGAAATATTTGTATGACTGGGAAAAAGCTACTAGCCTTTTAGCAGCTCAGAAGCCATGGTGGGAACCAGGTACAAAATCGGGATATCATGCGATAACACATGGATATTTACTAGGTGAAATAGTCAGGAGAGTTACTGGAAAATCTCTTGGAACATTCTTTAAGGAAGAAATTACAGATCTACTTAATATAGATTTTCACATAGGATTAGCAGAGAAACATGTTCCACGAGTAACCAAATTAATTCCCGATAAACCTATTATGGAATACATACCGCTTATCATGGGTGGATTATTTCGAATTGTTAATGACTCAGAAATTGTAAAAAAAGAGATTGAAAGCGTAGATAAAAAAATAGTTCTTGATTATGGGGATGATGATCAATTTTCTGTTATAATATCTAATGGTAAAATTGAGTTTAAGACCGGCAAAATTGAAAATCCAGATTGTAGATTTACAGTTACTAAGGATCGAGCAGGCGCGATGAATGGATTGTTTTCCAGTCTAAATGAAGAGCAAGATTACATCTCTGAAAATTTAAAGATGGTAGGCACACCCGAGGATTTAGATCAAGTTAAGAAACTTTTCGAGTTATTCGCTATTGAAGCACGAAAATCAGGAGGTGTTGGAATTAAAATGGCAATCCCCGGCGGGATACGAGACAGGTCTGGTGATAGAGATTGGCAAGCTGCGGAAATTCCCGCTGCAAATGGTCATGGGAATGCGAGATCTGTTGCAAAAATAGCATCTATAATTGCTTGTGAAGGAGAACTTAATGGAAAAAGATTCATTTCGAAGGAAACTTTAGAAAAAATTCTGGAAGAGCAAATTTATGGTAGGGATCTTGTAATGCCCTATCCTCTTCGTTGGGGTCTGGGAGTAGGTTTACCGGTAAAAGAGCGTCCTAGTCCAAATCCACGAACATGTTGGTGGGGCGGTGCTGGTGGTTCTGCAATAAGGATGGACCTTGATGATCATATTGGTTTTGGATATGTAATGAATAAGATGAGAAATCAGACTTTACAGGAAACTGCCAAGAATATGTTTCATTCAGATACGCGAGGTAATAACTTAATTAAAGCTACTTATGAATCATTAGGATTAATCTAAACTTATCTATTTTTTTTTCTTCTTTCAAAAATTGGATTAAAGATTGATATTTTTACTCTACTAAAGATGGATAAATCTAAAACTAAAAAATTAAAAAACTATCTTACACATAATTGAATTGTAATTTCAAACAAAATTTTAAAAAAAAGTGATAAAGATGGCAAAAAGAGTTGCAATTAATGGTTTTGGGAGAATCGGTCGATTATTTTTTAGAGCGGTATACGATAATTTCTTGAATGATATTGATATTGTCTCTATCAACGATCTTTTTGAACCAAAATATTTGGCTTATGCTTTAAAATATGACTCAGTCTTTGGAAAATTTAAAGGAAAAGTAGATTCCACTGAAAACTCATTGATTATTGATGGTAAAAATATCCCCATTACTGCGGAGAGAGATCCTGCAAATTTACCACATGCACGTAATAATATTGATGTTGCAGCTGAATGCACTGGTCGATTTGTCAATAGAGAAGGAGCAAGCAATCATCTAACTGCTGGGGCAAAAAGAGTCTTAATTAGCGCTCCCGCTACAGATCCAGATATAACTGTTGTACTTGGATGCAATGAAGATAAAATCACTAATGAACACAAGATTATTTCGAATGCGTCTTGCACGACTAATTGTCTTGCACCCGTAGTTAAGGTGTTGCAGGATAATTTTAAAATAAAATACGGTTTAATGACAACTATCCATTCCTATACCAATGATCAAAGTACCGGAGATATGGCACGAGCAGGCACTCCAGATAAAATGATAAGAGGAAGAGCTTCAGCAGCAAATATGATCCCAACCTCAACTGGTGCAGCAAAAGCTATAGGCTTGGTTTTTCCCGAATTGAAAGGGAAATTAGATGGCATTGCAGTTAGAGTTCCAACATTGGATGGAAGTGTTGTAGATTTAAAAGCTGTAGTTGAGAATCGATGTACCGCAGCGGATATAAATGCAAAAATGCAAGAAGCTTCCAATGGAGCTTTGAAAGGAATCTTAGATTATACAGATGACCCTATTGTAAGTAGTGATATTATTGGAAATCCCCACAGTTCAATATTCAATGGTCTTTGGACTAAAGTCGTTGAGGATCAGATTTTTGTGTTAAGCTGGTATGATAATGAATGGGGTTTTTCTAACCGTATGGCTGAATTAATAGTCAAGAAGTTATAGAGATTTAACTTTTAATTTTTTTTATTTTATTTTTTTAGGTGGATTTTAAGGCTAAATTGATATTGGGGCATATATAATTTCTGCTAAAGGCCTTCAAAGAGTAGAAAGTTATGTTGAAATGTATGAGATAATTGAAAGAAATGATATAATTAAGGATCCTTTAAGTAAAGATTTAGCCAATCTGGTAAAGTTCAGAACAATCTTAGCCTATTGATATGCTAAAATTAACAATTCAAGAGTCCTCATGTTTAAAAAAGAAAATTTAATTGATTTATTAAATTTACTTAGAGAAATATTAAAATTCAGGAAAAATAATTAGTTATCTGAGATTTCTAATTGTTCTTATTGCCGTTTCTATTGTATCGTTCCCTACATACTGAGGAATAACGCACCCGGGAGC
>JAGXNR010000020.1 GCA_019894875.1 Promethearchaeota archaeon | reverse complement strand
CTCTAACTGAGAATGTGGTTCTGTTTCATTTAATTTAGTATCATCAGTGACTTTTGTAAATTCTGATACACCATTTAATATGGCTGCTATTGGAGGTATTGAAATATAATGAGGTAACGAATCAGAATAATGTTGTTTTACTTGTAGAAATAATTTTTTTTCAATTAGATTATCAAGAATTTGCTTTATCTCTTCTTCTGACAGTTTGTCCATGAGACTTCTTATCTCATTTAAAGTTAAAGGAAATTTTCCAACACTCTCAATATAAAGTTTAATTTCATTATCAGAAAGACCATAGGATTTCAGTAGAGCTCTCATTTTTTAAATCTCGATTTTCTGTGCAAGTTAAATATTTATTATTTCAATATATATCATGAAACTTCTTACTTTTTAATTTTCTGAAAACACAAAATTAAAGATTATTTCCTTAAAACTATTGAACCACACTTCTCTCTACAATCAATTTGCAATAATCATTTACCTATAAAATTTCTAATTTATTTACGTTTTTGAACGTAATTTTCCCAGAATCAGAAAATATAAAATAATCTAATTTATATCATTTATAGAAGAATTTCTTCATAAAATTGAGAAAAAGGATTATCAAAGATTAACTAAAATATTAATATTTCTCAAAGATTTATATCTTCTTTCTAATTCAATTGATTGGTTAAAAAAGAATAAAGAAAATGACAATTGGGAGATAATGAAATGTTAAAACCAGAGAAGCAAAAAGAAAGTAATTCCATTTTAAAACAAGAAGCGAGTTTATGTCAAACAACTTTTGATTCTTTAAATGATTCTGTGTTTATCGTTGATTTAAAAAAAAAGATTCTACAATGTAATAAAGCTACTTTAAAATTTTTCAAAAAGTCATCTTTACATGAAGTTATTGGACTTACATGTTGTGAACTTTTATCAAATAATTTACAACCTTTAGAATGGTGTCCTATAGAGAATATGATGAAGAGTCTTCAAAGAGAACAATCTATAATTCAAATAGGGGATAAATGGCTTGAGATTTGTGCCGATCCTATTTATGATGATGAGAATAAACTAATTGGAGCTGTACACCTGATATCGGATATTACTCAAAACAAATTAACTGAAATAAAATTAAAGGAATCTGAGACCAAATACCGTGAAGCGTATAATCGCGCAACATTTTATAAAGATCTTTTTGGGCATGATATGAGCAATATTTTAACGGTCATTAATTCTTCAGTCGATCTAATATCCTATTATTTAGGTGAATCTGAAAAATCCAAAAATATAAAAAGCATCACAAATATCATCCGAAACCAGGTAAATAGAGGAGCAAAATTGATTTCCAACGTAAATGTTCTATCGGAACTTGAAGAAAGTGTCATGCCAATCGAACCCGTTAATGTTAATATATACTTAGAAAATTCAATTGAATTTATAAAAACATCCTTTAAAGAACGAGATCTAAAAATTGATGTGGATTCTAATGGATCAAATTTTAAAGTGAAAGCAAACCAACTTTTGCGAGAAGTATTCGATAATGTTCTTATTAATGCAATTAGATATAATGAAAATTCAAATGTTGAAATACTCGTTAATATTTCTGAAGAATTGTTAGATAATGGTTCCCTTGTAAAGCTGGAATTCATTGATAATGGAATGGGTGTTCCTGATGAAAGAAAATCAATGATATTTAAACGAGGTAATAGGGAATTGAAAGGTTCAAAAGGAATGGGAATCGGGTTATCTTTAGTGAAGAAAATTTTAAAGATTTATAAAGGCAAAATTTGGGTTGAGGATAAAATACAAGGGGATTATTCAAAAGGAAGTAAATTTATCCTCTTGATTCCGAGATTTATAAAAGCTTAAAAAATCTCTTTAACTTTTTTTTGCAAAGGTTTTTTTGTAAGGAATACTTATATATAGTGTAATAGTGTGAATAAATGAAAAAAATTTTTGTGAAATAAACTGAATTTTGAAGAATTAGGCATTGACAATGGAAGTGTTAATGCATTACGGAATTTGAATATACTCTCACCGACCCCTGTTCAAAAAACAGCCATTCCTTTAATTCTAAAGGGACAACATATTATGGCTCAAGCCAAAACTGGGAGCGGAAAGACATTAGCTTTTATATTACCAATAATAGAAAATCTAAAGTTTCTAAACAATGAAGCCCTTATTTTAGTACCAACAAGAGAATTAGCTGTTCAGGTTGAGAGTGTTATCAGAGATTTAAAAATTCCAAAAGTTAAATCAATGACGATATATGGCGGAGTCTCTATTGCTAATCAAATACGGAAGCTAGAACAAGGTGTTAATATAATTGTTGGAACTCCTGGAAGAATTATCGATCTTTTTAAAAGAAGAAACTTGAAATTGAATAATATCCGATTTGTAGTTCTAGATGAGGGAGACAGATTATGGGATATGGGTTTTGCTCCTGATGTTAAATATATTCTGAGTCAAATAAAAACCGATTATCAGTTTCTGTTATTTTCAGCAACTTTGAATTCGGATATTAGAGAATTAGTTAAAAAATTTTCTAAAAACCAATTTGAGTTTCTCAATCTAAGTAAAGATGAATTGACTGTTGGAAATACGAAGCAATTCTATTATATGATTGATAGGTTTGAGGAGAAATTTAGAACTTTTTTAAAGATATTGAATAGAGAAAAACCTCAACATACTTTGGTATTTGTAAATACGAAAAAAACTGCTACATGGCTGTCTAACAAATTGAGATCAATTCAAAAACTCAATTATCGAGTGAATGTTATTTCTGGTAGTTTGTCTCAAGCTCAGCGTGAAAAAATGCTTTCAGGGTTTAGAAATCATACCATAAATATGCTTATTGCTACTGATGTCGCCGCAAGAGGATTAGATATTGACAATATTTCTCATGTAATAAATTATGATGTCCCGAAATATCCAGATGTTTATGTCCATCGAATTGGACGGACTTCAAGAATGAATAAACATGGTGTTGCGATCACGCTTTGTTTAAAAGATGAATATGAATATTTATGTCATATTGAAGGTCTAATTGATAAGGAAATTAGGCAAAAGACATTAAATAAAGATCGAAGGGACGAAGGAAAATACCATAATCCTTTCTATTAAACTACTTTTGTGCCGTTAAAAAAAAGCACATATTTCTTTTTATTTAATTATTTTTGCAGAGCTTTTAAAGCAATTTCAGTTACAGTTCGCGCCTCTTCCACATCTACCATTCCAATTGCAACTGCGCGAATATTATGGTTTGAAATATATTCATACGCCTTCTTTGGTTCTATGGTCCCTGCAGCGAGAGTCTTCATACCCATAAAAACTGTCTCTTTCCTACTATCTACTAATTTTTCTAATTTTTGTTGATTTACCATCATCATCCCATTTGCATTAAAGGGAACCAAGAAAGTCTTTGCGTTCAGATTATTTTCAAATGCAAATTCTAAAGTTGAAATAGGGTTATGAACAGCAAGACCAGGGATTATTCCTCGAGAAGATATCTCGTCTAACAATTTATTGACACGATCACTTTTTGCATCTGAAATTGAACCATGTACATAAATTATTTTTGCATCTAGATCAATCAATTGCTCGATACCAGGATCGGGAAGATTTGCAGGCAATGTTGAACCTGTTACTACATAATCATCGTGAGTTTCTTTCATGATCTTTACAGCTTCTACTACTTTCCCAAATGCAATTGCCCCAATTCCACGTCCACCACCTTCATAGCAAGCTTCCATGATTTCTAACATGGCATGGGCATCATTAAAAAACTTTTCAAGATAGATTGCGGCTTTATCTCCAAATTGCGGAGAACCTGCAAAAGGAGATACTCCTGTTGATACTAGGGGAATCTTGGTACCTTCAAATTCAGTAAACAACTGTTTATTCATCTAAACCACTTTTTTTCTATTTTTTTATTATTTATTATTATTATTATTATTATAAAATTATTTTATCTCTTTCGCAATTTCTTTTCCAAATTCTATACATTTGTTTATACTTTCATCGTCAGGATTCCACTTAGCACGAATTCCGTCATTGATTATTGAAAAGCCTGATTTTTCTAGATGTTCCGTTAATACTTTAATAGACTCACCACTCCATCCATAACATCCAAAAGCAGCAGCTTTTTTGTTCTTAAACTTTAACCCTTTGATAATTTCCATAATTTCTGCAATAGATGAGAGAATTCCTTGCCCAATAGTTGGAGAACCAACAAGGATCGCTTTAGATTTAAACACCTCTGTAATAATATCGTTTTTATCCGAATTAGCAACCTTAAAGATTTTGATATTGATTTCAGGATCAACTTCATGAATCCCTTTAGCAATAGAATCTGCCATTCTGCGAGTTCCCTGCCACATTGTATCATACATTATTGTGATTTGATTTTCTTGGTAATCATTTGACCAAGCTATATATTTCTCTACTATTTGAATAGGATTATCTCTCCAAATAACACCATGACTTGTTGCAATTATATCTATCGGGATTTTAAGTTCAAGAACCTCTTTGATTTTCTTGTCGACAAGAGCGCTAAAAGGTGTGAGGATATTTGCATAGTACTTAATACATTCAGCCCAAAGTTCATTTTGGTCAACTAAATCATTGTACATGTATTCACTCGCATAATGTTGCCCAAAGGCATCATTGCTAAAAAGAATATTATCTCCAGTTAAATAGCATGCCATGCTATCAGGCCAATGGAGCATTCTCATTTCAACAAATATCAATTCCTTACCATTTCCTAGGCTTAACTTATCTCCAGTTTTTACAACTTGAAAATTCCAATCTTTGTGATAATGCCCTTTTAATGATTGAACGCCGTTCTTTGTACAGTATATAGGAACGTCTGGAATTCTTTCCATAAGTTCTGGAAGTCCTCCGCTGTGATCAATCTCTGCATGATTTGCTATAACATAATCAATTTTGGTAAGATCAATTTCTAGAGAGAGATTCTTAACAAATTCTTTTGAATAAGGCATCCAAACCGTATCAACTAATGCCACTTTCTCTTCTCTAATCAGGTAAGAATTATAGGTTGTTGCCCGATGTGTTGAATATTCATTTCCATGGAATTTTCTTAATTCCCAATCGACTTTCCCTACCCAATATATATTATTCTTGATTTTAAAGCTCATTTTCGTTTCCTTGAGATTATTTTTATGTATTTATATACGTTCTTTTGTAGTTTATCTTAATTATTAATACTTACTTCTTTTTTTTATAATCACTTCATGCTAATAATATTTAGATATTAGAACTAAATACAAATAAGAATAAGACTTTCTATACTTAAAAACCGCAAAACTTTTCTTTTGCAAATTTTTATATTACAAGAGTTTTATAGATTTTATAAGATAAATTTATTAGATATTTAAAATTGAGGTTCGATATATTTGCCTAGCCGTCGTGGAGATGGAACACTTGTTTTTAAAATCTGTTTCTATGGTCCAAGCCTTGGGGGAAAAACTACTGCGTTAGACTGGGTTTACAGGAGAGAAGGTCTCGCTAGTGGTGATATGCAACAAATTCAAGACCCAACGGGTAGAACACTTTTTTTTGACCGTGTCGTAGCAAGAGTTTCTAATGTAGTTTTTCAGGTTTATACCGTAGCAGGTCAGCGTCGTCATAAATTCCAACGCCAAACGGTTCTTAAAGGCACTGATGCTGTTATTTTCACATTTGATTCCTTAATAGACCAATGGGAAGAAAATGTTTGGTCCCTTAAAGAACTACTCAGATTTTATGGAGATAAATTAATCCCTCCTGCACCCTTCGACCCACCAGAAGTACCTCTTGTAATGTTGGCAAATAAACGTGATTTAGAGGATATTGTGGAGATTTCTAAAATACGTAAAGTGTTAGATGTTGCTAAGATGAGTCACTGTTTAATTTACGAAACGATTGCTATACAAGGAATAAATGTAAAACGTGCTTTTGTGTACGCAGCCCGTCAGGCAGTACTTAATCATTATAAGAAGCTTTCAGGAAAATCAATGGAAGCAACATAAAAATTTTTTTACTGTTTTTCATATAATAGAACTGTTATAAACATTACCTAGAACCTAAGTTCGAATCCACAATTCACACAAAATTTACTATTTTGAATGATTTTTAATGAAATTTTGAATAAACACAGACTAGAACCTAAGTTCAAATCCACAGTTTATACAAAATTTGCTATTTTGAACAACTTTACTCCCACAATCAGGACAATAGTTAACTTGCCCTACTATAGAGTCTACTGGCATTTTAGATATGAATAAAATCTAACTATATACTAACTATCGATTACTTTGATCTACACTTTTGATGAACTTAATTAGACCAGAAAAATAAGTCTCTTGGTCGTCGAAAATAGCGCCATGGCTTCCATTAGTACAAAGTAAAAATTGGCCATGTTTAATTTGCGATGCAACCCATTCCATGTGTTTTGGATCCATCGTATCATGGGTAGCTCCAATTACTAATGTGGGAACATTTATTTTGTCAAGATCGTGTGTTCGATCCCATTTCTCTAATTTACCCCTGATCCCAAATTCAGATGGCCCTTGCATTGATGTATATATTTCTTGGTTCAAATGCTTGAATGTACGATTCACGGGTTCTGGCCATTCTTCAGGAGGCATTCTGATAAAATGTTCAACATAGAAATTAGGGATCAAAAGTTCCATATATCTTGGATTGTCGAAATCATTATTTTCTTCCAATTCGAGTATTTCTGACAGAACCTCAGGAGGCATCATTGGGCCCAATACTTCTTTGGCATATTTTCCATATTCCGGACAACTCATCATCATATTTGAAATAATCAATCCCTTCAAGTTATCCTGATATTTTAATGCATATTCAACTGCTAAACACCCACCCCATGATTGACCAAATAAATAGAAATTTGATTTTTCAAGTTTCAATGCTTTTCTAACTTGCTCAACCTCTTCCACAAACCGATCTAATTCCCATAAAGTGTCATCTTGGGGTTGATCACTGTAATAGGACCCGAGTTGATCGTAGTAATAATATTCAAATCCTGCTCTTGGGAAGAAACTGTCAAAACTCTCGAAAAGTTCATGAGTAGCTCCAGGACCTCCATGAAGAAGGAGTACTTTTATTCGTGGATTATTTCCCACACGTTTTGTCCATACTTTAAATTCTCCTAGATGGGTTTGAATTGGTATCATACGAATACCTCCCGCTAGAATATCATCTCTTCCAGTATTGTCAAAGTAATCTGACATAGGGAACTACTAGTAATAATGAATATTTATTCTTTTTGAAAAGAAAGAAGTTGCTTATACTACAGATTTATGTAAACAGCAATTATAAATAGATAATCTCTGGTTCAATCTTCTCTTTTGATATCCTTAAAAAACCATATGAATTGATATCCGTAAAAACCCTATCCGTAGGAGTCCCAGGGCAAAGGTAAAGCTTTCCATCCCTCCATCTCTCGTTATATGGACGATGAACATGGCCAAATATAATTACATCATAATTAGTTAAGTCGTGGTTCTTATTCAATCTCTTTATTATAATATTTGGTCCACCCGTGCCGTGAGTTATGAAAATCTTGTGTCCAAATAAATCAAAATCTAAAGTTTCATGCAAAATTTCTTTTAATTGGGGATTGTCCATGTTACCTAAAATTCCAATTACTTTATCCTTTCCAAACGTTTCTTGAAGGTCATTTAAGACTTTTAATTCAGTAAAATCTCCAAGGTGGATGAGATAATCAATATTTTTATCTTGAAAATCAGAAATGATATTTTTTGGGATTTCAGGAGCCCTTGAGGGAATGTGTGTGTCTCCTATCAATCCTAGAATGAGGGAGTCGTCAAGTGATGAAATCCGAGGCTTTATCATAATTAATTCCTCTATCTCTGTCTTATATTATTATATTATTATTAATTTTTATTTTCAATATTTATTAATCAAATCAATAATTCTGTTTTATCCGTCTTGATCACTTCTATTATCCTCTTTCATTTTTATCTTGGCAACTCTTAAAGCATAGTTAATTACTTCTTCAAAGTTTTTCCATTTTCCTAAGTTAATCATTTCTTTAATCCAATAGAAGAGATCTTGACTTATGGCGACAGTTGCGAATATTGGTTTTACAGTTTGTTCATCTTCAGATTCTGCTTTATTTAATAACCAAGAAATGATATTGCTTACTAATTTGAAATTATCAGCTGCCTGAATGCCATAAGATTTATTCAAACTTGAAAAAATCGACAAATTCCCAATGGTCACAACTTTCCCTAGATAATAATGAGCAACCCCAATAATCGGGAGGTGCTGCGTAGATTCGTCATGCCATCCATCTCCGTTTAAACAACTATGCCAAGAAGTAATTTCAGAAGAATATGCTATACCATTAACATCAATCTTCTCATCTTCAATTGATTTATCTATTGCTAAAGTACATCCACTTGAGTGAACAAATTGAATGATATCTCTTGTTATGAAATGGCTACTAAAATCTTTTATTAGAGGGTGAGAATTATCCAAAGAAAAATTTTTATTATCATACAACCGATCTGAATTAAATTTTATACCGAAATTCTTAGTCAATTCAGATAAGTTGTTTTTGTTCTCAAAATCTCCTCCCCCATCATTAATTATTAAGAGACTTCCCCCATTCTTAACATATAGGAATAATTCTCTTATCTCATCAGGATCAAGATCCGGACCTAGAGTCGGAACTCCAATTATTAGAATATCATATTTTACTAGCTTATCAAGAGTGATTCCTGCTTCAATTTTTCCTAATTGGAAACTAGAGTCAAATAAGTACTGAGTGAAATCTGTAAAGGCATTATTCTCTATAGTTAATTTATTATTATGGGAATAATCAAAACCAATAGCTATCTTCTTTGTCATGAGGATGATATTTATCGTATTTTTACTTAAGTTATTTTTAATTTGATATCATTTTAATAGATTAAGAATTATACATAAACGATGATAAAAAAAAATTATCAAGATGTGGATGAGAAACAAGCTACTTTAACGGACGGAAGAGAAGTAAAAGATGTTTATGTGAGATGGCTGATTGACACCAAATCAGGTGCGAAGAATTTTGCTATGCGACGATTTGAAATAAAACCGGGAGGAATGGTCCCACTTCACAATCATCCAGAAGATCATGAGATATATATATTATCTGGGGAGGGAAAATTTTATGACGATAAAGGGGAGCAAGAAAAGGCAAAAATGGGAGATGTAATATATATTCCACCCAATGAAAAACATGGAATAGATAATTTAGGAAAAGATAATTTTGTGTTTATCTGTCTAATCCCATATATTAAAAAATAGAAGTTATATTATAATTCTTTCTCACACTTCCCAATTGCTACTACAGAGTCTTTTTCAGAGAGTTTGATAACTCTTACCCCTTTAGCTTTCCGGTGGGTTATCCTAATTGAATCTATTGGTATGCGTATGACTTGCCCTTGTTCTGTTCCAACTAATAGATCCTTATCCTTTGCAATTCTTATAGCTATTACTTCGTCTTTTCTCTTTTTATCTAAGGAGATATTGATAACACCCTTAGCACTGCGCCCGGATTTACGGTACTCGCTCGTAAAAACCCTTTGACCATATCCGTTTTTAGTCAAAGTTAAGATAATTTGATCATTTGAGACTAAAAGTGAGTCAATGACTTCATCTCCTTCTCTTAAATCTGCACCTTTTACTCCCATTGAGGTTCTACCTAACTCTCTTAATTCAGATTCATCAAATCTAATAGCATATCCAAGCTTAGTTGCCATGAATATATCTTCTATCTCATATGTAAGCCTTTTTACACTTACCAATTCATCATCTGGTCTAATTCGTTGAGCTCTAACCCCAGTGCTCTTAAACTTAGAAAATAAACGTAAAGGTGATTTCTTGACGATTCCATTTTTAGTGGTCATAATGAGCATTTCATTAGTATTGAAATTATTGATCGGGATCATCGAAGATATCTTTTCACTAGATTGTAAAGGTATTAAATTAATTATTGGTTTTCCACGAGCCGTTCGCAGTTGAAGAGGAATATCATAGCATTTAATTGAATATACCCTTCCTTTTGAGGTAAACACCAATACTGTATCGTGTGTTGAACATACAAATAAATCTGTAATGAAATCTTCTTCCCGTATAGTCATTCCTTTTTTACCGCGTCCCCCTCTTCCCTGTGAACGATACTGTTCAACTGAGATTCTTTTGATATATTGGTTTTTTGTAAAAATAACTATTGTTGGTTCATTTTTGAGAAGATCTTTTCTTTCAATTTCTTTTAAAGATTCATCACCACTGATTTCTATTTCAGATTTCCTTGTGTCTCCGTATTTTTCACTCAGATCTGTTAATTCACTCTTTATTATATCTAGCTGTAATTGTTCGCTGGCAAGAATTTCTTTATATTTTTTAATGCTCTCATTTAGTGATTTCTCCTCGTCTACTAATTTCTGTTTTTCTAAATTAGTCAAGCGGGATAATTGCATGCTCAGTATCGCTTGAACTTGAATTTCACTTAAGTCGTAGACATCTATTAACTTAGTCTTTGCTTCTTTTGTATCCTGAGCATTTTTAATAATATTTATAACATTATCAATATCATTTAAAGCAATGAGCAGACCTTCTACTCTATGAAGACGATCCTCAGCTTTTCTTAAATCAAATTCTATTCTCCTTTTAATGATGAGGAGACGGTGGTCAATATATTCTTGGATAATCTCTTTTAATGTTAAGATTTTTGGTTGTTTTCCGTTGTTAACTAACACTAAGTTAATAATATTGAAACTGGTAAACAATCTAGTTCTTTTGAATAATATATTTTTAATGATAACGGGTTGAGCATTTTTAGTTAAGTCAATAACTATACGCATCCCGTGCCGATCAGATTCATCTCTTAAGTCTCTTATATCTTTTATAACGCCATCCTTTAGCAATTTAGCAATTGATTCTATCAATAAAGATTTGTTTACTAAATAAGGAATTTCTGTGATAATTAAGCTAGTTTTTTCTCCTTTTACCTCAGTTTCGACCTTTCCTTTTATATTTACATTACCAAATCCAGTAGTATATGCATTATAAATACCATTTGCGTCTGAAATAATCCCTCCTGTAGGAAAATCAGGTCCTTTAATAATTTCCATAAGTTCTTGAATTGATATTTCAGGATCATCAATAGTAGCAATTATACCTTGGCAAATTTCATTTAAATTATGAGGAGGCATTGAAGTAGCCATCCCCACAGCAATACCCTTTGTCCCATTTATTAATATATTTGGTAATTTTGCAGGTAAATAAACCGGTTCAACCTTACTATCATCAAAATTGGGTATAAACTCAACAGTTTCTTTATTAATATCTTGAATTAATTCATCTGAAATACGAGAGAGTCTTGCTTCTGTATATCTATAAGCCGCTGGTGGGTCTCCATCAACTGACCCAAAGTTACCTTGTGGATCAATTAAAGGATATCGTAAGGAAAAGTCTTGGGCCATTCTTACAAGTGCACTATAACCAGCAGCATCCCCATGAGGATGATAGTTTCCTAAAACTTGTCCTACTATTTTAGCACACTTAACATGAGAGGAGCGTGAATCCCACCCACTTTCAGCCATAGCATAGATAATTCTTTTCTGAACAGGTTTTAGACCATCCCTTACATCAGGAATAGCTCTACCAACCACTACCGACATAGCATAATCGATGTAGCTGCTCTCCATCTCTTCTTTCAATAATGTATCTTCTATTTGTTCTGAAGTCATAATAATGACCTTAATTTTAACGTTAAATACAATTTATTAATATATATTAAATATCTAACACATTAACTTCATCGAAATGGCTAAAAATAAATTTTTTGCGAGGTTTAACTTCCTTACCCATCAGTCTGGTAAATACTAAATCATTCTCTAAATAATCTTCATAAATAACTTTCTTAAGTTTCCTAGATTCTCGATTCATTGTAGTCATATAGAGTTCCTCTGCGTTCATTTCACCAAGTCCTTTATAACGTTGGGTTCGGATTGAACCGACGTCTTGAAGCTTATGTTTTGTTTTCAACTCCTGGATGTAATCGTCTTTTTCTTTATCTGTGAAGACATATTCCTGGTCTTTTTTATAACTAACTTTATACAAAGGAGGACATGCAATATAAAGATGTCCCTCATCTATAAGAGGTCGCATGTATCTAAAAAAGAAAGTAAGCAGTAAGGTTTCTATGTGAAATCCATCCACATCTGCATCACACATGATTACGACCTTGTGATATCTTAATTTACTTAGATCGAAGCTATCATCATCATCATCATCTTCCCCATTTTCTTCTAAAATATCCTCTTTCCCATTTGTATCATTAATCTCTTGGAACCCTACTCCTAAAGCTTTGATAATAGCTTGAATTTCATTGTTTTGCAGTACCTTATCCAAACGAGCTTTTTCTACATTTAAAATCTTACCCCTCAGAGGAAGAATCGCTTGATAATTTCTATCTCTCCCCTGTTTAGCAGACCCTCCTGCAGAGGGTCCCTCTACTATGAAGATTTCACACTCTTCAGGTTTATTTGAAGAACAATCAGCGAGTTTGCCAGGCATCCTTGCACTATCTAAAGCAGATTTTCTCCGGATTAATAATCTTGCTTTTTGAGCGGCTTCACGAGCCATTTTAGCATTAAGCGTTTTCAAAATAATTCTTTTAGCAGTTTGGGGGTTTTCCTCAAAGAATTGTGTTAATCTATCAGTAACCATCTGACTTACAATCTGACGAATTTCGGGATTACCTAATTTAATTTTTGTTTGGCTTTCAAATTGCGGATTAGCTAGTTTTAATGAAATCACTGCCGACAATCCTTCTCTGGTATCTGCTCCACCTAATACTTGACCTTTATACTTCTTTTCCATAAAATTTTCTATATAAGAATTAAAAACTCGTGTTAGAGCGGATTTAAATCCAGTTAAATGAACCCCTCCTTCAATAGTATTTATTGTATTCGCATATGAAAGAATATTTGTTTGAAATCCTTGATTGTATTGCATAGCAATATCACAGAAAACATCTGCACCATCATCATCTTTAGAAGAATCGCTTATATACATGATATCATTATGTAAGGGTTGTTTATCCTTGTTTAAATATGCAATAAATTCATTTAATCCCCCTTCATAGTGAAATTCTTCCTTGTCATCTGTTATTTCATTGTTTAATTCGAATCTAGTGTGCGGATTAAGAAAAGCAAGCTCTCGCATCCTTGCTGTAATAGTAGGTGGGCTGTATATATGTTCTTCGGGATCAAAGTTAAAAATTGAATTATCCGGATAAAAAGATATTTTCGTATAAGATTTCTTGGTTTTTACGGGTAAGATTTCTGCTTCAGTTACCTTTTTTCCTTTTGAAAATCTTTGTTTATAGCAGAGTCCATCACGACAAACTTCAACATCCATCCATTCGGTTAGAGCATTTACAACAGATAGTCCTACACCATGCAATCCACCTGAAATCTTATAACTTTTACTATCAAATTTTCCACCTGCATGTAAATGTTCCATAATTACCTCAAGTGCGGGTTTTTTAAATTCAGGATGCTCGTCTATGGGTATACCCCGACCGTTATCGGAAATTAGCACGGAGTTATCGTTATACAGTGTAACCGAAATTTCATCTGCAAATCCTCCAATTGCTTCATCAACAGAGTTATCAAGAACTTCAAAAATAAGGTGATGAAGTCCTTTTTTCCCTTGATCGC
This sequence comes from Promethearchaeota archaeon, assembly GCA_019894875.1. Next base: position 27,093 of record JAGXNR010000020.1, on the reverse strand, counting down.
CAATGTACATTGCTGGCCTTTTACGAACCCCTTCTAAACCTCTTAGGACAGTTATATCATCAGCGTCGTAAGAGTCGTTATTAGTTTTAGGCATAAAAATACGATTCTTTAGTGTGTTTGTAAGGTTAAATTTATCAAATCTTAATTGAATATGGGAGATAATTTAACAGTTTACATATAATATAAGGAATTACTTAAATTTAAATATAGCTACATTTTTTCATAGTTTTTTATCGCTCAAAAATAATAAAGAATTAATAACATCGGCCTTTATTTAAATTGAAATGAAGGCTTTTATTATTTCTTGATCTACGTCAAAAATATTATATATTTTATTCTTTGTAGCTAATTTTTTTAACATTTTTTTCCCTGTTTAAAAATAATGTTTTGTTAACTTCTGCGAATTTCTTCTGCGATTTTTACCATTTCAAAGAGTTGTTTATCTACATCATGAGTTCGAACAATATGAACGCCATTATAAATTGCTATTGCCGTTGAAGAGAGCGTACCATTTAATCTATCTTTAGGATCAAGAATGTCTAATGTTGTACCGATAAAAGATTTTCTGGAAATGGCGATTAAAATTGGTTTGTTTAGTATCCTCAGTTTTGGTAATTCATTAATTATTTTTAAATCATAAGTATATACCTTTTCTTTGACCCACTTACCAATGCCAGGATCTAAGATTATAGAACGTTCATTATAACCATGAATTTTGAGTTGTTCTATCGTTTTTTCAAATTCGTCAATAATTTCACTAATTGTGCATAAATCTCCCGGTACTTTATTTGATGCCATCAAAATTATTGGAAGATCGTGTTTAATTATAAAATCTAGTAGAGTTGGATCAGTTTTCAAACAACTAACATCATTGATGATAATTTTTTTTTCATAATCAAGAGATATATTATATGCAATTTGAGCTACTTCACTATACTGTGTATCAACAGAAATTATGATATTTGCGGGAGTTACTTTGCATACAGTTTCCATCGCCCATTTTAACCGATTAATTTCTTCTTTAATAGTTATTTTTTGAGACCAAGGTGCTGTGGATCGTGCCCCCAAATCTAAGATTTTCGCTCCATTACTTACCATCTCTAGTGTTGCCTTCTTTAAACTTAGTGTATTTGAATAGACAGATCCTTTATAGAAACTCTCAGGACTTAAATTTAAAACGCCCATTATGACTGTAGGATATCTATCGCCAATCTCTAATATATCGTACAAATTCATGTAGATATCTTTCATGTACATTCTACTCCGTTTTATTCTTCAATTTTGTTTTATATAAATACAAATTAAGGAATGCTTTAGCAGCACTTTCAAAACTTTTAAAAATTGGAACTCCCATATCGATTATCCTATTTCTATATTTTTGGCGATTTAGGAAGTTGGTAAATGGTAATGAAAGAAAAAGTGGTTTCCTTTGCTCATGGCATAAGTGTTTAAGGAATAATAAATTTTCAAAGTAATTATCCCGGGAGTTTTCATCAAAAGGCTGATACGATTCTGCAAGAACACCCCCAATGTAAGGTTCTTTTATCGCAATTTCTGCAATTTTTGAATATTCATCAGAGAAATTTTTCCATGGGAGGTCTAAAGGGTTCACTACGCCCCCAAATCGAATTAAACTCTTTAGTTTAACTTTAGTTGAGTCACTAAATTCAGGTACAGTAACCCCGAGCTGGGTTATTAAGTCTGTCGCAATAGTGGCATTTCCACCTGACCACGTTATTAATAATACTCCCTTTTCATTAGGGAGAAGATCTTTGTAATGATTAAATGCTAGGGTTGTTTCTACTAACTCTTCAAATGTCCGAACTTGAATAGCATTTGTTTGAGAAAATACAGCATTCCAGATTTGATTTGAAGTCGTTAAACTTCCTGTGTGAGATTTAGCAGATCTCTTCCCTGCATCCGTTTTTCCTGTTCTTAAGAAAATAACAGGTTTTTTTGTTTCTTTCAGAACATTATACAATCTTCTTCCTTCAATGTGATGGTATCTCGAAAATCCTTCAAAATATACGCTTATTATCTCAATTCTGCTGTCAGCATTGAAATATTGAATAAGATCCGTTACATTTATCGAAATGGAATTTCCTATACTTGCTCCCACTAAAAAGTCAACTCCAAGAGAATTTAAATTTTGAACAAATCGTTCAGTGAGATCTCCGGATTGAGAGATGATTGCTACATTACCAACTGGATCAGCTTTGAAAGAAGGATTGAAAGTATAACGTCCACCCGTTGAATATAATCCCATACAATTAGGTCCAATTGCTCGAGTTGAGCTATTTTTTAACAACTCATAAATTTCTTCTTCAATTTTCCTTCCTTCTTCATCCCATTCACCCGTTCCTGCTGAAAAAATATGGATTGTTGCGAAATTTTTTTTAATACACTTTTTTACAATCTCAACTAATTGATCTCGATTAACGGCTATTATGGTATGATCAATACCATCGGGAAGGTCATTCACATCCCTAAGACAGTCAATATTAAATATTTTATCATTTCCTTTGGAAACAAAATATAACTTTCCTTGAAATCCTCTATCGACATAACCGGTTAGTTGCCATTCTCTCCTTTTTGATGCACCTATAAATGCAATCGTTTTCGGATAGAATAATTTTTCAAAATAATTTATCTGTTCCACGCGAGTAAAAATATATTTTCAAAATTAAGTTTAATGAATGTGAAAACTAGAAATATAATATAAATAACATATTTGGAATAATAATAAAATAGTATGATAAAAAAGTAGAGTAAATAAATGAATTCAGTCGAATCATCGCCAATAAATTGGATTAGGAATAACAAGAATAAGCTTGTAAAGTTAATACAAGATCTGGTAAAGATTCCTAGTGTTTCTGGAAAAGAAGAAGATGTCCAAAAATTTATATTTAATAAACTTACGGAATTGCATCTTGAACCTAAGTACGTATATCCTGATATTGAACGATTAAGAGAAGATGTAGATTTTTTTGAAACAACTTCATTTACAAAATATGGTTATAAGGATCGTCCCAATGTAATGGGCATCCTTAAAGGAACTGGAGGTGGTCGATCAATATGTCTTAATGGGCATATTGATGTAGTTAGTCCAGAACCAGTAGAGCATTGGTCTCAGGATCCTTGGGGTGGTGAGAAGGAAGATGATTATATTTATGGTCGCGGTGCTGGAGATATGAAAGCAGGTGTTGCATCCATAATTATTGCACTTCAAGCTCTTAAGGAAACGAATACAAAATTAAAAGGTGATGTTTTTTTAGAAACGACTATTGATGAGGAAGATGGCGGGATTGGAGGGTGTCTATATATGCGTTTAACTCAACCAAAAGCTGATGCTGCAATAATACCTGAACCTGCAGGTAATGCTATTGGCGTTGCTAGTGCGGGAGTTATGTATTTTCGCGTTACGGTTACTGGTATCCCTGCTCATGCTGCTACAGCTCATTACGGTGTGAATGCAATTGTTAAGATGGTCCCTATAATTGAGACTCTCAAATCATTAAACAAAAAAAGGCAAAAGAAAATTAGGTATCAATATGCTGAAGTTGATCCGAGCATGAAGGGAAAAGCGACGACTATTAATATTGGAGTGATTAATGCAGGAGATTGGCCTTCTACAGTACCAGCTCTGTGTATTCTGGAGTGTCGAGTTGGATTCCCTCCCGGCGAAACTCGAGAAATGGTTATCACACAAATTGAGGAAGCTATAAAAAATATTTCACACAAAGATCCATGGCTAAAAGAACACCCCCCAAAAATAGAATGGTTTGGTTGGAAAGCAAGTCCTCATGAACAAAATCCTGAACACCCTTTCGTAAGGTTATTAGAAAAAAATATAAAAAAGATAGCTGGAATTGAGCCTAATTATTATGGTGGTACAGCAGGGCTGGACGCTCGGTTTTTTGTGCATCATGATACCCCTGCTGTAACATTTGGACCATTTGCAGAAAATATACACTCCGTCGACGAAAGAGTTTCGATTAGTTCTACTTTAAAAACAACAGAAATAATTCTTAGCACAATTATGGACTGGTGTGAAGTTGAAAAAAATGAATAAATAGATTTTTATTATTCTCTAATTTTTTTTTTCTAAGATTTGAAGGTTTTCTTCAATGATATTAAGTCCCTTTTCTAAATCTTCATCATTTATTACAAGGGGCATAAGCAATCTTATTTTATTCCCATATTTTCCACATGTTAGAATTACCAAGCCACTTTTATGGCATAAGTTGACTAAATCCTTAGCTTTGTCTTTATCTGGTTTTTTCGTTTCATGATCAATTATTTCAAATGCTAACATAGAACCAATACCATGAATATTTCCAACAATTTCAAAACTTTCTTGCCATATTTTTAGTTGTTTATTCAATTTCTGACCTAAAATTACAGCTTTATCTAAGACATTTTCCTCTTGAAAGATATCAAGAACCGCTAAAGCCGCTCTACAAGCAACGGGGTTACCGCTATAAGTTCCACCCAGTCCACCTATATGAGGAGAATCCATAATTTCTTTACGCCCAATAATTGCACTTAAAGGTAAACCTGCAGCTAAGCTTTTGGCTAGAAGGATGATATCCGGGACAACATTCCAATGCTCAATTGCAAACATTTTTCCTGTTCGACCCATTCCAGACTGGATTTCATCGGCAATAAACAAAATCCCATTTTCTTTACATATCTCAACAATTTTAGGGAAAAAGTCTGGGGGGGGTGTGATAAATCCACCTTCACCTTGAACAGGCTCTGCAATGATTGCAGCGACAGATTCAGGAGCTACATGGTCAAGGAGAAATGTTTCGAATAAATTTGCATCACCGTATGGTATTCGATAAATTTCTGGAGCAAAAGGTCCGAAACCTAATTTATATGGTTTTACTTTACTCGTTAAACTCATTCCCATCAGTGTTCTTCCATGGAACGCATTTTCAAATGTAATAATGCCTGAGCGTTTTGTATAATATCGAGCCACTTTTATAGCATTTTCTACAGCTTCAGCACCACTATTTGCAAAGAAAGCCATTTTTGGGAAGTCACCGGGCGTAATCTCACATAGCTTTTGTGCTAATTCTATATATGGTTCATACATTGCGACATGAAAGCATGTATGGATATATTTTTCTGCTTGATCTTTAATAGCATTCACAACTTTGGGATGGCAATGACCAACATTGATTGTTGCTATACCCCCTGCAAAATCAATCATTTCAAAACCCTCAACATCCGTCATTTTAGCACCTTTTGCATTTTCGATAAATGAGGGAATTGTGTTGTAAACCGCTTGTGGGATATATTTATTCCGCAATGCGAGTAAATCTTTATTTTTTTTCATGATCCTAAATCCTTATACTTTAAATTTGAATTAATTTTAATCAATCATCTTTTCTTAAGTTTTTTACCTAAAAAAGATTTGATATATAATCACGAAAATTGATTTAAGAGAAGTTGAATTCTTTTTACTAATATGGAATTGTTTTCAATTAAGTTACCTTTGGTTAAAAAAGGAGACCCACTCCTTGATATAATTATATCAGAATTGGATGAGCAAGGAAAATTATTAAAAGAAGGAGATATTGTTGTTATAGCTGAAAAGGTTGTAGCTACTTCACAGGGAAGAGTTGTAAGCTTATCTAGTGTTACTGATATTACTGAAAGGGCGAAAAAATTAGCACTAGAATATGATATGGATGAACGTTTTGTAGAACTAATAATACGAGAATCTTCTATGATTTTAGGAGGATTAACACACGTTATATTAGCACAGGTGAATGATTTTTTAATCGCAAATGCGGGAATTGATCAATCAAACGCGGGACAAGGAAAAGTCGTTCTCCTTCCAAAAGATCTGAATAAAGTTGTTTGGGAATATTGGAGAGAATTGAGAAAAGAATTTGGAATAAATAACTTAGGAGTAATAATCTCAGATTCGAGAGTTCAACCTCTTAGAAAAGGTACAATTGGGATAGCCATAGCAACAGCGGGATTTGAACCTGTGGAAGACTTAATAGGAAAACCAGATCTTTTTAATAGACCCATGGAAATAACAATGAGAGCAATTGCAGATGATCTTACAAGCGCAGCCCAATTTCTGCTTAGTGAGGCGAATCAACAAACACCTGTGGTAATCATTAGGGAGAGCAATGTTGAGTTTACTGAAAATCCTAAGATGACCCCTGAGATGGCACCAGAAAAATGTCTTTACATGAATATTTTCTCAAAATATCTCTTAGAAAAAAAGAAAATCGATTAAGTTTCGTCTAATTGAGGTTTTATGATTGTTTTTTTCCTATAACTGTAACTCTTCTTAATATTACTTCCAAGAGCACCACTAATTGCTCCTCCTAAAATACTCGGTAGTGTTTGAAAAGGAAAATAGATCCCAAATACGAAAATTATGAAGTAAATATATGGATATGTTAGTGCTATTGCTAATAGCATTCCTATCGCCCCACTTAACGCCCCTCGTTTTATATCTTCGTTGAAAAAACCTACTGTAATCCCACAAATAAAACAAATTATGAAATAACCGAAAAATTGAATGGAGAATAAATAAGAAAGCCAACCAAAAAAATTAACATAAATAATGACATAAAAAGCTGCTGAGACAAAAATACCTAGTAGAAGATTTTTGTCATGGTACCTCCTATAGATCCCATACAGAAGCAAGAATATGCATGCTATATAAATAGAAATAAAAAGAACGTTCAAGGGATTTACATCGTAAATAAATAGAAAAAATATCATAGTTGAGTTTAAAGATTATTGTTTGATCTCTTAAATCAAAAGCTAAAATTAATCATCAATATATAAAGGTTTTTAGACTCAATTTGGGATTACATCCCATTAGTATGTTGAGTTCAACATTTAAAATATTAAAATTTTAAATTTTATTTTTTAAAGTATTGAATTAAGAAGGATAATTTAAATTCAATCAAATTTTTTAGAAATCTTCAATTTTTATAGATAACGCTAATTAAATCTATAAAATAATCTCTTCAAGAAATGACGGAATTAAAATATAAAACTATTGAGGAAGCATTAAAACAAGAAGATCCTAAAGTATATTTAAGAGGTTGGGTACATAGAGAAAGAAAATCAAACAAATTTGTTTTCATCGTTTTAAGGGATGGTTCAGATATCATTCAATGTGTCATCTCAAAAAGTAAGAATCCAGATATATTTGAAAAAGCTGAAAAACTTACAATTGAGTCTTCAGTTAAAGTTTCAGGTGAATTAAAAAAGGATGAGAGGGCTCCAACGGGATATGAAGTATCCGTGACTGATTTAGAGATTATCCAAATTGCCGAACCTTTTCCAATTACAGAATATCAATCACCTGAGCTTTTATATGATAATAGGCATCTTTGGCTAAGATCAAGGAAACTAAATTCAATCTTAAAAATTCGTCATACAATTGTTGGGGCAATACATAAATTCTTCAGAAAAAATGGTTTTTATGAATTTGATGCACCTATTTTCCAACCTAGTATGTCAGAAGGTGGATCTACGTTATTTGAAGTGAAATATTTTAATGATGTTGTATATCTTAGCCAATCTTGGCAGTTATATGCTGAAGCAGGAATCTTCTCGTTAGGAAAAATTTATAATATGGGACCTACGTTTAGAGCTGAAAAATCAAAGACTTCAAGGCATTTATCAGAATTCTGGATGGCAGAAATGGAAGCCGCATTTATGCAGCTTGATGAGGTTACGGAAGTTGCCAAAGATGAGATACGTTTTATTATTCAACAAGTGTTGAAACATAATAGAAAGGAACTTGAAATTTTGGAAAGAGATATCTCTTTATTAGAAGAATATGTTAAGGTTGAATATCCCACTATTAAATATGCTGAGGCATTAGATATTCTTAATAAAGAATACGATATGAAGATACCATGGGGTAAAGATCTAAGAACTAATGAAGAAGCAAAAATCGCTGAACATTTTAAGGTTCCTGTAGTTGTCACACATTATCCTACTGAGATAATGGGTTTTTATAAACCACCCAGTAGTGAAAATCCTAAAGAGGCACTGTGTTTTGACATGTTAGCCCCAGAAGGATATTGTGAGATTATTGGGGGCTCAGAAAGAAGTTTACTTGTGGATAATATGAAGGAAAGGTTAAGAGCAGAAGGAGAGGATCCAGAAACTTACTCTTGGTATTTTGATCTGAGACGATATGGTAGTGTTCCTCACTCAGGTTATGGCGTAGGTGTAGAAAGAGTAGTATCTTGGATATGTGGTATAGATAATATAAAGGATGCAATTCCCTTTCCAAGAACTATGTTACGTAAATCCCCATAAAGATAAGCTAGTAAAAGCAAATAAGAGTTATTAAATAGATCCTTTTCCTTAATTATTTAAAAGTGTGGTTTGTGGTAAATGAAACTCTATGAATACATGGCATATGAACTCCTCGAAAAAATAAAAAATAGAGAAATTACGATTGAAGAAGTAATTCAACAAGTTTATGAAAGAATAGAAGAAACCGAGGATAAACTACATTCATTTGTTCATTTATCAAAAGAAAAAGCCATAAATAAAGCCCAAAAATTAGATAAAAAAATAAAAAATGGTAAACCTATAGGGAAACTCTATGGATTACCTATAGGAATAAAAGATCTTATCTGCATAAAAGATAGCCCAACTACTTGTGGTTCCAAAATTCTACAAAACTATATTCCTCCGTATAATGCTACCGTTATTGAGAATTTAATTGAGAAAGAAGGAGCTATTTGTGTAGGGAGAACAAATATGGATGAATTTGCGATGGGTTCTTCTACAGAAAATAGTAGTTATGGTCCAACCTATAATCCATGGAATTTAGATCATGTACCAGGGGGATCAAGTGGAGGATCAGGAGCATGTGTAGCATCAGGTCAAACTCCTGTTTCATTAGGAAGTGATACTGGTGGAAGCATTAGGTGTCCCGCATCTTATTGTGGTGTAGTGGGTTTAAAACCTACATATGGAAGAGTTTCTCGGTATGGCTTAATTTCATATGCGAATTCGTTAGATCAAATTGGTCCCTTATCTAGATGTGTATATGATACAGCATTATTATTAGAAATAATTGCAGGGCATGATCCCTTAGATTCTACAACGGTTGATACTAAAGTTGATAATTACACAGAGATCCTTCAAAATCCAATAGAAAATGTGACTTTAGGTGTACCGAAAGAATTCTTTATTGAAGGTTTAGAAAAGAATGTAAAAGATAAGGTGAATGAAGCTATAGAGAGATTATGTAGTTTAGGGGCTAAAAAAGTCGAGATATCTTTTCCTCACTTAGAATATGCCATTGCTACTTATTATCTTATAGCTATGAGTGAAGCAAGTTCGAATCTAGCTAGATATGATGGATTGCGATACGGGGAGATGAGTGATGATCTTAATGGGGATGTTTATGAGGTATTTAGTAGAACTCGAAATGAAAAATTTGGTGCTGAAGTAAGAAGAAGGATTATTTTAGGTAGTTATACCCTTTCCGCTGGCTATTATGATATGTTTTATATGAAAGCATTGAAAGTAAGATCTTTAATTAAGGATGATTTTCAAAATGCCTTTAAACATTGTGATGTAATTGTTAGTCCGACGATGCCTACAACCGCATTTAAAATCGGAGAACTGCTAGATAATCCATTACAGATGTATTTAATGGATATCTTGACCTGCCCTGTGAATCTAGCAGGTTTACCCGCACTCTCAATTCCATGTGGTTTTGATGAGAATAACCTTCCAATAGGATTTCAAATAATTGGAGATTTTTTTGATGAAAAAACTATACTTAATGTTGGTAATACACTTGAACAAAAATTAAATATCTACAGAAAATTAGCCCCATTACAAGATCGAGGAAATTAAATTGAGTTCTAATTATCAAGATGTTATCATTGGATTAGAGGTCCATATTCAACTTACGAATTTAAAAACAAAATTATTTTGTGGATGCAATGCGAACTATCGAGGGGCTGAACCAAACACTTTCAACTGTCCAATTTGTTTAGGATTACCGGGGTCATTACCCACAATAAATAAGAAAGCAATTGAATTTGCTACTAGATTAGCATTAGCATTAGATTGTAAAATTAACAATTCAACTTATTTCTTCCGCAAAAATTATTTCTATGTAGACCTTCCGAAAGGCTTCCAGATCAGCCAATATAATAAGGCAGGGGGAAAGGCTTTTGCAGATGGGGGGAAAATTACAATAAAATTAAATGGTATCAAGAAAGATATAAAACTTAACAGAATCCACTTGGAAGAGGATCCTGCAAGGTTAGTGCATAAAGGATCTATAGCAACATCTCCATATACTTTAGTAGATTATAATAGATCAGGTGTTTGCCTTATTGAGATCGTGACTGAACCTGTAATACGTTCTCCTGAAGAAGCTAGGGAGTATCTCAACCAACTAAAATCAATCGTTCAATATACAGGGATTTCTGATTTAGATTTAACTGGAGCCGCTCGAGTGGATGCTAATATCTCAATTAAAGGGCATAAACGAAGCGAAGTAAAAAATATAAGTAGTTTTAAAGAAGTTGAACGTGCCTTAAAATGGGAGATTCAAAGACAAAGAAACCTATTAAAACGAGGGAAAAAATTAGTTCAAGAGACTAGACACTGGGATGATAAAAGAAGAATAACAATATCATTAAGAACCAAAGAATTTGAAGAAGATTACCGCTATTTTCCCGAACAAGACTTAGTTCGAATTGTACTTACTGAAGATTTTATCAATACAATTAAGGATGGATTACCAGAAATGCCACGGGAGAGATCTTTAAGGCTAAGTAGGGATTATAATCTACCAGAATTTGATTCAGATAATTTAGTGTTAGATAAAGAGATAGCTGATTTCTACGAGGATGGAGTTAATTCTGATCCATCGTTTGGTCCTAAAGAATTCAAGCAATTTTGCAATTGGTTAATGAACGATGTATCCCGTGAACTAAATGAACAAAATAAAACATTAAAAGATACGAAACTTCAACCCAAACATCTAGTTGATCTAATTCATCATATAAAAGATGGAAAAATTACAACCAAGATCGGTAAATCGTTTATAGAAGAAATGATGAAGGGAACTTCGGTATCCAAGATTATTGATACGAAAGGTAAAAAAAGGATTTCTAATGAAGAAGTCATCGAAATGAAATGTGTGGAAGCGATTAAAGAAAACCCAAGAATAGTAGAAGACCTTCGTACAAATCCCAAAGCTATTGAAGCGTTAATAGGTAAAGTAATGGGAAAAACAAGAGGTCAAGCAGACCCAGGAATCACAAGAAAAATAATGAATAAACTACTTGAAAAAGAAATAACATTAGGTTAATTTTTATAAGGTTTTAAAATAGAGTTTAAATGGGAAGGAAAAAATGAGTGAAAAATCGGAAAAAAAACCAGAGCATTGGGTTGATAAGTTAACATCTAAAATAATTGAGAATTGGCCAGAAGTTAAAAGTTTTAACTGTAACTGTGGTCTCTCAATATCGGGTTTTTGTCATGTCGGAAATCTAAGAGGTGAAATAATTCATGCTAATGCTGTTGTAAACGAACTTCAATCACAAGGTTATGAAGCTACACACAATTTAATTTTATATACCGCTGATCCTTGGAAGGGTAAAGAAACGCAATTAAATTTGTATCCAAACCCAAAGAAAGCAGAAAAATATAAAAATTGGCGTCTAATTGAGGTTCCTTCTCCATCAAATCCAAATATATCATGGGTAGATTATTACTGGAAAGATTTTGGTGATCCTTTACCCAGATTTGCTCGTGATATAGAAATAATTCGTACTCATGAATTGTATCAGCAAGAAAAAATGAAGAAAGTGGTAATTGAGTTAATTAACAAAAGAGACCAAATTAGAAAAATTATAAACAAATATAGAAAAGAAAATCCTTTCCCTGAGGATTGGATACCTATAAATCCATTCTGTGAATCTTGTAATCGAATAGGGACATCAAAGGCTTTAGAAGTTAATTTGGAAACATATCAAGTTCATTATTCCTGCAATGAGTGTAAGCATGATGGATGGTCCGATATAAGTAAAGGCAAATTGACTTGGCGCCTTGAGTGGCTGGCCATCTGGTATGTTCTTAATATTCATTTTGAACCTTATGGAAAAGATCATGCAACACCAGGAGGATCAAGAGATAGTTGTATAGAAATAATAGAAACAGTTTTACATCACAAGAGTCCTTATGGATTCTGGAATGAATGGGTTGGTTATTCAGAAGGTCGAACAGATTATGGGGATATGACAGGTTCTGGTTTTATAGGATTTACACCCGCTAACTGGATTGAGTTTGCCGAGCCAGAAGTTCTTAAGTATCTTTATCTTAAAACCCCGCCAAGAAGACGAATTATACTTGGATTAGATAAAGTTCCTAGTTACATTTCAGAATACGACCGCGCTCAGAGGATTTACTATGGGATTGAGAAATTTGAAGACCCCACCGAACTTCATTCGATAAAGAGAAGCTATGAAATAGTTTTCTATAATAATCCTCCAAAATACCGAGGATTTCAATTGGATTACCAACATGCAATAATATTATCTCAATTAACAACTCCAGATCAAGAAGGGATTTCACAGGCCATTCAAAAATTAATTGATACTGAAATTTTAAATGAAAAACCCTCAAAGGAAATCACCGATCACATCCAGTTACGTTTGATGCATGGACGAAACTGGATAAATTCGAAATATGCCCCAGATCATTTGAGAATTAGATTGGAAGAACATTTTTCAAAAGATATTCTAAAGGAATATGATATCAAGATACGAAACTTAATGGGGGATTTAGCAGAAACTCTCGAAAAAACGAAATGGACAGAAGAGGGAATAAAGAAAGAAATGATGGCTTTAAAGGAAAAGGAAGGACTATCAAGAAAGGAGATGACTAAATTTTTCCAAATTCTTTACCAAACATTTCTCGGGAATACAAGAGGACCTCGATTTGCACCATTTCTAGCAACACTAGATAAAGATTGGGTTATAAATAGACTTCATGATGCCGGAAATTGTAATTAAACGTGTGAAACCTGAAAAAAAGAGGAAAAAAATTATAAAAACTTTTTGAGTTCTGTACTGGCCGCATCCAATTTTAAATTTATTATACCTAATTTAGCTTCTTTAGTGGTAATTATTGTGAGAATGTTTCCCTCGATCTCACTAAAAAGTATTTTTCCTTTCTCAGATTCAATAATGGCACTAAAAAATTGTCCTTGTTCTAATTCTTTTGTGGCTCTTTGGCTTGTTTTTAAAATTAAAGTGACCATGGCAGCCACAGCTTCAGGATCTACCCATCCTGGCAGAGCACTTCCTTTAATTAGGCCAAATTTCTCGATAAGAGCAGCCCCATGAACTCCTTTGATTGCCTTTAAAGATACAAGGATTTCTGTTAACCTTTCACTCATCTGACTCATTCCAATTTTGTTGTAGTGAGATATTAAATTATTATTAGTTAAGATGTAATTATATATACAAATCCTAATTAAAAAAGCTATTTGTCATTCTTTAACTTATAAAAATAATAATATACTTAACTAATTCTATTTTCTTTTTCTTAATTTAAGCAGTTATTTAACAATTAGAAGAAGTGATTTAAATTTCTATAATTAAAGAAAGGAATGTAAGTTGGGGTATTACAATATCTGTTATTATAACTTTTACATCTTTTATAATAATTTCATTTGCCACAGGATTTCAATTCGGGGGATACATCCTTTCTAATGATATCCAATTTGCATTAGGGACAATTTTTGGTGTAATTTTTACTTTAATAAATCGAGAACCACATCAAGCATTCTTAAAATATGCTGTAATTGTAGGAATTCTTGGGGGCATCTTGTCTTCGGTTTTTATGTCATTATTCCTATTGATTTTGTTTGGTCTTAATATTCTAGCTTTACTCTTATATCTTGTGAATTTACTTATTTCCGTATTAGTTATTGGTATAATAGGGGGAGCACTCATTGGAACCTATTTTATGTATAAAGAAGTAAAAGGAGAATCTGAAGAAGAAACACTAGATGATGATTTTTATGACGATCTTATTAAAAAGTAAAAAAATTATAGCTTCTCATTCCATCCAGAATGAAGTCCTTTTTTGAAATTAAAAAAAAAAGTAAAATTAAGATTTAAACTTTACATTAGTGAAGCAAGTGAACTTGTTAAAGTTTCTTTTTTAGGTTTTCCTTCTAATAGCTCCTTCCCAACACGCTCAGCTAAAATTTGAGGTGTGAATTTTTCACCATTGTTATTAATTTGTTTATAAGTAGTCCAACCATTTAATGAAAAGACACGGTCACCCACAACTCTAAAAACTTCTCCATTAATCTCGCTTGCTTTATCTGAAGCTAGAAACACAACTAAAGGAGCAACATTTGCGGGATTAAAAATATCAAATCCACTCTTATCTTTCATACTCATAGTACCGACCATTCTAGGAGTTGCATCTGTCGTAAGTCGTGTTCTGGCTACCGGTACAATACAATTAACTGTAGCATATTTTTTTAATTCCATTGAGGCAATATTTGTAAATGCCGCAATACCGGCTTTTGCAGCCCCATAATTAGTCTGACCTACATTTCCTAACAAACCAGCATCAGATGCGGTATTAATTACTCTCCCAAAGTTTCCTTTTTCAGGATCGGCCTTTCCTTGTTCTCTGTAATATGCTGCAACATGTCGAGTCATATTAAACGTGCCTTTCATATGAACGGCCATAACATCATCAAATTCTTTCTCTGTCATATTAAAGAGCATACGATCTCGAAGAATTCCTGCATTATTTACTACAATATCCAGCTTCCCGAATTCAGACACTGCTTGATCAATCATAGCTTTAGCTTTATTAAAATCGGTTACAGAATCATAGTTTCCTACAGCTTTTACGCCCAATTTTTTACATTCTTCAGCAATTTCATCTGCAACTTTAGTTTCAGCGCCACTTCCATCAAAACTTCCGCCTAAGTCGTTTACAACTAAATTACAACCCTCTTTGGCGAAATATAAGGCTTCCTCACGTCCTAAACCGCGACCTGCCCCTGTAATTACAGCAACTTTTCCTTCTAACATTCCCATTTTCAAACACTTTTTATTTACTAATTTTGATTTCTGATAAATAAAATTCAATTGCAAGTTTAAAAAATTTTAAGGATTTTGATTACTTTAGAAAAAATAAACAAGAGGTTTTAGGGAGAGTATAATATTGGAAACAATCACTCACAATCTATTTGCGGTTATTATTCAAATTTTATGTTTTAAATTCGTATTTTTCCCTCTCAATATTATATTGACAATATTTCTTGCTTTTATATCTCATATCTTTACTGATGCCATAGGTATAATCACATACCATACCCCAGAAATCCAGAAAGATAAATTTTGGCTTATTTGGCATGTGATTATTTATACCCTATCAATTGTATCTATTCTTATCTTTATGATCCCATTCTGGTTTTCTATGCTAATGGGGAATATCATGGACCTTTGGGATTGGTGTATTTTAAGACCTATTCAAAACAGGAAGAGGAAAATTATACCAGAGACTAATTGGGGTGAAAAATATTATTTTCATCGAATTGTTGATGCAACAAGAAACAAATTATTTTATTGGCTTCCCAAATGGAATTATAAGAAAGGAGGGATACTAATCGAAATTCTTATTATTGTTGTCCTAGCTATAATTATCATATTTTTTCTTATATGAATTTCTTTGATATACCAAATCCTTTAAAATCCTTAATATAAAACAGATGGCTCTGGCAATTACAATCAGAAGATCCAAAATTCTTAATATAGTCGTCAGTTAATCTTATTAAATCTTTAGCAATAATACATTCTAACCGTTCGAGGGAAGGAATTAAATATATTTGGGTAAATACAATTCTTTTATGATTTAATAAATAATCAATATGCCAATGAACTTTTTTATCCTCTGTAGGTTGAACATGTCTTTTTACTCGGTTTAATAACGTAGAAGATCCTAGTTTTCCCATCGCAGAACCTATATATAAGTAAAATCCTTGATTAAATAATAATTCCCCAAGGAACCCCACTTGGATTTCTACTTTTTCAGGAAGATAAATAACTAGAATATATGATCCTTTCATTTACTTACAGTTTTTCTTATGATCATGATAACAGCTATCACAGTAGTGACTTCCACAATTCTTACAAATATTAGCACACATATCACAAAGGGGATTGTTACAATCTCCACATTCAAATATTAGTGTGTTAGAATTTTCCCCGCAGTTTTCACATATAATTTCTTCTTCACTCATATAACTCAACCTATTTAATGTAATAAAAATAATCAATATAAACTATTTTCTATAAAAAAATCTTCTATTATTAGATAAATAAGGTAATTTTCCACCTTTTCTTCAAAGGTTATTAAACTTTAAGTAAAACTTTTTTTAAATTAGAAAATTCATGTTAGATCATAAGTCGTGAGAAAGCGTGTAATTTATGGAAAAAACAAAAGAGAGAAAAGAATTAAAGATTGATTTTTCCAAATCTCGAAGATTTTTTGAACAAGAAGGGAGTTCACGAGTTATAACATCTGGATCTCTTTATATGTTTTTTGCATTAATAAATGCCGGTTGTATATGGATTTTTATAATATTAGCTACTGGTTGGGAGGGATTAAAATATTTTGGTCTTACAACCGCCATAAATGGTATTGTTGGATTAATCGGTATAGGCGTCTCCCGATATTTCATTGCGGAAATCAAAACCGCATTTGTTATTGATGAAGAATTGGGACGTTTAAAAAGTGTAACTTATTCAAAAATATTATTTTTAATAGGTTTAGGGTTAGGAGTGGTGATGATTACAATACCCTTTGCATTAGGGTCTGTTATCACAAACCAGTTATTAAGAGAATGTATTTTTGCTTCAGGATTTTCATCTATTCTAATACATAGCAACTTTGTATTTCAAATCGGTTTAGAAATTAAGAATAGATATGATATAATAGCGTTTTTATCGATATTCAACGGGATTTTTCTATTGGGTTGGGGTTTTCTCTTTATGACTTTTAATTTTAATCCTTTTTGGTTTGCTTTTTATCCATTCTTTAATCTCTCCACTACAATTTTATTGGGATATTTTTTTATTAAAGTTACCCCCTATTCGATTAAAGATATTATTAAGGCAAGTCTAAGAACAAGAACTATGAAAACCAGAGCCTCCCCAAATATTAGAGAACTAATTGAAAAAAATCAAATTTGGTTGTATATAAAGAATTCTCTATTTTCAATGCTTACAAATATTCAAAATTCAAAATTTTTTGAAGATATTCTTTTTTTCTTTGCTGCGATATATTTAGCAATTTTTACGGATTCTGCATATCAAGGATATGCATTAAGCTTGTTAACGGTGTTAATGACATATGGTGCGGTCAAAACAGTAATATTATATTATTCTGCACCATTAAATATTGAAATTGCTGAGGCTTACGCTAAAAACCGTCATAAAACCAT
The DNA here is from genome assembly GCA_019894875.1 of Promethearchaeota archaeon. The sequence goes on along the minus strand of JAGXNR010000020.1, from coordinate 9,578 downwards.
TGAAGATTCAATCAATGATTCAACAAGGATCTCAAGCATCTTAGCTCTAGGTTTTCTTACCGCCATGGTTGCTCTTTCAGGAGAATTATTACTGTATTTACATAGAGATTTGTTTTTTACCGGGGGGACACTTAATATAGAAATGTATTCAATGGCACGAATTTTATTTATTCTAATCATCATAGGTCAATTTATTTATGGATACTCTACCTTATTTGGGAATGCTCTAATAGGATCTGGAAATGGTCAATCGGCAGCAAGAGGCTTTTTAATAACATTTATAATGATATCTGCCTTATCTCCGATTTTTATTTTACTTTTTGGATTACTGGGTATAGGGATTGTTATGTTGATCTCATCATTGTTTTTATTACCCTATACATTAATTCAACTACAAAAAAAGCTAAGCATAAATTACCGACTTAGAATTTATCGATTAATCCCGAATTTATTGATTTTATTCTTTTTTTTATGGATCTTTCCTTTTATTAACACGATAACACTATTTTTTGGCATAATTTTAGGCGCTATAATATATTTGTTCCTAAACCCTTTCTTTGGTGTATCAATACCAGAAGATCTTCAAATGATTAATGATTTATTTACCACATTGAAACTAAAATTTGTAGGGAATTTATTAGTAAACACTATGAAAATTACATATAATTTCAGTCCATTAAATAAAGATAAAATTGTTTCTGAAAAAGATAAATTAGTTTTGGTAAAGAAATAAAAATATAAGATTTTAGTTAACTTCCAATGGTACTACAGAAGATAAGGGCTTCTTTTTTAATAAGAATACGTACCTAATGATTTCTTAGCAAACAAGTTTCTAATTGTTAAAATAATTAAAATAGACACACATATGATTATTGAATACAACATAAGATCAAGATAAAAACTGGCATGAATTTTAATACCCATCCAACTTTTATAAAAACAACCGGGATCACCTTCTTGAAATAATAAACAATCTGTTACTGATAAATAGAGAATATGAAATCCCATTGATAAAACAATTATCCCAATTCCTAATATTATTTGAAAATAGAAACTTTTCTTGAGTTTTATGTTTTTATGAGTTTGAACATCATTACTCTCTCCTTTTAATATTTGATGATTTTTCTTTGTTGTCTTTAAAACTATTTCTTTTAAAATTCTACTTTCATTAATTAAGGATTGATTCTCTTCCTTTAATCTAGAAAACTTTTCAAGTATTTCTCTTGAATTGATATTTATGTTATCTCTTCTTTCTTCAACTTCCAGATTATTTTTTCTGGGTCGTACATCACTCATAATTATCTATGTTTCAACTTGTTTTAGGGATTAAATTCTCGATTTTCTAAATCCCTAAAAATCTATTTCTAAATAAAAAAACTACGATAAACTAATATGAGTTTTCATATTAAAGAATAAGCAAAATATGGTTTTTCCGTTATATTAATACAGATTTTAGATATAAAATTTATAAAATGTAATTTGAGTATAAAAAAGAAAAAGAAAAACAATAACAAATATTATTCAATACTTGTGGAAAGACTTAATAATTATAAAATCCTTTTCTTGATTTCCTCCCCAATAATCCATCTTTAACCATTTGTTCTAAAAGTGGGCTTGTTCGATACTTCTCCCCTATTGCTTTTTCTAAATATTCACCAATGTGTAAATATATATCAGTACCAACCAGATCAGAAAGTTCTAATGGTCCCATAGGAAAATTAAATGCTAATCTGCATGCGATATCAATATCTTCAGCACTTGCGATACCTTCTCTTAACATATCTATTGCCTCATTACACAATACATAAATAAGTCGACTGGTTACAAACCCAGGAGAATCCTTTATAGATACTACGGTTTTCTTTAAACTTTCAGAGAAAAACTTAGATTTTTCTAAAACTTCATCAGATGTGTTCTTACCTCTTATTAATTCAATTAATTTCATAACAGGAGCGGGATTGAAGAAATGTATTCCAACGATTCTCTCTTGTATTTTAGATTTTGAAGCTATATCCGTTATACTTAGTGAAGATGTATTTGAAGCGAGAATCACCTCTTTGTTGCAAATAGCATCAAGGTCAGAAAATAATTGTTGCTTTAAAGCCATATCTTCAAAAACTGCTTCAATCACTATTTGTGTATCATTAATAGCCTCATCCCTATTTATGTTTAAATTAATCCTATTCAAGATATTTTCTGCTTCTTCCTTAGAAATTTTATTCTTTGATACAAAAAATCTCTCTAAGTTCTTCTCAATGGCTTTTTTTGTATTCTTCAGTATTTCAATATTAATATCAACTAAATTCACATTATATCCATGGGTGGCACATAATTGTGCAATTCCAGAGCCCATTATCCCAGAACCAATAACACAAACATTTGTTATTTCCATTCTTTCCTCACTACTTTCTAAATTGTTTAAAATCTGCTTTACGCTTTTCAATAAATGCATTTTTCCCTTCTACAGCCTCATCAGTGTTGTAATAAAGAGATAACCCACCAACACCTAATTGTGTGATACCTGTAACTCCATCTGTCTCAGCTAAGAATGCATATTTCAACATTTTTATCGCTGTTGGACTTTTTTCCAGGATTTCTTGACACCATTGATTCACTTCTTCATCTAATTTTTCCATTGGCACCACAGCATTAATCCAACCCATTTCTAAAGCTTGTTGAGCGGTATAACGACGACATAAATACCAAATTTCTTTAGCTCGTTTTATACCAACAGCTCGCATTAAGTCTCCAGTACCATATCCAGGATCAAAAGAACCGACTCGAGGACCTGCCTGTCCTAATTGTGCATGTTCTGCAGCGATGCTAAGGTCACAATTGACTTGCCATACATTCCCCCCACCAATCGCATACCCATTGACTCTTGCAATAACTGGTTTAGGAAGCGTTCTGATCAAATGAGTTACCCTTTGCCATCCAACTTCTAATGGTAATAAATGTCCTCCTTTATAACCACCTTTTTCACGTGTCGATTGATCTCCACCTGTACAAAACGCTTTTTCCCCCACACCTGTGAATACTACAACACCAATTTCATTGCTTGCGCACCTACTAAAAGCATCAATTAATTCATGAACTGTTTGCTGTGTGCAGGCATTATAAGTTTGAGGTCGATTAATAGTAATCCGAGCAATATTATCCTTTACCTCAAATAAAATCTCTTCGTAATTCATATTCATATTTCACCAAATTTTTTATATTTTTAATAATGATTAATCACTTAAAATGATCCTAATATATTTCTTTCGCTTTAGAGCATATGTTTCAAATATTAATAGAATTTCGTGAAACCCGAATTTCACGAACTATATTTTTGATAACTATAGGGTATAATTCCCATTCTAAAGAGTAATATGAGTATTTAATAAGAAAAATAATATATTATTAGAAAACCATTTTTTGCTTAATTTCTTGAACCATCTTATATCCATCTTCATTTATCTCTGTTAACATATCTCTAAGGATTTCATTAATAGCCATCCCATGTAATTCACAAGATACATAGAGAAGGGATATAATTTCTTTTGCTAACATTGAAAGTTTTTTAACATCATTGATTGGGATTCTGATTCCAAGAGCTTTTAAGTCCATATGGGTTTCTTTTTCTTGTTGTCTAATTGTTATCAAGATATCATTTTTTCTCCCCTTCCACTCTTCAGTGATAGCTCGTAAAGATAAAAAGTACTCCTTTGTGGGACTCCCAATTCCCTTAACATCTCGAGCGAATTCAAGAGGTTCGGAATTTCTTATTGATTTTAATCCAAATGTTCTATTAATCTTGTAATTCTTGTCTAGTTTAACTTTCATTTTGGAGATCTCATCAGTTAACTGCTCAACTCTTAATGCCAATTTTTCAAACTTTTCGAGAAATAGTTCATCTACATTTGATTCAAAACTACTCATTATGATCACGTTAACAGAATTTAGGTATGACACTTTTTGATTATCTGATTAATAAAACTAATTATTAAACTATTAATCTATAGAGAATTTTTAATTTTTAATCAAAGCATCAATTAAAAATTATATTCTCACATATTTATTAAGTAAAAAAAAAAGAGATTGTTTTAATTGAAAGGGGCTGAAGTTAGTTAAATATTATCATCACTTTTTTCAATATTTATACCGTTTTCTTCGTTAAAATCAGCAGAATCTAATTCTTCTATACTCTCTTCTTCCAAAATTGGTTGAGGTTCATATGTACTAGTTTCTGGTGAGGTAACTTCTTTTTTCTCATCTAATCCTTCTTGTAATGGTTTTTTTCGCTCTTTATGATATTTTTGAATTTCATATATCCCAATAATAATCAATATCAAGATGAAGAATCCTAAAACCGCAATATTTTTGACAATATTGATTAACTCATCATTTAAAATAGCTAATTCATTTATCCATAGAAACCAGGGAATATTTATTGCGTTAAAGATTTCATAAGGGAAGTAATGTATAAATTCATATGTCACCTTTGAAAGAATTAACCATATTATTATTGTATCCATTCCAAACCTCTTAATTCTTTTACTCAGAAGTTCTGCTTGCGAGCCCATGAGAGTACTAAGAGAATAAAAAATTATAAAGAGATCAGGAATGATTACTCCCAGATATGCCCAAATAGTAGCTAATTCTTTTGGATCTGTTCCTGTACCAACAATACCCATATATATTTTTAGAACTAAAAACAAGGTATAGAACGCAACTAATATAGCAAATATACCAAACCATCCATTAAAACTCTTTTTGAACATGTAAACTATACAGACAATCGTAAGTCCAATAAGTACACCCCCTACTAGAAGATAAACTCCATTCAGGTACCATGGGAAAACAATAGGGGTTTCGAGTATGATCGAAAAGTCAAATATAGTCGGTCCTATAATAAAGAGAAATAAAAGTAACAATGATACAACCAAACCACCGAAAAAGATTATAAATCTTAAAAAGCTGTGTTTTTTTTCACCTGAAACTAATTTCTCATCTACTCTTTTTCCAATCAAATAACATCCATAAAAGATAAACCAACTTGTAAAAAAGAAGTAGGTAATAATAGATATAGCAAACAGGACAACTAAAATTATTGATAATAAGAGCATTATTGGTAAAGAAATCAGAAGAAACAATATTATTTTCCATGGTGAATATTCAAAGATATTCTTTTTAGAGATAAGAGACAGTAAAAATAGGAACATTAAGAATACTAAAAAAGGTAGAAAAATCAAAATGCCAATAATAGATACAATGGGATTGGTTTTGGGAAAAGGAATTATCGCTACTCCTACTAACAGCCAAATTACAAGCGCTGTTAATCTCCAATTTTTGCCTATTTTCTTTAAATTATCAATTGTATCCATAAAAAATAAGTCAAACTTAAAATATTTAAACTTTCTTATTCAATTGAGCAATTTAAAAATCAGTAAAAACACTTTGAAAGCTCACTATTTCATAAAGTCGACTAAACTTTTTTGAGTGTTGAATTGATGATATGATAAACCCCATTTCTTTTTTAACTCATTAGCGGATTCTGGAGCAAAGCCAGCAAAATGATTATTAACAATTATAAATATTTCATAGATATTTGGTGTTTTAATTAATTTATTGATTTTTTTCTCTAAATCAGATAAAGATCTCTTTTGTTCTCTTTGAATCCGGTCAAAAACAGTTATATCCCGATCTCCTATAAGCCTTATATAGTAATTCTTTTGATTTTTCATATAATATGGTGTAATAGAAGGTTTGTATGTCGTCCCTAGAATAATTCTCTTACCATCAATAAAGTTAGAAAGAATACTTGGGCTAAACCATGTATTATCTCTTAATTCTATAATGTATTTAAATTCAGAGGGAATTACTTTAAGTAATAAATTCAATTTTTCCTGATGATTTTCTGTATATTTAAACCAAGGAGGAAACTGTAGAAGAAAAGACTCAATCTTTGGGTTTAAAAGCGATAATGTCGAGAAAAAATTGTTAATATTGAAATCTAAATCAGGTTCATTTAGATTATGAGTAATTTTCTGCCACACTTTTACAACAAACCGGAAATTTTCTGGTACACGATTTTTCCAATTTATTACCATAGTTTCGGTGGGCAAATTGTAAAAAGTAGAATTGATTTCAACAATATCAAAAATTTTCGAAAAATAGGGAAGATATCGAGTTTTTTCAAGCTGTTTTGGGTAAAAGGGGCCTACCCAATCTTTATAATCCCAACCAGCAGTGCCAATTTTGATTCTTACCATTTATAGAATTATGAAACCTTATCTTATTTTAAGGATTCTATATTTTTCTAAACTGAAATAATTATTTTTTTTATAAAATTGATCTTGATTCTAAGAAAAAGATTAAGAAATAAATATAATATTGAAACACTAAGGTGAAGTTTGATCTTTGATTGACTGGGACTTAGCAGAAGAAAAACCAGATAAAAAGCAACCAGTTGAGGGCAACAAATTATTAGAATTAAGATCGAATATTAATAATCTTGAACAAAACATTTCTCAAAAGGATAAGGATTTAGGAAAAATTCAAGATGAGTTAAAAACAACTAAAGATAAATTAATGGGACGAGAGAGAAGTTTAATTCAACTAACTGAAAGAAAATCTTCAGCAGGAAAGTCTCTTGATAAAATTAAAGAGGAAAAATTACACGTAGATATTGAACTTACCAAATTAAAAGCGGTAAACTCAGAATTGGAAACTAAATTAGCAAAATCTACAGAAAAAATTTCCGCTCTAGAAGGTCAATTAAATAATATTATTACAAAATTTGAAGAAATAGAACAAAAGATTTTAACAAAGGAGCAAGGCGACCAATTTAAAGAGGAAGAATTGTTAGGAAAAGCGACAGAAATACTAGAAAAAGAAAAAGAATTACAGAATTATAAAACTATTATTGAACAACGGAATAAAGAAATAGAATTTCTTAAAAAAAATTTAGAAGTAGAGAAAGGAAAAACTTCTTATCAAATGAAAAGAGTTGAATCTATTGAAGCTCAAGTTATAATGGCAGAAAATGTGTTTAATATAATAACAAAAATAAAAGATTTAATTGGGGTTAAGGGATTTTTATCTGACAAGGAACTTGAGTCTATTCTGTCAGAAATAAAGGAATAAGTCTTAAATAATAAGGTTCGTATGATTACTCCAAAATGTACAACTTTTTGATAGAAAATTTATATATAATTTTAAGAGAATAAACATATAATACTATAAAAATAAAATATTATCAACTCAGACATGGGAAGTTTAATAATAATTAAAATATCGAACGCACTCATGTTATGGGCTGATTTAATTAACTAGGGCGGTGAATGAAATGAGTATTGAATGGGCTAAAGCGGAAGAGAAACCGGATAAGAAATTATCTGTTGAAGGAAGATTTTTACTGGATCTAAGATCTAAAATTAACAATATAGAAAAACAATTAGCTCAAAAGAGTAAAGATTGGGAAAATACATCAAAAGATTTAAAAGACACTCAAGAAAAATTAAAAGAAACAGAAAAAATTGCAGAGAAAAAGACTCAAAGTTTGACGGAAACACAGAAAAACTTCGAAAGAGCGAAGGAAGAAAAACTGTATGTAGACGCAGAAATTACTAAGGCAAAAACCTTACATTCAGAGGTTGAAAAGAAATTAGCAGAAACTGAATCAAGAAAAACAGAATTGGAGAATAAGCTAAAAGAGGTTACATTAAAAGCAGAGACTCTAGAAAAAGAGAAGGAAGATGCTAAAAGTAATTTGGAAAAGGAAAAAGGCAACCTCAAAGAAGAATTACAGCAAAAAGCGAATGAAATTGAAGATTTAAAGAAGGAATTACAAACAACGAAATCAGACCATTATGTAGAGATTGAAAGTTTAAAAAATGCAAAAGATGCCGATGCAACAGAGATAACTGCTTTGAAACAAAAAATTGAATCACTTGAAGAAACTATATCTGAGGCTAAAGGAGCACCTCAACTTTTGGAAGAAGTTAGAGGGATTATGGTTCATAAGGGCTTTCTTTCAGACAGGGAATTTGAAGATTTAATGATTAAACTAGATATTAAATAAATATATTCTTTTTATTATTAGAATGGTTAAGTTAACTTGGGAAAAAAAAAAACATGTTAACATAAATCTTGTTGAATTAAAAAAAAAATATTCTAATTTTTTTGAAGATTTCATAGGTAATTTACCATTCGGTAATGAGCAAGTCCTTTCTAATTCTAAATTTAATGGATGGAAAAATAAATTATTTTGGGGCGAAAATTTAGAAGTTTTATACTCATTGTTAAATAATTTTGAAAATAAAATAGATCTTATTTATGTGGACCCCCCTTTCTTTTCAGGCGTAAATTACAAAATAGAAATCTCTGAAGTAAATAAGATTTATGATTCGATTGCTTATATGGATAACTGGCAAAGAGATTTAGATTCGTATTTACAAATGCTTTATGAACGGATACTATTATTTCAAAAACTTCTCTCACAGTCAGGTTTACTCTTTATTCATTTAGATTGGCATGCAAGTCATTATATCAGAATATTGTTAGATGAAGTGTTTGGAGAAAATAGATTTGTAAATAATATCATATGGTACTATTATAATAAATATTCTGCGGGAAAGAAAAATCTACCTCGTGCATATGATAACATTTTAGTGTATTCCAAAACAAATCATTACACATTTAATGAAATCAGATTACCTCGTAAAAAACCAAGAAAGCAGTTAATGAGAGTTAATGTTAATGGTGTTTTAAAGAATGCTAAAGACGAGAATGGTCATGTAAAATATCGTATTGTTACAGACAAGAAAATAGATGATGTATGGAAAATCCCATGTTTACAACCAGCTTCGAAGGAATGGACAGGATTTCCAACCCAAAAGCATCATACGTTACTGGAAAGGATAATTAAATTGGGTTCAAATGAAGATGATTTGATTGCAGATTTCTTTTGTGGCTCTGGAACTACTCTGGTAGAGGCTGAAAAGCTTAAAAGAAGATGGATAGGATGCGATTGTTCTGAGTATTCAATATATATAACGTGGAAGCGTCTTTTAAATTATTATAGAAAACACCAAAAAAGTTATCAGTTTGACATAGTAACTCATCTTGATGATGAGAAAAAACATATTGTGGATACAGGTTTTTTTCAAAAAGATCTCTTAATAAAAAGAAAAAAATGAAATTCTAGGATTATTGATTAAAGAAAGTTATATTATATCCTAAATATTTTGAAAGAGCTTCATATACAATATCCCCAACTTCATTTAATGAAGCTGCTACATGATGAGCAAATCCTTCTTCACATATTATTTTCAATAGTTCTTGTAAATTATTGACCTCAATGATTCCAAATCCCCCAAAAGTATTTAATGGATCTTCTGTGAAATTACCTTCAGTTATAATTCCTTTAATCTCCCCAAATACATCATCGGTATCAAGTCTAAGTAAAGTACAAGGTTTTGTTTTGATTCGGCCTTGAATTGCCCCAAAAGATACTTCATCTCCTTTTAAATCAGAAATTATTGGGTGGATTGTCATTTTCGTATCTTTAAAAAAGGAGATCGGAAGATTACTAC
>JAGXNR010000209.1 GCA_019894875.1 Promethearchaeota archaeon | reverse complement strand
ATGCATGCTAATAGAAAGAAAATCACTAAGAATGATCTCTTACTATCAATAAAATACAAATAGAGAATCTGTTCTAGTACAAGTCCAAAAAATTTTTTCTTTTTTTTCTAATTTTAATTAATAAATAACTTAATGAAACTTATATCTTAAATTATGAATTTTAAAGATAAAAAATCATTTCCATAGTCTTTTCAGGGAATTCAACTTTTTAACTGCTTTATATTGATGAAAATTCTACGGAAATTAATAACCCTGCTATAACTCCACTAATTATCATTCAAATTAGTAATACAACTCCAGAAACTCCAATGTAGATATCTCTATTTTTTTTACCATGCGCTATAAGAAGTACATATTCCGCTATTATGAAAAAACCACCAAAATAAATATCATTATTTCAATCGAAATCTAAATCATGCCGGATCATAGGGTTTTTATCCATGCAGCTAACTCCAAATTGACATAGCTCACAGCCCACAGGAAAATTATGCGCTTTGTATTTCCAATTAATTCGACGACTATATGTTTTAAGAATTGGTTTTAGGCGTGGTACCATCTCTCTTGCGACTTTATTACGGTATTTATTGCATTTTGTTTTATTATAACCCTTTTCTGTAATTGCTTTAGCAGGACAGTTTTTTGCACATTCTCTACAAGTAGCTTTAGCATAATATAAACAATTTGCGTAAGGTTCATCGCTTTTTCTAGGAGTAACTTTAAGCGGCGCATTTGTAATCACCGAAGCTAATCGAATGTTGCAACCTAGGTCAGTAATCAAGCCTTCGTGTAATCCAAATGTCCCTAATCCCGCAGCAAATGCAACATGGTTTTCAGACCATGTAGAATAGAAATCTTTTTTTGCAACTAAAGTATACGCCTCACTGAGTTTTCCAGAAATAGCATTATACCCTTCATTTTGAAAAAAATCAGTTGTTTGTTCCATTATATAATTTCTAAAACCCTTAGCAAAATTCCTTGCAACAGAATAAATTTCTGCGGGTAATGTTATTTTTGGTAATCTAATGGGAGTAATACTTTCCTTTCGGATTTCATCAGTAAACGGGTATACTATCGATACCATATAAAGATCTGATGCTGGTAATTGTTTTTGACCACTCGCTAACCACATTTCTAAGGGTGTATAATGCTCATATCCCACAATCGCTTTAAATTTTATAAAAATAGGGTCATTACCTTGAGCAACACCAATTAAAGGTTGAGAGAAAATTTTCCCACCCCCGTATTTCTCAGGAAGGCGGTTCAGTTCACTACTTTCAAATTTTTCTTTTAAAAAATCAAATAGTATATCTTTCAAAATTGATCTCAAAGTTTTTTTTTCTTTCTTTTGTAAAATATTGTCAATTTTTTATTTAATTTTTACTCTCTAGAATAAAATAATTTTGATTAAAAATTGAAGATACTGTTGGTAAATCACTCCCTTGATAATAGGGATTTATAATATTCAAATTAAAAATAATTTCAGTTAGAAGAAGAATTTAAAAAATGGTTATTAGAGTGGAAAAAACTCATTAAAGAATAATAAAAGGGTGTAGTATAAGGGATTTACTCCCTGATTATTGAAGCTGAAACAAATATGTCTTTAATTCTTAAAAGAAATTAGACTTATAAAATTTAAATAAAAAATGGTGCTAAAACATGTCTAAAAAATTTTAGAAAAAATAGAGCCGTATTATTCTTTTGGTGTTATTTAAAGTTTCAAAATGGAACTTAGTTTGAAAATTTATTGAAAATTGCAACCCAACATTTAGGTTAACCTTCATTTTCGTTCTCTCTTTCTTCTATTATACAGAATTGTATAATTGGGCAGATTTAATAATATAACAATAAGTTTTATATGCTAGTTTAAACGAATCAGTAATGTATGATTTCTATTAAGAAATTAAATACAAAAAATTTAAATACAAAAAGGTGCTTAAAATAAATTTAAAAGATTTTAGAAAAAATAAAGCAGCTGTAGTATTTTGCGTTCTGACAGTTGTAATTCTTTTCTCAGCTATTATGTCCAGCGCGTTCCAAAATCATTTTGGAACCATCGAGGTAAGAATAATCGAATTCAGCGATAAAGATGGTGAAAGACTTGTTGGAAAACTTTATAGACCGTTATTCGACCGATTCGGTAAAGAAATTAATTCGACTAATCCTGCTCCTGGAATTCTTGGTCTGCATGGTTATAACAACGATAAAGATGTTCAACGTCCAGCAGCAATTGAGTTAGCTAAAGCCGGATTTGTTGTTTTGGCTCTTGACGAATTAGGACACGGAGATTCATCCGGAGGATATACACTTGATAGTCCACCTTACAGTTATTTCCTTGCATACGAATATCTTATGAATTTGCGATTCGTTGATGAGAACAATACTGGTATTTACGGACATTCTTTGGGTGAAATTCGAGCTCGACAGATAGCCTCAGCATATCCTCAACATAAGGCTCTCGGTCTTCAAGCGTTCACTCCAAATTTCATTGGTGCTTTCTTCGGAAATTATGGCGATCCAAAGTTTCATAACTTACTTCATCTTTGGTCTTCTTATGAAGAATGGGGTGGAGATGGACAAACGGTTGCTGAAAATTATGCCGCTGGATTATTGATGATAGAAACACAGTATAACTTAGCTCCTGGAACTGGTGCCGTTGACACTAATCTTGATCTATGGGGCGGACCTGCAGATTTTACAAACCTTACAGCGAGACGAGAATCATATGATATAGGAACTCATCCCGCTATAACTTTTAGTCCTAAACATACATCAGAAATAGTTGCATGGATGCTACAGGCACTCCAAGGAATGAGTTTCGCAGATGCTTGGGTTATTGCCGATCCCGCTACACAAACATACATGGGATCAGAAATTTTTGGGATGCTTGCTGCATTTGCTACGCTACTCTCAATCTTACCTCTCGCTTACCTGTTAATGAATACAAGATATTTCAGCGAAGTCCGACAACCAATGCCAGAAAAAATCCATACGCCTAAAAGGTCTACATGGTGGATTACTGCAACAATTAACACTGCCATAGCGGGAATTACCTATTGGTACTTTATACCCGGATATGCTATCGGAAGTAATTGGTTATTTGATGTAAAGATTGGTGACTATACGGTATTCAATCATGGTATCGCTAATGGATTTGAGCATTGGTACCTATTTAATGCAATCATAGGAGTTATTTTATGGACTGTCTGGTATCTCATAAGTAAGTGGAGAAAAGGCAGAGAAGGTCCCACATTTCATGATATGGGATTAACCTTCAGCCCTCCAGAGGGTATATCAGGTGCATCTATAAAAAAGAGGATATTGAGACTCCCAAAAATGTTTAATTGGAGAATTATCAGCAAAACCATCTTAATAGCGGTAATTCTATTTTGGTGGATGTACGGTTTAGTCTTCTTTTCACAGGCATTTTTGAATGTTGAGTTTCGTGGACTCTGGACGATGATGAAAACTTTTAGCGATTTACAACGAGCAGTAGACTTCTGGCCATACTTTGGAAT
>JAGXNR010000208.1 GCA_019894875.1 Promethearchaeota archaeon | reverse complement strand
TATTAGACCCATAAATACTTTGGGATTTATATTTCTAGGGTTTGATGATGTTTCTGTTATAATTTCTACAATTAATACCCGATCACTCAATATTATATCTGGAAAAAGGATTTTGATAATGAAAAGATGATCAAAAAATTTTTTTAAAGCTAAATAAAGAGAACCAATTTATTATTTTGAACCATCTCTCTTATTGATCCAATTCACTAGCCAATCGGGCATAACTAACGATAGATAAGCTAAGACTATGAAAATTAATCCAAAAATCCATGCTATATATGTAAATTCTGAATATCCAGGATGGCTGAACAAAGTTATCATTAACGTATCAGCGATTAACATCAGAAATAGAAGCATTAAACTTATCATTGCATAAAAGAGTAAAATTAATCCCATATAAGATACTTTATTTTCTACTTTTTCTTTAACTTTATAGGAGATAGAAGCAATATATCCATAAATTAGAAAAGAAAAAACTACTAGACTTAACGTAGAATATAGGCGTATATTTAACTCTCCGGCATAATCTTCAGAAGGAGTTCCCCACCAATTCCATGGCAAGAATAATATTATTGCAAGAATAACACTTAGGCCTATAATAACAGGAAACAACTTCTTACCTTTATTTGTTATATAGCTTGAAAACTTAAATAAAAAAACGTTTGAAAATATGACCATCGTATAAGCAAAAGGTAAGGAAAATCTATACACCTCCTTATAAAACCCAGTAATAGCAGCCTCAGCTAAGCCTATACTAAGCACTATTAAAGCTAGTGAAAAAAATGAAAAAGTCAAAGTAAGGTATAATGGGGGTGGGACTTGTCTTTCTTTCCATTTATAATACATCTTGACAGTTGCTATTACTCCAAAAGCAGCAAGAAAAATATAGTAAATTAATATCGGTAAAACTCTTAATTCAAAGGGAGAATAAGTCATAATATTTAACCTTACAATTTTTATTTATAAATAGGCAATCTTTAAATTCAAAAAAACTATTTTTGATATTTATTAGTTTGAACTAGTATTTAATGATTTATTATAAAAATTAAAGTATTTTAATTTAGAAGTATATAATCAATAGAATGACTAAACTTATTCAAGATCTTTGGATATTGGAGGACAGCGGTATTGTACTATTTCACCGTGTTTTTGATGAAAAGATCGATGCCAATCTATTTGGTGGACTTCTAAGTGCCTTAAATTCTTTCGCTGAGGAGATTTCTAAGAGCGGTTTATCCAATTTTGAATTATCCAATAAACAATTCAGTTTATTAAAAGCAAAGAATTATTTATTTATTGCCAACGCTTCTAAAAAGAATAACCTTAAGAAAGTACATAGCGAATTAGAAATTATCAAGGATAGATTCTTTGAGTATTATCAAGATGATGTATTGCATAATTGGAATGGAGATACAAGACTCTTCAACAATTTTGAAAATAAAATCGAAGATTCACTCGAACAAATTATTGAGAAGTTAGAAAAAGCTTTTTGGTAAATTTATTTTTTGAAATTGAGAAGTTTATGCTTCATAACAACCATCACATGCAACATTATATACCTTAACGTTTTGAACATCTTTAATTTTCTTTACTTCTAAAATAAGGTCTTCACTATTAATGTCTGGAGGTTTTGAAAAAAAGATTCCAAAAAAGCACTTATTCTTTTCTTTACAAGTACCTGTTGAGGTGAGAATATCAAATTTATGCTTTATTACTAACTTTAAGATATTTTGTAGGATCTCGGGATCAATTACGGGAGTTTCAACTTCAAGGAGATTTACAACTTCATAATTAGTTGGAAAAATAGATAAATGAACGTGTTTATGTCCCTTCTGGGAATCCTCTTTTGAAGTTGTTAAAAAGAAATAATCAAACTCGTCTACCCCTAATTGTTCCCTTACTTTTTCAGGAAGCTCCCAATTTAAGATTGTTTCTTTATCGTATAGTTTACAATGAAATAAGTCCATAAATTTTTCCACTTCTCATCTTCCCTCTTTTCTTTTTTATGATTATAATCCTAAGTTTTTAAATCTGTTTTGTTGTATTCTTTAAGAAATTTGATAATTTATAAATTTCTAATTTTTCAATTTTGCTATATTAAACTAAAGATCAATTGTAAATTTAGGGAAAATTATATATCTAGTAATTTCTTACTCATTATAATATGCATTGGAAAAACTCACGTTCGTTATATGTAATCTCCTTAATTATGCTTTTATTATCACCGAGTTTTATATTATCTAGCATGATTCAATCCTTCATTAATGACAATAGTTATGATTTAGAAGATTTTGAGCATTCTTCCCCTCGAGCATCGTCTTTGGATTCAGAAATAGTGATAGTTTGGAATAAAACCTATGGAGAGTTAAAAGATGAGGTTGTAAAGTCTTTAATTCGTCTTCCTAATGGAAATTATGTAATCTCGGGGTATTTGAACAGTTCGGATAATTATGACATAATGTTGATGTGTTTTGCACCAAACGGAACCTCACTTTGGAATCAAACCTTTGGTTACGAAGAAGATGATTATGGCTTTGAAGTAATACAATGTACTTCTGGGGGTATCGCACTCGCTGGTCGAATAACAAACACTACCGCATTACATGATAACAATGATGCAATCCTTATCCGAATAGCCGCGAATGGGACACAAATATGGAATCAAACTTATTCCGGTCCTGAGCAGACACCAACTTCCATTACAGATGATAGAATATATTCTGTTGTAGAATGTACAAATGGAGATTTTGTACTGGCAGGAGTCACTACTATCACTGATGAAGGATCTAATGTGTGGCTAGTTCGGGTTGATTCTACAGGTTATTTACTCTGGAGTCGGACTTATCATAACTGGGATATTGATCGTTGTTTCGAACCTCATTGTCTAGTCCAGAATAATAATGGTGGGTTTACGATTGCCGGTTATACCTACAATTCTACGCAATCAAATGATGTATGGCTGATTCGTACTAATGCTGTTGGATCTGTTATATGGAATCATACCTATGGCGCAACCGATGAGTATCAAAGACCTTATGGTCTGGTGAAGTGTGCTCCAGATGGTTATGCACTCATTGCCGCGAATAAAACCACTGGAGGTCTATACACCGATGCATGGATAATTCGTACGGATGGGGGTGGGAATGAACTCTGGAATCAAACTTATGGTGGAGAGGAATCAGACGGAGGTTCCCAAATAATAGAAATGCCCGATGGAGGATTTACATTTGTAGGTGCCACTCATAGTTTTGATATGGGTCAAGGGGATATCTGGTTAGTGCGTACAAATGCGAACGGTTCGATTCTATGGAATCACACAATTGCCACGCCATATGGGGAAAGTGGAGTAAGTTTCGTTTATGAAGGTAATGGAATCTATACTATTGCGGGACATCACAATCCTGTCGGAAATGTGGGTTCAGTAATTTGGTTATTGCAAGTAAAAGTGAATATAATCACTCCCGATGATGGTACTTCTGAGAATGAAGATGGGAATCTATGGTGGTTGATTTTAATCATCCTTTCTATCATAGGCATAGTAAGTATAATTACTATTTGGTACTTTTTTAAGAAATCAAGAAC
>JAGXNR010000207.1 GCA_019894875.1 Promethearchaeota archaeon | reverse complement strand
GGTTTATAGAACAAAAAATCTCTATGCGTTCTTGATCTATTCTGCCCACCCTCCATTTCTTCATTATTACCGAAGGCTATATGGGCTGTTTGAAGGGCTTTTTCATCCTCAAGTAAAATTCCACTTAGTTTAGCACCAGGGTTAATACCTATTCCCAACTCTCCAATTACTCTTGCTTCTTCGTCCAAACTAATTAGTTTTTCAACTTCCTCAACTAATTTTTGATCATCACTTTCCATAGTAAGGATCTTACCATTTTTTACGGTAATTTTCAAAGGACTCCTTACTTTCCCGATATCACCAATAGAACCATCACATACAATAATACCATCACCCTTAGATTCAATTGGACCGCACCATATTTCTCCACAAGGTAGATTAGCAAAATATGGTAATTTAGTAATTTTAACATCTGTTGAAAATGGGCGATCTTCAATATACAGAACGATGTCTGTTCCACTTGGTGCTGAGATATGTACCTTTTTAACGTTTTCGAAACTTTTTATTAATTTATCCGCTGTATCCGCCATTTTTTCATAATCAATATTCATAGGACCTTCAATCATCATGGATTTAGTAATCCCTGCACCATGACCTAATCGAATTGATTTGGTTGCAAGAATCTTCTTTCCCCATTTAACTCGAAATGGAGTTTCATCACCGAATCCCTTAAATGCATTAATCACTATTGTTATCCCTATTAATAACTCGCTCATTTCCGCGGGCATTTCTAATAGTGGACGATTCTTTTCGGGTAAAAAATATAATCTTGCGATACAACCATACTCAATAGCTGCTTCATAAAAAGCTTCTCCTACATCTTTAGTAAATACATCAGTCACTACTAATACAGCATCTTCCTGATTTAAATTCAATACATGAATCATTGCTCCTTGGGCTGATGTTGTCATTTTTTGGAATTCATTCATTTTTATATGTTCACTAAAGTATAATACAGTAGATTAAATTATTTATTTTTCAATAATGGAAAAAATTACGATTAAACTTAATCCTTTCTAAAAAGAAAAGAAACACTTCATGTTATCTTTCACTTATATTTTTCCGTTTCCAGTACACTCGATTTATTAATAGTGAATTGAGCTTGATAGCACCGGGTTTTGGGCATTCAACTACACAACAACCACAATACCAGCACTCTCCAGGATAAAGCACAATAGGAGGTTTGTTCTTTTCGGGATTGGGGATAAAAATATCTACTTGGCATATTTCAATACATAAATTGCACCCAACACATTTTTTTGGGTTAAAGATTATTGGATTCGAGATTCTTGGTTCTGGAATAGCATATACCTTTTTATTCGTTATTCAACACCTCTTTCTATATATTCTTTATTGTGGATTTCATAATTCTCGCGAAGAGAGCCATAGTAATCAATAGGCTTTTCACCTACCTTCACCTTTTTATTGTCTAATTTTATAGTAATAAATTTATGCCACTCAGGTGGATCCATTTCAGGATAATCTGAACGAATAAAATGTAAATGCTTTGAGCTTGCTTTCCTCGCTAAACAAGAATATATAACTATTTTAGCATTAGTAAGTATATTTAAAACCTCCAGAGAACGGATTAATTCATGGGGATTTCGAGCATATAATTTTGGGGCGTCTTTATTTTCCATATCTTCTAGTAATCTTAATCCTATATTCAATAGTTCTTCACTCTTCATAGCACCACAATAGTTTTGCATGATTCTTGAAATAAGCATGTTAAATTCCTTCCATCCATATCCATCGCTTCGATTTACGAGGGAATAGATCCGTGTTTTTTCAGCTGTAACTTGTTGATAATCTATTGTTGGTTTAGACACACTCATTGCATAATCAGCAGCATGCCTTCCAGCATAAAATCCTGTAGCTGCGGCATGACCATGGCAATCTGAGGCAAATAATTGATCACCTGCTGCATAAAGACCTTCAAGATTCAATTTCAGATCCCAATCATTTAGCATACCACCAGGGATCCCAAAGAGTTGTCGCTCTCTTGGGAGGAAAGCGGCTGATTTCCATCCTTCTCCATAACTTTGGAGTAAATGCTCATCAGGATTGAATCCTATTTCAGTATAATTTTGTAATATCGGAATTTTTGACTTTCCTTCTTGTCCAACCATTAATCCCCATATAGCTTTTCGTTCACATTCCGGCATACTCGGTAAATCCGCATAAAAAGGTAGTTTAAATCCCATTTTAAGAAGATCTTCAACATGAACAGTATCTGGTCCCTGATACTCGTACAAATGAAAATCGGATTCTCCTCCCCCTTTAAGGAAAAATTTTTGTCCTGGTACTGGACGATATCGTTGAGAAATAGTCTCTAGAATATTGCCATCCCTATCAATCCATGGAATTTCTTTACCCTTTGCGTCAACCATCGAACAAGCATACCAAGTATTATGTGTATTACCAGTTCCATAAGGTGGATAACTACGTTCACCAGACCATTGTCCTCTAATAGATTTCTCCATCATTGTAAACTCGACACCAGCTCTCCAACCCATTGCATGACCATCTCCCATACATTGAGGCGGTCGGAATTCAGAAATTCCTGGTAACCCAGGTGAAAAAAGCCAAATTCGAGTTGGGCGAGCCATACACAATATAGTGGTTTTGGCTTTAAAGAAAGTAAATTCACCTGTTCGTCCATTTACCCCTGTAGCACCAACAACTTTCGTTCCTTGCCGACCTACTTCTGTTAATAGACTTGTTACCATTGTCCTATCGTAAATTTCCACGGCTAAGCGTTTACATTCTTTATAAAGGGCGGGTTTAAAGGTTGTCCCCCATACTCGTAAGGTAAATTTATTTACATAGTCATAAGCAAATAGAAATTTAGTTTCTTCGTCTCTAAACTCAGCACCTTTAAATTCATCATCTATATCCCTAATTTTAGCCCCCATTTTTTCTAGGTCTAAAAGCCTATCATAACCCTCTCTACATTCTATATAATGTGAAATTCCATTATTATACCCATTATGATCTTTTATCATTGCTTCTGTCAGTTCTTCGGGGGAGACACGTGAACAGGGATTAGTAGCTGCAGATTCCCAATGATCACAACCCGATCCACCAGCCCCACTCCTGATAGTTGCTCCTTTTTCAATTAGTGCCACTTTTACTCCTTTCTTTGCTGCTGCTATTGCAGCCCAGCAACCCGCGATTCCACCACCTAAGATTAAAACATCAGCACTTACGTCTTTCTCTACATCCCATTTCACGGAATATGGCCATTCTAGTTTGTAAAAAAGTTCTTCTCTCATCCTTTATTTCTCCTCATATGATGACTAGGTTTTTGCTTATTTTCATTACTATAAATATAATTCTTAATAAAATTATAAAAATCAATGTACTCAATAATTATTAAAAGTAACTACACAACCTTCAAAGATTCTTTTTTTTCTTTACTTATCTCAAAGAATTTTGAGGTCTTCAAAAAAATAAAATTTTTCCTAAGGCTTACGAAATTTTAAAATTGAATCTATTTTTTATTTAATTTGAGATATATGAAGTCAAAAAAAGAAGTTAAGCAATTCCAAGAATTTTTACTGAATTCGTGGCCAGCAAAGCATTATTATTTTTTGAACGGATGGATTTTACGCTTCACTGATGGTATAACATCTCGTGCAAATTC
>JAGXNR010000206.1 GCA_019894875.1 Promethearchaeota archaeon | reverse complement strand
CATTTAGTGGAAGTACTTTATTTACCAGCCCAAGCTCAAAAGCTTCCTTAGCCTCGATTTTTTTTCCGTAATACATGATCTCTTTAGCTCTTTGAAATCCAAGATAGAGGGGTAAAAGGAATGATGATGCAAATTCTGACATAAACGCATTTTGAACAAAATAAAATCCTAAATATGCGTTTTCGGAGGCATAGATAAGATCCGCACCAATCAAAAGCATGGTAATCCCCCCACCAATAGCTAACCCATTCACAGCGGCTACTATTGGCTTAGGAAAATCAAAAATTTTTCGAGCCACATTTTTTGATGATTTATCAGTTGGATCTAACAGTTTCCTTATTTCGGGTGTCATCTCACTCATAATTTTTGGGCTCACATATGCCCCTGAAGAAAAGGCATTTCCATCTTGATTCCCCGTTATAACAACGACTTTAATATCATCATCTTGTTCCATATGATCGAATGCAGACTCCAATTCTAAAAATGTTATGGGAGATAGAGCGTTCCTCCGTTCTGGCCTATTGATAGTTATAGTACCTATGCCATTTTCTTCTTTTTCATATTTTATGTCTTTAAAATCTTCAATAGCGATCATTTTTTTCAGTCTATTTAATATGTAAAATTATTTATTGCATTACATTTCCAAATCAAAATTGAATAATTAAGTTTGCTATACTAAGAAGAAAAGGGATTGTACCGTAATTATTTAATCAATAGTCAATAAGAAACAAATTAAAATAAAAAAAGAATAATAATATAATTATGGCAGAAGTAATTTTAGAAATGGGAAATTGTGAAGGATGTAAGGTGGAGATTAATCTCGCTGAAGCATGGAGAGTAGACGAGAAATTTCTTTGTCAAAATTGCTTTGAGAAATTGGAACTTTAATTTTGCTGCCTTAAATCTTATATTTTTTTATGTCCATTTTACATTATGACATTATAGTAAGATTTGTTAATTTTGAGCTAACTGATGGACAAAAGATTTTATGTTAGGTGTTGTCGTTATATATCACATTTATTACTACATTTCCAGTTTTCTGCCCTTTTTCAACATAGCTATGAGCTTCGGCAATTTCCTCCAATGGATATCGTTTATCTATGACTGATCTTAGCTTCCCCGCTTCCATAAGCTCTTTGAGGAAATTCAATTGTTCAGTCATTTCCTTGGTGTTGTCTGTGTTCCCACTTATAAGGTTAATGTCGTTTCTCCTCGCTAACCTTTTATCTCGATTAATCAATGACATCTTAGGGTTAGCTAAAAGATAAATTCCATTTTTCTTTAGTGAATTTAACCAACTTAAAAACGAACTCTTACCAATCACATCAAAAATGATATCATAAACCTTTCCGTTTTCGGTAAAATCCTCTTTAGTGTAATCGATTACTTTGTCAGCACCTAGAGATTTCATCACTTCCAAACTTGTGGGATTGCCTACACCGGTAACTTCTGCCCCATAGTATTTGGCAAGCTGGATCGCAAAAGTACCTATACTCCCAGAAGCTCCTCTGATAAGAACAGTTTGACCTTTCTGGATATTTGCTTCTCTAAGAAAATGTAATGCCTCAAGTCCCCCAGTAGGAACAACGGCGGCTTCTTCATAGGTTATATTATCCGGTTTTATTACCACTATCCCATCTTCAGGCAGACATACGTATTCAGCATATGCACCAAATCGAAAACCCGTATGAGCAAAAATGGGGTCACCTTTCTTAAACAGTTTTACTTCACTACCTACTGATTCAATTTCCCCGGCTAACTCCTGCCCTAGTATAGAGAATCTTTTTCTTGGTCCTTTGAAACCAACTCCTAGTCGCATGAGGACCTTTAACATCCCATGGAATTTGAGACTTCGCAGCTCACAATCCCCCATTGTTACTGTTGCCGCATGTATTTTTACTAGTATTTCATTGTCCTTGGGAGTGGGTTTATCTACCTCTTTGAGCTGAAGAACATCTGGTGGTCCATATTTTGTGCATACAATTGCTTTCACAAGTAATCGTCCTTATTTGATATTCTTTTATTTTTTATTCGATTTTTATTTTTAATTTATTCGTTAAAAATTGGCTAAAAAACTATCCAAAAATCTTTTGATAATGAATTCATGTGTTCAAGCTTCACTTTTATTGTAGGTTCTGCTTTAAGTTCTGAGCAAACTCTTCCGCATGTTTGAGGTCTTCAGCATTAGGTCTACCCTTATTCATTCCACCAAAATATTTCAAGAAACTATTGGTGTTAAAACCTTTGCAACCAAATTCATCAATAATCATGTAACCTTTCGATTGTAGCTTTTCCCTAAGCGTGGAGTGATCTTTGGCGACTTTGGCTTTTCCTGTGAGTGCACCAGTTGAAAAAATGAACGTATTCCTGTTGGTGACTTGTGGTAGTGTATCAGCAAGGTCAAGAAGAGTTTTATGGTGTTTTCCACCATATATCCCTGAGCCAAAGCCTATGAGACTATACTCTTGAAGTTCTTCAATGTTAATTTGCTGTGGCGTTCTAATCTGTGCATCAAGAACTTTAGCGAAGACGTTAGCGATTTTCTCTGTATTATTATGATGATATGAATACAAAACCAAAAGAGATTTCATTGGTAACGTAACTTTCTCTTATACTTAAGATTATCGGATATAATAGAAAAAAAATATAGCATTTACCTATCATACAATGTTATTATCCTTGGAAGCATCCACTCGCGCCTTGAAGATGAAAACACGCAAGATCCCTGAATAGACTGCCAGAAGCAGATGCAATATGATTGCCGCCACCATCAGCACTCGAGCGATCACGTTGAAAATTACTATTCAGGAATAACGATTGAATGATCTATTTTTTTGGATCTAATACAATTTAGGTTTTTACTCCCTCAATGCTAGGAAGAAATACCAAGCTTATTCTTCTTACTAGTGTAAATAATTAATAGTGGTAATCCAATCAACAAAAGAAACACCCCTATGCTTCCCATTATAACCCCCACATACAACCTAATCAAATCTCCATTGTAAACAATCACGTCGTGATGGTAAGAAACTCCATATGGCAAGAATTGTTGTAGTAATATTATTTTTACTATCAAGATAAAAGTTCCCAATACCGTTAAAGCTAATCCAATATAATATTTTCTCTTTATATCATACCAACCTAATAGCCAATCAATCTCTCTCTCTATTTCATTCAATTTGATCTTTTGAATTGTTAATTTACGTCTATTTTGACCAACTTTAATATTTTATAGACAATAAAGTATATAAGGATATTTACTAGTTAGAATAATCTATAACAAATTTACTTAGGTATAATGAATGATCTTCTTTTATTCGTTCTAACACGATTTCTATATTAAAATACTATAAAAAAAGAAGATGAAAAAGAATTTAGAATTAAGTTGGTGTTACTCGTCTCTTCATAAATATATAAATACCCGTTATTACTGCGACTCCTCCGACTACAGAAACAACCACAATAGTTATTATCACACCAGTATTTAATCCTCCTGCAGGGATGCTCTTGATTACAGTTACACTTTCAGAAGCTTCATTTCCAGCGAGATCTCTGGCATAGAACGTTATAGTAACCTCTCCTTGGGATAACGCTGCCCATGCTGTTTGATTAAAAATGGTGCCATCTGTTATGGCATAAGTAGTTACTCCCCCATCAAATGAATACCAAATTGAGTCTAAATTATCC
>JAGXNR010000205.1 GCA_019894875.1 Promethearchaeota archaeon | reverse complement strand
GTGTTGTGGGATGCGGGATTACTTGGGGTTCGATGCTTTCAGAATTACAGAAAAAAGGAATGACCACTGGAATCCTTGGACCCGGAAGTGGATACTCTGCTACGATTGGAGGTGGACTTTCAAACGCTACAGTAGGATTTAGTTCTACGAAATACGGACTTACGCCAGATATTTGTTTGGGTGTAGAAGTGGTTTTACCGAACCCAGAGGGCACCATTATTAGAACTGGGGCTGCTGCAAATCAATATGCGACTCCTTTCTGCCGATATGGGGTCGCTCCAGACTTTTCCGGTCTATTTCTTGGAGATGTTGGAGTTATGGGGATCAAATGTAAAGCATTTCTACGATTATTCCCAGATCCTCCTTTTAAAGTGCGAAGATATTATATGCTTTTAAAGGATGATTATAGTCAGGTATTTAAGCTAGCTCATAAAATGCGGATGGAAGTCGGGGATGGCTTAAATGATTTAATGGTCTGGCCATCCATATTATTTCAGTTGTTATATGCTCAAGTTGTAAATAAACCAAGTAAACGACCAAAAATAACCGGACCAGTAGTTTCCGTGACACTAGACGCAACTGATCAACGTATTATAGATGTTTATCTCGAAAAAACTAATGAGATTATGCTGAAAGATGATGTGACTCGACCATTTGAATGGCAGGAGATTGATTTAGATATGGATCTATCAAAAAATTGGAAGTTCACACTAAAAGAAGAGTTCAACTTCTTTCAAAAATATATCTCAACTGCCCCACCTAAAAGCTCATGTACAACATGCCACAAAGTTGCGATTTCCAAGCTCAATGAAAGTGTTCAAAAGGGAGTGCAATTCAATATCACCAATTCCAAAGAATTTCCACCAAAGAATCCACCATATCCCGTTTTCGCCTCATTTCTTATGTTTCTACCTAATGGAAATTGTGTAATTGTAGGGGGGCTTGGTGCTGACAACACTGATGAACATCGTGAAACTACTATGAACATCTGGCATAAGAAGATACGACATCAAGTTCGCTACGGAGGTGCTCATTATTGGCTTGGAGAATCAATCAGTCAGTCTATAGTCGAAGCGGGAGCTTACACCCCTGAATTTATGCAATTCTTTAAAGATATGAAAAAAGCAGTTGACCCTAACTTTCTGTTAAGTCCTAACAAGTTTCACATGTATTCCTACGACCATGATTATACAGAACATCTTGTAGATGATTAGTGTTAAACTAAAATTTTATACTTTCTTTTTCATTATTTTTTATCATTAAAGATTCATAATCACAATTACTAACATGCCCGATTCCAAATCAGATGATTTAACATTAGTAGAGAAACTTGTATTAGAAAATAAAACAGATGAAGCTCTTGAGATTCTTGGGAAAATTGATAGTAAAGCTTGGGAGTATTGGGGGGAAGGAAGTGTTAAAGAAGGATTAAACTTAGCCTTAAAAAGTAAATCTCTTTACGATAAAATTGGGAATAAACTTGGAATTGCCTACAATTTAATTCTTCTTGGCCATTTATTCATTTTAAAAACCGATTATGATGCCGGTTTAAGTTATGGGCGGGAAAGTCTCGAAATTTTCGAAGAATTAAACCATCAAGAAGGAGTATCTTCAAGTTTATATTTGATGGGATTAGTAAATAATTTTAAAGGGAAATATGACCCTGCAATAGAATTCCTAAAACGGAGTTTATCTATTAAGGAAATTTCCCCTGAAACAAAGGTAGCATCACTATATGTTTTAGGAGTTGTATACTTTTGGAAGGGAGAATTAGATCAAGCCTTAAGGAATTGCGAAAAAAGTCTCAAAATTGCAGAAGCAAAGGATCTAAAAGTACATGTTACATTAAATCTTTCTCAAATAGGTGAGATTTATCAACTTAAAGGTGACAGTGAACGAGCAAAAGAATATTACAAACGATCTTTACTAATTGCGGAGGAACAAGAACATCCTATGTCTATTGGGAATGTATTAGGATCTTTGGTAATGCTTTCAATTTATTTGGATGATAATCTTGAAGAAGCAAAAAAATATAATGAGCAACTAAGAGTATTTTCTGAAAAATATAAGACTGATAAATATCTCATTCACAGATATTTACTTGGAAAAGCATTGATAATACTTAGATCTGGGGCACGTAGTCAAGAGCGTGCTGAAGCGGAACTTATACTAAAGAAAATCATCGAAGATAGGATTTATCACCCAATACCATACATTTATGCAATAATTTATCTTTGTGAATTCCTTATTGAAGAATTAAAAATGACTAATGACATACGAATACTAGATGAATTAAATCCATTAGTTAACCGTTTATTAAATATTACTGAAATAACTCACTCACCTCTATGGCAAGTGATTGCGAAGCTAATTCAATCAAAATTAGGTTTAATCCAAATGGAGTTTAGCAGAGCAAAATTATTTTTATCACAAGGTCAGCAGATTGCAGAAGAACATGATCTTCAAATGTTTGCTCAGGTGATTTCAAATGACCACGATCAATTGCTTGAACAGGAGGATATGTGGGAACATCTTAAGAAGACAAAAGCTTCTATGGCAGAGCGTATAAATTTAGCTTCATTTGATGGGATAATTGCTCACATGGAAGGAAGACGTGTCTTAGAACCTGTAGAATTAGTAGATGAGCAGTCTATATTGCTTTTGATAATAGCGGAGGGGGGTTCACTTCTATTCTCTTACCCTTTCTCTGAGGAATGGAAATTTGATGATGAACTTTTCGGAGGATTCTTAACAGCATTTAATTCTATTAGTGATGAAATTTTTTCTGAAGGGCTTGATCGTGTCAAGTTTGGTAAGCAGACGGTTCTCATGGAAAATGTGGCGAATTTTTCTTTTTGTTATTTATTCAAGGGACAGACATACCTTGCCAAACAAAAATTTGATGAATTTATAAAGAGAATTCAAGAGTTAACTTCAATATTTCAGACTCTTGAAAACTATTATAAAACGAGTCAAGTAGCAGAATTAACAGATATTCCTTCAATTGAGCCTTTAATACAAGAAATCTTCAGTAGCAGAATACCAAAATTTGGGAAAGCTTAAATAGGGCAGTTCAAACAGGCGAAACGTTAGAATTAGATAACCCTCCCTCTCTTGGAGTGGTTGTAAATGATATATTTTCTCAAAAAAATCCTGAAATAAAAGTCTAATTACAAGATTTATGTTATCCCACCTTTTGCATATTTTTTTTATGAAGTTAGAAAAAGACTAATGATTTTGTATTTCCTAAGATTTTTTAATAGTTACCCTATTACTTTTTCGGATAATAACAGTCTCTTAAAAAATGAATATTATTTGTAATCGTTAAAATGGATACTGAAAAAGAAGATTATTACAAAGTAGCTAAAGTACAAGAAAAAAATCAAGAAGATTTAGATTCATATAAAGAATTGTTGAAAAAAGAACTTGACAGTATTAAATCTTTAGTGGGAGTCGAAAATAGTCAAACCAATTCTATTGGATCATCGCAATCTACTTCAAGTAATGTAATTTCAGCGGAAAGGTATGAGAAATTAAAAGAAGAAAATACGACTCTAAAGTTTGAAAATGAATCTTTGAACTCTACAAATTTAATGCTAGAAAATGATAATAACTTATTAAGAGAGACCCTAGAAAGATTACAGCAGGAAAACTCAAACGTCGTTGAACTAAAAAATGAAGTTGCAAGGTTAAAGGAAG
>JAGXNR010000204.1 GCA_019894875.1 Promethearchaeota archaeon | reverse complement strand
GAATGAGAGTAACCTTATTAGAAAAAAAGATTTAAAAAAGTCTCCAAATTTAAAGAAAACTTTTGTTTCTATTAATAATCATTTATATGGGAAATTAAAATACGCTGATACAGATACTCGGACACGTTCAAAAGAGATAATCAATCTTTTAATGTGTAAATTAGTTGACGAATTAAATAAGTCCCTAGAAGATGAAATGGATATTTATGTAAGAGAGAACGAAACAGAACATGAGCTGTTTGAGCGAATTCAAACATTTTTTCAATCGAATGTTAAGCAGAAATATTCTGACATAATGGAAGACAACGAGCAAATAGCTTTGAATAAGGATTTATTGTATATAATTATTAAAGAACTGGAACACATTTCACTTCTTGAATCGTCTAAAGATATTCTAAGTGATGCATTTGAAATATTTGTAAGTAAAATCTTAAAAGATGAAGGTGGGCAATTTTTTACGCCTCCAAATATAGTAAAATTTATGGTTAACTATTTAGAACCAGAAGAATATTCAAAAGTGTTAGATCCTGCTTGTGGACATGGTGGATTTCTTCTTGAAACAAAAGATTTGCTATGGTCCAAGATAGATAATGAACAGAAAAAAATCGAGTCAATTTCTAATTTACATGGCATAGATAAAGACTTATTCTTAACAAGAATTTGTAAATTATACTTAGAAATATTAAGTAGTGGTAAATCTAAAGTGTTTTGCGAAGATTCTCTAGATTTTATGAGTTATCGGGATCAAGCTAAAGATACAATAAAAAATAATTATTTTGATATTATACTAACTAATCCCCCATTTGGGGCAAAAATTCCTATTAACAATAAAAATATTTTAAAGACTTATGAATTTGGGCATGTTTGGAAGAATATTGATGGAAATTGGCAAAAACTAGAGAAGATTGTTAAACAACAACCGCCACAGATCTTATTTATTGAAAGATGTGTTCAGCTCCTTAAGGACGGTGGAAAATTAGGAATTGTTTTACCAGAAGGTATTTTTGGAAACCCCTCAGATAGATATATTTGGGATTTTCTTAAATCAAATGGTAAAATTTTTGGAATAGTATCATTAGATCAAAAGACTTTTCAACCTTATACTTGTAATAAAACTTCGATATTATTTTTTCAAAAATTAAAAGATATTCCTAGTGATTATAAAATTGATTTTGCTATTATTGATAATGTAGGACACGATAAAGACGGTAAAACTCAATATTTATTGAATAAAGATGGAACTAAGAAATTAGATAAAGATAAAAACCCTACTATAAATGATGAGTTAATTGATCTCCATATGAAATTAAAGAATGCAGGAGATTTTGATTTCCAAAGGGAGCAAAAAATTTTTAAAATTAATTTTAGCCAAATTAAAAATAATATTTTTATCCCCTCTTATTATGTTGGAATAGAAAAACCTCTAAAAGCCCTTGAAAATAACGATGATTTTCAGTTAATTTCTATCGGCGATTTAATTAATAAAAAAATCATTTACACAAAAAATGAAGGTTTTCTTCCTAGGGGTGACGAAATTGGTTCTAGAGTTTATGGTTTAGGCTCTATCCCTTTCATACGGACCAGTGAAATAAGCAATTGGGAAGTAAATTTAAATTCCCATAAGAAAACCTCTGAAGAAGTTTATAATCAGTATAAATCCAAGCAGAATATAGAAATTGGGGACATCCTTTTGGTTAAAGATGGTGGTCCAAATCTCATTGGTAAAACAGCGTTTATATCTGAAATGGATAAAGAAATAATCATTCAAAGTCACATTTATCAAATTAAGATTCTCGAAAATAATGAGAACATTGATCCTTACCTTCTGTTATACTCATTAAATTTAGATATTGTTCAAAATCAGATTAAAGCAATAACTTTTGTTCAAGGAACTCTTTCTACAATTGGAAATAGAATTATGGATGTAAGATTACCAATCCCCTCAGATTTAAGTAAAAGAAAGGTAATTTCAAAAAAAATTAAAGAGATAATTGAAAAAAAAATAGAAACTAGGAAGAAAATACTCAATCTCTCATTAAATTCTTTTGATGATTAATATGAAGATAGAAACATTTAAAATGCAATATTACCATGAAATTGTGGCATTATGGAGAAGAACAGGAATTGGAGTAGGGTCATCTGACACTAAAGATGAAGTGGCAGCAGTTCTAGCTCGAAATCCTGATCTTTTCTTAATTGGAAAGGAAAATGGAAAAATAATTGCCGTAGTTATAGGTACCTTCGATGGACGCAGAGGTTATGTTCATCATCTTGCTGTTGATCCAGAATACCAGAAGAGACGATATGGTGAAGTAATTTTGGATAAATTAATTGAATTATTTCGGGAAAGGAAAGTTCATAAAATTCATTTGTTTATTGAAAAAACCAATGGACAAGTCGTAAAATTCTATAGTAAATTAGGATGGGAAATCAGAGATGATATCGTCATGATGAGTTTTATTCCAAATAAGGAATTATACAAAAGAAAAATATAGATAATTATATGCGAAATAGTTACCAATGTGTATTTAATTGAAAAGAATTTGAAAAAATAATGGAAATTATGTCAAATTGTTTAAGAAATTTTTGCAGATAAGTTCTTTAAGATATTTTCTGCTTGTTTGGAGAAACCAGTAACAATATCGCTTACATCCATTACGGAATCGATTAATCCGCAAGTTTGACCTACAGGAACAGCCCCATTATCTACATCTCCTTGAGTATATACGATTTCGTAGTGATGAAGATCTTTAAGAAATGAATCCAAATCATAAGCTAATTCTTGACCAATCTTTTCTTCTTTTGTCAAGACCTTCCCATGTTCCAAGCAATACTTATTTTTAAATAATCGAATGGGTCCAAAACCACCAGAGGTCAGCATTGTGTCTTGAGCCGTTGCTGGTGGAATTAAGGCTTTATAATTAGGGTGAAATTCACTTTCAGTGGATGCTATGAATCGTGTCCCCATAGCAACAGCATCTGCTCCCATAGCTAGTCCTGCAGCTACGGTTTCTGGACTTGCAATCCCCCCACATGCAACTAATAGTTTATCTGGGTATTTTTGAGCCACTTGTGAAACTAATACAATAGTAGTGATCCCCTCGTAACTTTGATGGCCACCTCCTTCAGTTCCCGTTGCACAAACGCCGTCGCAACCCGCTGCAAATGATTTATCTACTAACCATAAAGCAGGAGAAACATGGAAATGCTTTACATCTGGAGTTTTTTCTTTCAATAAATGACTCGCAAACTTTGAGCCCCCCGCACTTGTGATTATGTATACTAATTGCTCGCGAAGTTTTGGGTTTTGTTTAATAGCTTGGATTATTTTCCTTAACATAATCTTGTGATCTGTCTGAACTCGAGCTGTTCGAACATTTACTCCAAACGGTTTATCTGTATGCTCAATAACATATTCTAACTGCACCATCATATCCTTTACAGAATTTTTTCCCTGTAAAGTTGCATGACTCAATACGCCAAGCCCTCCTGCTTCAGAAACAGCAACTGTTAACTTAGTGGTGTAAAAAGGGCCCATGGGAGCACTAATAATAGGATACTTAATCCCAAATAATTCAGTTAATCTTGTCTTTATCATCTTTTTACCTAAATAGATTTCATTATATGATAGTTAATACTACCCTTTTGAGATTAAAAAATCTTATTTATATGCATCAAAATTTATCTAAAAATAGTTATACCGTGAAAAATATTATGATGAAAAAAAGATAAGATGTAATTAACAATATCTAGTAATGTTTAAGATCTCTAAAATTTCTATAGTTCTATTA
>JAGXNR010000203.1 GCA_019894875.1 Promethearchaeota archaeon | reverse complement strand
CTGTTAAAGAGCTCCTCGCCAACTTCCTCATGAAAATGGGCTTTTAACACTTCAACACCTTTCTCTGATGCGATTAACTCCGCATTAGGTAAATGTTCTAGAATGAGTGGAATTGAACCGGAATGATCCATCTCTACATGATTTATGATGAGATAATCAATTTCTGTAAGATCACATACTTCTTTTATATTGTTTAAAAAATAGTCAAAATAAGGCCGTTTTACAGTGTCTATGAGTACAGTTTTTTCCCCGCTCTTCACTATATATGCATTATAACTACTTCCTCGGTGGGTTGAATAACCATGAAAGTTCCGAACTTCCCAATCTACATACCCAACATAATAGACATCTTTCATTAATTCCAGATGTGTAATTTCAATTTCACCTTTTTTAAGGATTTGTATGGTATTTTTTTATATTAATACAAATCACGTTATAAACTTATATTCTATTGATTATAAAATCATACAGAAATACAATAAGAAAAAAATAAAAAGAAGAGTTAGTTAATCAATTTTTTCAAACATATCTTTTCCAACTCCACAAACTGGACACGTCCAATCGTCAGGTAGATCTTCAAACTTAGTACCTTCAGCATCTTCGTCATAAATATATCCACATGCGGAACATTCCCATTTTCCCATATTTCACACATTCCTTTATTTTTGAGTCGAAGTATATAATTTGAGAGATTTGTAAATTGAGTTAATATTAAAAATATTAATTTAATATTTTATAAATTGTACTAAAAAGAGATAAGGTTTAATTTAGTATTAAATAAAAAAAAAGAAGTGATAGGTTAATACATCACAAATTAAGTTCGATAATTCTTTCCTGGTTTAGTCTTACTTTATCTGGTGTTAAATCATAAAATTTCCAAAAGATTAGTGTCGCAAGGAGCATAAAAATCGCTGGAATTAAAGCGAAATGCACATGTATCCCCCATATTGCTGGGTCTGGCTGAATACCGCTTCCCTCTATGAATCCTGTTATTGTGTGTACTGAGGCGAAACTAATTGCTTGCACCAATATAGCTAATCGTCCAAAGAATTGTAAGAATCCATTGAAAATGCCTTCCTGGCGTTTTTCATTTTTAGCTACAGACTCGTTTATAACATCCCCGAATACTGGTGCTAACATTGTCCAAAATCCCCCAAGACCAAAACCCCAAAGAATCATTACGATCAAAGCTATGATAACACTATCAAGGAATATAAATGGAATGGTGAATACTGTCAACAGAATGCTATTTATCAACATTACTTTTTTGTTATTATCAGTTTTTTGAGCGATATATACCCATAGTGGTGAGGAAATTAGTGCTCCAACAAGAAATCCCGCAGATAGTAACGTTTGAACATCTTCTTCTAATATAAACTCAACAAAAAATGGGATCGATGCTTGGAAAGATATTACAAGGGATCTATAAAGAGTATAGGTAATTATGAAGAAGAGGAAAGATTTTTGCTTTAGAGTTAATTTCAGAGTTTTAAAGAATGGAGTTCTGTCTTCAGTGTCATGTTTTTCTAAATAACTATCAATTGTAACTTGATCCTCCCGACTACCAGGGATAGAAAGCATTAAGACTATTATTCCTATAATTACGACCAATCCCGCGTTTGTTATGAATGTGGCAGGAACCCCCTGATCTATTATCATAGGGGGTAACAAAGCACCTAGAGCTACTCCAACTATTCCTATTGGGGTTTGTATTCCGGTTGCTTTCCTACGCTCCTCTACAGAGCGAAATTTATCAGGAAAAAGGGATGCAAAATTAACAAAAAATATCGAATTAAAAGTATCAAAAATTGCAGTAGAGGCTATAAACCAAATGAAAAAAATCCAAGCTCCTGATTGAGGATCTACATCTGGGGGTGTAAATATTAGAATATAGCTCAAAATATAGGCAATACCGCCAATCATTATCCAAGGAAATCGTCTTCCCCATTTCTTTGTGAATTTAAAAGGTTTATTTGTTAAATATCCTACAAGAGGGTCATTCACAGCATTCCAAATTGCATATATTACTACTGCTAATCCGATGATCAATGAATCAACACCGATTGTCCTTACATAATAAGAGTATAACCATACAGTAAATGCCATCTCCATAAATTCAGTCAAGAATTTACCGAACCCATATGAAGCCATATTTAATCTTGAATGTTCCGTTATTATTTTTTCTCCCATACAGAATCACGATTATTTGAAAATTAATTAATTGAATTAACTAGGATTTAGATGTCTCTGTTTTTATAACTAATGTTTTTTTTGAAGAAAAGCTACGCTTAAAACTATTAAGGAATTTCTTTTAGAACAAAAAAGTTTTTTGAAGAACGATATTTGGGGCATCTCCATTCATCTCCAATTTCTTTGAATGGTATTTTCTGTTCTTCATCATCATATATATAATTACATCTTTTACATCTGTACATTTTCATAAAAGTATCTCCCTTCTTTCGCTCATTATTTTTTTTTAAATCCTTCTTTAGTGCCTTTACAATTAGGGCATTTAAAATCATCAGGAAGATCTTTAAAGAGAACTTCCATTATAGCGTCATCATATTCCATCCCACAGTTTTGACAAACATAAAGATAAAGTTCTAACAAATCCCTAAGCTCATTTTTGTCTACATCCTGTTCCATTTTACTGTATACATATGAGATTGCTTTAGTCTCCCCGAATAAGATTGCTCCTTTAAGTTTATTCCCTTTTAACACTACTTTTTGATAACAGCAATCTTTTTTATCTGCTTTTCTCAGAATTTCCCAACCTCCCGATTCCTCCTTTGAAGGATCAATAATTCCTATAGATGTTACTTCCAATCCTACTATTTTCAATGTATTTTTGGGAGTAGTGCCTTGATATTCCACCTTTTTTGTTCCTAGAACAGAAGCAGCGACAATTTTCGATTGTTCCATACAAGCAGGAATGATACCCCATATTTGATCTTTGTATTCTATACAATCACCTACAGCAAATATGTCTTTTTCGCTTGTTTCTAAAAATTGATTTACAATTATACCCCTATTGGTAGCTAATTCTGCATTCTTTGCTAATTCAATTGTAGGACGAATACCCGCCTGAATCAACACAATATCCGCATCAATTTTTTTTCCTCCCTTTAATCTAATCCCTGAAACAAAACCATCTCCTAATAATTCTTCTGTGGCAGCATCTAACAGAACTTTGATTCCTCTACTTTCAATTTCTTCCTTTAACATTGCACCACATTCTAAATCTAACTGTCTTGGTAATAGACGAGGGAAAAATTCTACGACAGTCGTATCCAAATTACTGTTATTAATTTGATTTGCAAGTTCTAAACCAAGCAACCCCCCACCTATGATGATTGCTTTCTTAGCATTCTTGCTTCTAATAAAATCTTTTATAGCTAAAGCATCATCGATGCTTCGTAAAGTAAATACACCTTTGTTTTCATTTCTCATTTCAATAGCATTTTTAATAGGAGGAATGTTAGGGGTGCTTCCTAAAGCTAAAACAAGTTTATCATATGAAACAGATTTATCTTGACCATCAACTTCAATCGTTTTAGTTTTTGGATCAATTTTTTTGACATGAGAATTAAGATGTAATTGTATACGCTTATTTCTATACCAATCTTCCTTAAAGACAATTAGTTTATCAATGGTAACTTTCTCTGAGATCAACTCAGGTAAATTTACTCGGGTATAATAACGATATTTTTCTTGTGTAAAAATATCAATTTCTGCTTCTTCATTCAAAAATCTAATATTTTGGGCTGTAAATGTACCTGCAACATTGTTTC
>JAGXNR010000202.1 GCA_019894875.1 Promethearchaeota archaeon | reverse complement strand
ATCTTAGGATTTTTTAACATATATTTGATTGTTAGAATAGCATTACGCGGTAAAAGGGTATCCCCATGTAAAAAGAGAAGACAATCACCATTAGCCCTTCTTGCTCCGTTATTTAATTGGATGTATTTTCCTTTGGGAGATTTTACTATCTTTTCAACTAAATCCTTAGCGATATCTATAGTTGCGTCGACAGAACCGCCATCACTTAGGATTATTTCTGTATCCGAAGATATACCCGAGCTGAACTGAGAAGCAGATTTAACAGATTTAATAACTTCATTTATGCTATCAGCTTCATTTAAGGTTATAATAATTACAGAGACAAGCATCTTAACCCAAATTACATTTTTTTTATCGATCGTCTTCTAGTATCTTCAGGTTGCTGATCAATATATAAATTTAGATCTTTTACTACCTTAGCAGTGTATTTAGGATAATGATAATATGTTTCATAATTTGAGATTGACATTAATTCAATAAATGACATAAGGGAAACCAAATCTTCTTCTAGATCTAGATCTAATAATGGTGGTAAAATGTCCACATGAATATTTACACTTTTAGCAAATTTTACAAACTGAGATATTTCAACACCACCTCGGAATAATTGATGGTCTATAATCCAATTTGGATCAAATTTTTTTGAGATGCCTAATAAATAAATCCCACCACCCCCTGCTGGACCAATGATTATATTCTGAGAATTATTTCTTTTTAATAAATTTAGTGTAGTATCTATTAATTTTGGGTGAATGTAAGGTAAATCTGCTCCAAGAATTACAATATATTCAAACCCAAACTCTATTGCGCTCTTTACTATTGAATGAAATCTCTCATCAAAATTTTTCCCAGTTTGAGGAAAAAGATTAATTTTAATTTCCTTTTTAAATTCTGGAGCAAGGAGGTCGATGATTTCTAATAATAAATCTTCTTTATCTTCGGGATAATAACCTAAACAGATTGATTCTATATCAGTTTCACTGGATAGCATAATTGTATCCATTAGCATCGCCTTTGCTAGGGTAGTTACCTCTGCATTATTTAATATGCTTGTTTGAGCCAATCTTGTTTTTACTGTACCTACTTCAGGAACTTTAGTAAAGACAATTACAGTATTTTCCATGATGCTACCTTTTTTTTCCTATCCACCTACCACGACTTACCCATTTCTCATGAGTTGCTCTTTTCCATGCAAATACACCCTTCTCTGCTTCTTCATAAAGTTCATTTCCAAAAGTTTTTATAATATTTTCTTTATTTTTTTTCAGAATATCAAGATATTCATCCATTTTATTACTGAAATGTTCCCCCAGATCTTCCTTTTCGATAAGAGCCATTCCCGTAGTTTTAATTAATTGAGTATATCCATCTAATGTTTCCAAATCGGGAAAAACCATAAATTCCATTAGATAATCTGCTATGGCTTCTGGGGGATCAACAGGCCCCCAAATCCAATCGGTAAATCCAATATAACCTCCTGATTTTAACACTCTATAAGCTTCTTCAATCAAACGTTTCTTATCACGGACATAACACCATGCATCTTGACCCCAAATTATATCAAACGATTCAGCATGAGCGGGAATATCTAATCCGGAACCTAATCGATATTCAATTTTATTAGCATAAGATTCATCCTTTGTTCTCTTCTTAGCTTCTTCAATCATCTCCGGAGTAATATCCAACCCAACTATATTTATTCCATAATCTTTAGCTAATTGACGAGCGGGGCCTCCTAGTGCAGAGCAAATATCTAAAAGATAGATTTTCTTATTCCCAAGACTTATCCCAACTTTTTGAGCAAGGATTTTAGTATCTTCTTCACCCCCAACGTGAATTTGTTCCCCCATCAATAGTTCCCATAATTTTCCACCTGATCCCGCATATACTTTGCTAACATCATATACACTAAAATTGTACTTTTTATGTGGCATGTGAATTTTGACATCTCTTACCAATTTTTCTCTAATAAATCAAATTCATCTTTAGTTTGAAATTAAATAGTAAATCTTCCAAGTTATTAATTAAATGTTTCATAATTTTATCTTTCTGAGAATCATTAATTATTCATCTTTAATTTTTAGTCTGTTTGGAGTGAAGTTATTACATTTTGGATCGGCGGCCATAATATCCCCATTATAATAGAAAGCACTACTTCGGCAACCGAAACAATTTATATTATTTGCACAGATTCCACAATTTCCAGGTAACTTAGAAGGATCTCTAAAATCAAGATGTAAAAGACGTTTTTTAGTTCTGTTTATGATACTTTCAAGTGATTCTTCATTAATATTACCGAATTCTCTGGTTCGAATCACTGAACAAGGGGTGACCCAGCCATCCGCTTTCACACATATAACAGTCCCGCAATAATATTTCGATACATCCATTGGACCACACGATGGATCATCAGGATAATTGATTTTGTCGCGATGTAAGAAATTATCATCAATTTGTCTTATTGTAGGTTCCCAAGAGTTATTTGAGTTTCTATGAATAACAGGATTAAATAAAGTTAAGCAGGTTTTAATCCCAAAATTTTCCTGCATATAAGAGATCATGTTTTTTGCATCTCCATCTGCCAATGGGCGAGTTAAGGTAATACAATTAACAATAGATCCAGGATTTTTTCCCTCTTTAATAATGTTTTTAAGCCCTTTCTCTATTAAAGTTATGTTCTGCTGATTTAATATTTTATCATCTCCTCCATGGAGGATATCGTATAATTTTGGATTAATAGTATCCAAATGAGTAGAAATAAAACCTCCATTAGTAACTTCTACCACCTTTCTTGCAATGTTAGGATTAGCAAGGGGGATTCCACTAGTCCAAATATTGTTAATTATCCCTAATTTTTTAGCATAAATGCATAATTCATACCAGTCATTTCTGAGTAAAGGATCTCCTCCCAACCAATCAATCATTTTAACTTCTAACTTTGCTGTGGAATCAATTAATCCTTTTATTTTTGAGGAACTCATTCCATGAGTGCTATAAGGTTTACTATCAGCATAACAATATTTACAAAACTGATCGCATTTCAAAGTAGATTCAATCTGAAGGATATACACCTTTCCTTCGAGGAAATATCTTTTCTGTAGTTCAATCTCAGAAGCCATAACTGCATGAATCATTGGTAAATCCTCTTTATTCAAGTTATTCACCATTTTATCTCAACGAAATTTAAATTGATTAATTCTATTCCGGAGTATTGAAATTGATAAATAATTTTAAATTTTAGTTTAATAAATAAATAATTTGAAATGATTTTCATATTACGAACCATAAATTGATGTGACCCAATCAAAACCGATTGTTAAATCTTGTATTAATAAAGCTAATAAAGATATTAGCATAACTAGCATTGCTGTAAAAAAGCTGTAGATCGGCCATGGTTTATCTTTAACATTATAACCTAATTTATATTGTTCCCATAAAACCACTATTAGAAAAGCAAAAAGACCAATATCATATGTCCAAGTTGCAAATTCCAGTCCCTCAGGTGGAATATTAGTTAGAAATCCTGCTTGATTTGATATTTCATACAATGAAAATTCTAATGGAAGCCGTACTACAAAAAACATCAATCCCATGTGTGCAATTAATATCCAAGCAAGGATTAAGGTGTGCATGTTCAACCATAATTTCCCCCTCTCACTTAGTTTTCCTTCAAGGAAAATTATTTTCTTTCTTATTTCAAGGATAACTATTATAAACCATAAGAGAAAAATTATGGCAGTAATTAGAGTGCAGATTGTTGTATTGAATGAGCCACTGGCGGTTATTGGTAGCATTATTG
>JAGXNR010000201.1 GCA_019894875.1 Promethearchaeota archaeon | reverse complement strand
GGATTATATTAGGATAGGATAAACCAACTCTTGTGAAACCAGGACGATTATCGGTTAGTAGATTGACATCAAGTGTGTCTGCATACCTAAAGTATATATCGGCCATTTTTTCATTAGCTTCTACAATCCAATCTGCTGTTGGTGGACGAAACTTCGCATATGGAGAACCTGGGGTTGGTACCATCACCAGAGGTGCGCTATAGACGCCTTTTGAAATCCTTTCTTCTATTCCCTCGACCAGCGAGTCCATAGGTTCGATTCCGGTTACCATGCTCTGGAATGATCCACGTCCACGCCCAAATATCTCGACTGCTGCTGCTTGAGCTTCTTTCCAGCGTTCTTGGGAGCGACTTTTACTCTTACCGGGACAGATTGCCTTAAAATAGGCGGGGTCCATTACTTCAAGATCAAATTCAGCAGCATTTACTCCCATATCCTTCCACTCATACAATTCATCGAGATCATCAGGAGGATATATGTTGGGAGCAACATGAAGCTCAGAAAGTATTTTTTCATCAAGTGACTCACGTAATTGCATCATTACTCTTTCGAGCCTTTCGAACATTTGACCATGCTGCGAAGGGGGAAGTGCCCCACCAGTAATTGATAGTGTACCGCGCCAGCCATTCTGAGCAGCAATTATGGCAATTTCCACCGTACGGGTCATTAATTCTTGGGTAGCACGGGATGTTATCCCTTTAGTCAAAGGAGAGGCAAATAACCCACAGTATCTACAACCTTGGCCGGAATCATAATTATAACAGCGGAAGTTCATAACGATATTGATAATACTAGCCGAATTACCAAGGCGTAAAAAGACATCTTCCACGGGATTACCATTTTTCATCTTTATATCTCGCCAAGAGCGTCGTACTTCAAGTGTCCCTGAACTCAGAAATTTACCCATATCGGTAATGGTTACATTATTACCCTCAATAATGACCTCCAAACGAGAATATTGATTTGGTAAAGGCGAAACCACTAACTCGCATCCATCTAAAACAATGGGACGAAATGTAGGCCCTATTTCTGGTTGTTTCTTCACATTTAAGCGAACACCTTCGGAAAGCATCCGTGCTTTAAGAAAGATGTCCTCCTTACTAATGTTTCTTTTTTCAGTCATGGTAAAATCCTATTCTATTGATTATTATTTCCGTTTAATGAATTAGAATTATAAACGTAAATAATAGTTTTCTTTTGATTTTATATAGATAATTTAATTTATCAATAATTAAGAAAATATATATTAAAAAATATGGTACTTTAATAAAATGGGAGTAAAAAAACATCAAAAACATATGGTATGGGGAATTACAGGAACAGGTTATCTATTAGATGAATGTATTGATTTAATGAAAGAATTACAGGAAGATTATAATGTAGACTTAACAGTTATGCTCTCAAAAGAAGGTGCTGCAGTTGTAAAATGGTATAAAAAGTGGTTAGCTTTAACTGAAGCAGTTCAAAAAGTTAAAGTGGAAAAAACACCTAATATACCTTTTTATGCTGGACCATTACAAATAGGAAAATATGATATGTTTTTAGTTTGTCCTGTTTCAGCAAACTCAGTAGCTAAAATTGTTTGCGGGATAGCAGATACCTTGATCACTAATTGTGTTGCTCAAGCAATTAAAGGGGGAATGACGGTACATATTTTTCCTTCAGATCAAGATTTAGAACCTATAACCACAACAAGACCAGATGGATCCCCTCTTGTACTTAAAATCAGGGATATTGAATTGGAAAATATTGAAAAATTAAAAAAAATGGAAGGAATTGTCGTTATTCCAGAATTTTCTAAAGTTAAAGAGATACTTCTAAATAAAATTAAAGAAAAATAGAATAAATTTAGGTTCCAACTCTTCTCATAAATGTATTATATGTGTTTTCCATAAGCATGGCAATTGTCATTGGACCAACGCCACCAGGAACGGGAGTAATCGCAAAACATTTATCCTTTACCCCTTCAAAATCAACATCACCACATAATTTTCCTTCCGCATTTCTGGTAATGCCAACGTCTATGATAACAACCCCATCTTTTATTTTATCAGAAGTGACAAAATTAACATTACTAGTTCCTGATACTAAAATATCTGCTCGCTTCATATGAAAATCGAGATCTTTAGTTCTTGTATGACAAACTGTCACTGTCCCATGCCTTTTTAAAAACATCATTGCGAGTGGTTTTCCTATTACGGTTGTTCGATTAATAATTACGACTTCGCGACCTTCAATAGGAATATTATCTTTTTCCAAAAGCCTCATAATCCCTTTTGGAGTAGCTGCAGAAAATGTCTCATCACCCATCATACAGTAGCCCATATTACTTGGAGACAATCCATCTACATCTTTATCTGGTAAGATAGTTTTCAGTAATTCGTCCCGATACATCTCAAATTCTTTAGGAAGAGGAAGCTGAAGAAGAATTCCATCAATCTTGTCATCTCTATTTAGTTTTTGAATTTCTTCAATAATATTTTCGATAGAACTATCAAGTGATTTGTGCACATTAGTAAAATGGATGCCTAACCTTTTGCAGGTTTCACGTTTCATCCTGATATATAATTTACTTGCTTCAGCATCCCCGATGAGAATTGTGGCAAGTCCTGGGCTTCGACCATATTTTTTTGCTGCAATTTTGATTTTATTTGTTAAGTCTTCAAGAATTTCCTCCTTTAGATTACTCCCATTCAATATTATTACGATTGCTTAATCACCAAATTTCTTTCTTTCATTTTTTAATTATTATATTATCAATAATGAAAATACTATTTTTTTTCTTACCATTTTCTGCTGATTTTAAAAGATGTATATCCACAAAATTAAAGAAGTAAAATAACATATCATTCTTAGAATTCATTAACTAGCAGACTTATTTGATACCGATAACACATAATTTTATCTATGTATATTATTTTGAACTTCATAAGGATATCAATTTAGGTAATAAAAAACCATATATCTGTAATGAGCCTTCAATCAATTAGAAGCAAAATTGCTAAGGACCTCAAGGGTATTATCCCCGAATTGCGAAAAGATACCTATAATTTTAATATTTATGAGTTAAAGAGCAGAAAGAATACTGTTATTAATCTGGAGTTTGATAAAGAACCTTTAGATTTTCCCAAAGAGTTTGTAATTAAACTTTTTAGAACAAAAAATATTGTAAGTGAAAATAACATCTTAACGAGATTAAAAAATCAAAATTTTCATGTCCCTAAAATATTATCCTTAAAAAAACCATATTTAATCTTAGAAAAAATTGAAGGAATTAATCTCTGTGATTTTATTAATGATAATTTGAAAGATACAGAGAGACTAGAGGATTTAGATCCTGACTTGAAAACACAGATTATTTCGAGTATAGAAAAACTTGCTGAATGGCTTGCTCAATTACATAAAAAAAACAGTGTAAGAAAGCGTCGATCTGAGGAACTCTTTGTTTTGAATAAAGGAGATACTAGGTTAAGGGATTTCATCATTGATCCTCTAAATGGAAATTTATATGGGGTTGATTTTGAAGATTCATATGAAGGTAATCATATGGATGATCTTGCAATGGTTTGTTGTTCATTACTCGATACATCACCCGGATTATTTGATATGGAAGAACCTAAGCATAAAATTGAACTTATAAATATTTTCTTAAGAAGGTATTATCAAGTGAACTCATCTTTTCAATTTGATTTCAATTATTTTACAGAAAGTTTGATTGGGTTTTTAAACATAGTTATAGAAAGAAGGGACCTTCCATTTGGGCCGATTCGAACAACTTCCTTCATTGAAGATATATCAAAAGAAATATAATCTTC
>JAGXNR010000200.1 GCA_019894875.1 Promethearchaeota archaeon | reverse complement strand
GAAGTCAGAATTAATGAAATTATTAAGATAATCACCAATAACGAAATTGAAAAATTCAAACACACTAAATCATCTTTTAAAGATAGATTTGGTTGTTTGATGGGGAGAATATTCTTATACAGAATTTTTAGTGACCGGAGATTCAAAGTTGATAATGAGAAATGTGTCCAATGTGGAACCTGCGTATCTGTATGTCCGATGAATAATATCGAAATTGTTGATGACAAGGTTACTTGGAATCACAATTGCGAAGTTTGTTCAGCATGCATCCATTGGTGTCCTCAGAATGCAATTCAACATTTTAATACTCAAGGGATTCCCCGCTACCACCATCCTAATATCAAAGTCAAACAAATCAGTGACTATAAATCAAAATCATAAATTTTTTCTTTTAATTAGTTTCTT
This sequence comes from Promethearchaeota archaeon, assembly GCA_019894875.1. Next base: position 3,418 of record JAGXNR010000200.1, on the reverse strand, counting down.
TGATCCTTCTTTACTAGAGTATCTAAAATTCTCTCCTAATTTGAATAAATGATGTTATAATTTTTTAAATATTTCTTAGTAAAAAGAGAAAAAAAATTATTGTAGTTTATCCTTCATTTCCATGTAGAAATCTAATGATGTTGGATTACGTAATGCTCCACGATTAGCAACTGGCATCCCGTGGATGATTTTGGTGACCGCAAACTTATCCTTCATTTCTATGTAAAGGTCGAGGGATTATGGATTTCTTAAAGCTCATCTATTTATTACCACTATTCCAGGGATTATTTTAGTAACAGCAATCTCAACCTTCTTATTACTGAAGGTATAGGGAATATCATCTGGAGTAGAATCAATTTAGGACTAAATCTATTGATACCGTTATGAAAAATTTAAAGTCTATTCTTTTTTAAATTATAGGAATAATTATTTCGTTTAGAATTATGGTTAATTTCAATTTATTGTGATTTATCAATGATAAAATATGATACATTAATGCTCATTAATGATTTGAAATCGCAATTAAGTAATATAATGCCTATTAATTTATTATATAGAGGTAATTTAACAGATGAAAATCTAAGTATAATTTTAGGTCAAGTAAAAGGTCATATTAAGAAGAAGAGAAATCAAATAAAGAATGATCCCAATTATTTAATCCCTTTAGATGCATTAGAAGTATATTCTAAGAATCTAATTTGTCGCCTTGGGAATGATGCTCAAATTGCAATTAAATTAATAGAGAAGTACTGCAAAATTAATGATGTACCTAAAGCTATTTATGGTGTAAATAGATATCATCCAAATTTAAAGATCGAATATTTCAAGAGCATTAATACTAAAGAAAAAGCTTATTGGTTTGGTTGGTTATATGCAGAGGGTTGGTTGTCAAAACATGGCAACAATATAAGATTTGGAGTAGAATTACATAAAGATGACAAGAAAGATTTACTAATAAAGTTTGCTAACACAATAAGTTTCAATTTAGAATATATAGATGACGAGATTAGAAGGGATGGTGAATTGACAGATTATGTAAGAATTAGATTTGTTAGCGATGATTTTTCCCAATATTTAATCAACAATGGCTTTATCGTAGGAAAAGAAAAATCCAAACAAATTGAATTACCCTATTTAGATTCTAGAGAACTCTATTTAGCATTTCTCTTAGGTTATTATGATGGAGATGGTAAAGTTAGCACATCAATTATAACAAGTGGAAGTATTAAATTTATTATCCAAATTAAAGAACATTTTAATATTCCATTTAAAATTTGGCGTACAGATAGCGAATGGGGGGGTATTGGATATAATATCTATTTAGGAATGGATTTAATGCGTGAAATGCTTTCTAACTATATAGATAGTTTACTTAGGAAAAGAGTACATTTTGAATAAATTATTAAGATTATCAATATGTTATTCTAAAACTAATAAAAAAAGTAAAAAAGTAATTTTTTAAATTTAAATTTTCTTAAGTTCATCTCTCATTTTTTCATAGAAGTCTAATGATTCGGGATTTCTTAGTGCTCCACGATTAGCAACTGGCATCCCATGAATGATTTTTGTAATAGCTATTTCCACTTTTTTGTTACTAAATGTATAAGGAATACCATCTGGAGGTGCTTTTATTATAAGATTTGGGACATGCCTAGGTGATGTTTTCTCTCGGAGTGTTTTCTTAATTTTTTCCTTCAATTCATCTGTTAATTCATAACCTTCATTTAATAATACAAACATCACAATTCGGATATCACCACTAATCTTTTGTCCAATCACCAATGAATCAGCGATCTCTTGAAGTTGTTCTACTATGTTATAAATTTCAGCAGTTCCAATTCTTACTCCACTTGGTTTAAGTACTGCATCAGATCTGCCCCAGAATGTTATACCCCCAGTGTCACCATGAATTACAATATAGTCACCATGTCTCCATACATTTTTTCCGGAATCTTTAAAATGATCAAAATAAGCTGCCTTGTATTTCGACATATTCTCATCATCTCCCCAGAAATAAATGGGCATTGAAGGAGAGGGTGCTTCACATACAAGTTCAGCTTGCTCGTCAAGAATAGGTTCACCTTCATCATTATACGCTTGAACCTTCATCCCTAATGATTTCCCTTGAACTTCACCAGAATATACGGGTTGTATTGGCAAGGCACATGCAAAGCATCCATTAAGATCTGTTCCTCCTGAAATTGAATTGAAAAATAGATCTTTTTTTATCTCTTTAAAAACATATTCAAATCCTTCTGGAGAAAGTGTTGATGCTGTCTGCGAAATTTCTCTTAATGTACTTAAATCATATTTCTCAGAGGGTTTAGCATTAAGCCCCATCAGATGGTGTATATATGATGCGCTTGTCCCAAATATCGAGATTTTATATTTTTCAATAAGTTTAAACATTCTTAATGGTTCTGGATACAGTGGATTTCCGTCATATAGAAATACTGTGGCGCCCACGGCTAAGGAACTAATTAACCAGTTCCACATTTTGGCTGGAATAAGGAAAACTTATACCATCATCCATGAGGGCGCGGTAATATAATTAATTACATCAGAACGTCTAAGGTCAGTGGCTAAGATAAGTTCTTTTAAATGATTAATTAAAACTCCTCCGGCTCCTTGAACCATACATTTTGGTTTTCCCGTTGTCCCGCTTGAAAACATTACATATACAGGATGATCAAATGGTAATTGCTCAAAATCAAGTTTAGGATCTTCTTCTTCAGAAAGAAAATCATCCCAATGAACAGCATTAGGAATACTACTAAGATTTGGTTTTCCCTCAGAAACATATGAAACTACTACAACTTTTTCAATCGAAGGAATTGCTTCCACAACCTCTTTAACATTAGGAATAATGTCAAAAACTTTATCTCTGTAATAATAGCCATCGACAGTAAATAGTAATTTTGGTTCAATTTGTCCAAATCTGTCTATCACCGCACTTGCTTGTAGTTCCGCACCACAAGAAGCCCAAATAGCTCCAATAGCTGTTGTGGCTAACATTGCTGTAGGGGTTTCAATTAAATTTGGAATATAAGATACCACCCTATCTCCTATTTTTACTCCCATTTTACGAAGAGATTGTGCTAATCGAGCAACTTGTTTGTTCAAATTTTCATACGAGATTAATTCGGTCTTTTTAGTTTCACCTTGAAAGATAAACGCGAATTGGTCATCCTTATACTTCAAGAGATTCTCCGCAAAATTGAGTTTGGCTCCTGGGAACCATTTGGTACCAGGGAAAACACTTAAGTCTTCGACAACTTTATCGTATTTTTTTGAAGCAATAACACCTCCAAAATCCCACATCGCCGCCCAAAAATCCTCTATATTATCGATTGACCACTGATATAGTTCCTTTGCACCCTTTATTTTCATCTTATAGATACTGTTAACAAATTCAATG
>JAGXNR010000001.1 GCA_019894875.1 Promethearchaeota archaeon | reverse complement strand
TATTCGAGAAAATCCTGAATTTAATTTCTCTAATAGTAGCGATTTATCACCAACACAAGAAGATGTTTGGAAAATTAAGAAATTAGAATCTGAAAGAGAAAAATACATTAAAGAATGCGCTTCGTTAGGTATTGAATATAACGAAGAAAAATTAAATGAACTTAAAAAGAAAATTGAAGATTATGGCTAAGCTAAAACGACAGGTATTATAAATACAATTGTAGTTAGATATATATAATATATTGCTATTACTGATACTAGAATTACACGATATAAATTCTTCCTCTCCTCATTTTTAATATTTTCCATAAACATTATTAACAACAATCCAATAAACATTAAATGGGAAGGTTGTAAAGCTTTCCAAATAATCGAATCAATAATTAAGACTCCTTGGATTTCACCATCACTATGTCCCCAATTTGTTATCATTTGGAGGAAATAATCAGGAAAAATAATATATGGAACAAATATTAGTACAAAAGGTATTAGAAAATAGATTAAATCTTTCCACTTAATTTTCCTTGCAATTAATAAAAGCGGGAGGAAAACTATCGCTGTTATTTTAAAAGTTGCAAGTGAAAAGAGAATACCTGCAATCCATTTTTGATCCTTTTCCAGATATACTAATGAATAAAATAATAAGAAAGCAATTAGAAAATTAACATTATTGTAATAGGCATCGATAAAATACCCCACGATACCTAATATGTAAAAAATATGTAAATCTTTTTTATTTTTAAACATTTTAGGTGATTCCCTTATTATTAGGATTGTTAAAACCAATCTTAGCATATCCCAAACATACACACCCACTAAACCATCAGTAGGAATAATTTTTATTGGGAAAAAAAGGAAATACCAAAAATAAAGATAATAAGGAGGCCAACCCGATATTGATACATCATCATAAAAATTAACTAAACCGTTGTCCATACCCTCTAACAAAATTATAAAATCTATATCCTTTGTTTCTTCTATCCATGGCAAGATATCAAAAAAATTTATGAAGATCCTCAGTATAATAAAGGAAATTGTTATCATTGCTAAGATAATCATAACATATTTCTGAATAGGAAATTCTCTTTCATTGTTCATAGCAATTTAGCTATTTCATGTGTTCCGTTCTATTAAAATTACTTTGATATATTAAACCAGATTTAAAAGCCTTACTTATGGTTAATCCATAATTTGGATTTATTTAAACCTTAATAGAGTACTATTTTAAATTTGATGGTAATGGGAAATATATTAACTTACTTGAATTTTAAATTCATAGGAAAATATTAAAAAAGGTATGGTATTAAATTGCCCGACAGGAAGATTAGAAAGATAATAGATGCTGAAAAGATAGCTGCGGGAGAAGTAGTTGAAAGACCCGCTAATATCATTAAAGAACTTATTGAAAATAGTATAGATGCCGGAGCGGAAGAAATTCGAGTAATAATCAAAAAAGCAGGTAAGTCTTTAATCCAGGTAATTGATGATGGTGTTGGTATTTTACCTGAAGATATAGAAATAGCTTTTGAAAGACATACGAGTAGTAAAATTAGAAGTATAGAAGATCTTGATACACTTTCTACTTTAGGATTCAGGGGTGAAGCACTTGCGAGTATAGCAGCAGTAAGTCAAGTCGAAATTACTTCAAGGTCAAAAGAGAATAACACAGGAGTTCAATTAACAATAGAGGGAGGAAAGGTAAAAAATAAAAGGGAAATCTCCTACCAAGTCGGGACAAATGTAAAAGTAAAAAATATTTTCTATAATATCCCCGCCAGACAGAAATTCCTAAAAAAAGATTCGACTGAACTTAGTCACATTACGGATTTCATCCAAAGATATTCATTAGCATTCCCTGAACTTCATTTCATTTATCGCCATAATGATTTAGATATTTTGAACTGCCCCGCGAAGAATGATTTAAAAACAACAGTATTTCATATATACGGGAAGATGATTGCGAAATTTATGGAACCTATTAATTACGTGGAAGAAGGCTCTCTTATTAAAATAAAAGGATTATTAGGACACCCACAAATTTCGAAAAAGAATAGGAATTATTCAAGTCTATTTATTAATCATCGTTATATAATCAGCGACCTTTTATTTAGGGCTATTAAAGAAGCATATCAAGGAACATTAATGGTAAGTAAATATCCCTTTTTTGTTTTATTTCTCGAAATAGATCCCTCGGTTGTAGATTTTAATGTACATCCAAAAAAACTTCACGTTAGATTTGAGAAAGAAGATATACTATATAATAAAGTCTACAACGTAATCCGAAGTTTTGTTGAAAATAACTTTATTAAAAAAGAAGCTAAATACATTTCTACTGAGCTAGAACCCTACCTTCAAACTGATGAAGAAACTTTAGAGAAAACATTTGATAAAGTTGAGAATATTAGGGTGGCAGGAAAAAGAGTAAATGAAGTGACGAATTTAGCTAAACCAGATATAGATAAGGCTCAAGACGGTATCCAATTAAACTTAATGGATCAGATTGTAGAAAATAAGAATGTTTCTGATTCTTATGTTAGGGGTAAATATATCATATCTAAGAATTTTCCGCGACTTCGTTTAATTTCTTCTACTGGTCAATTAAGCAACAAAGTTTATGTTATATTAGAAGGAATCAATGAAAATAATGAAGAAGGACTATTTATTTTAGATCAACATGCCGCAGCAGAACGAATCAAAAAAGAAAAACTCTTAAAAGATTATAACTCCGGGAGAGCGAGCAGACAAAAATTAATCCAACCGTTTAATATTGATGTTTCTCCTAGTGAAAAAATATTTTTGGAGGATAATACAGATGAAATTAAAAAACTTGGATTTGATTTTGAACATTTTGGTGGAAATACCTTCATTTTGAGGGAAATTCCAACTATCATGAATAGAATTCCTGATATTAATATAATCAAAGAGATAATTAGCGATATCATTGAAATCGGAAAAGAAAAAAGCCTTAAAGAAACTAAAGAAAAAATAATTAACTATTTGGCTTGTCATAAAAGTATTCGAGGAGGAGATGATTTATCCTTGAAAGATATAAGAAAACTATTAGTAGATTTAGCTGAATGTGAAGACTCATATCATTGCGCTCACGGTAGACCAACTTTAAAATTTATATCTTTCAAAGAACTAGATAAGCTTTTTAAAAGAACCGGTTAAAGGCGATCTTTCAAAATTAAAGTAGTTTATGCTTTTGAGAATGCAATAGCTTCAATACCTTGAATACCCTCAACTTGACCGAATAATTCTTCAAGTCTATCTGTACCCCCCCATTCTTCAGGATATCTTACACGAACTCTTGCTTTTTTCAAACCAAATGCAACAGGCATTACATCATAACGCTCAATCGAGCATGTATTAGGTAAAACTTTTGCTAAATTCCCTACGAATTTTTCAAAATCAACATCAATATCTTCTGGAACAACATCAATTAGCGCTACAAATTCTTTCATTTCCTTTGTATCCTCTTTAATGCTCTTTATGGCCCCTCAAAATCACATTTCAAGCAGCGAAAAGAGTTTCCCGACTCTCTACAGCGCTCACATCTCCAAATTGTAACATCTCCACATTGAGGACAAGGAAAATGTACAGCTGGTTCGTATGGAGTTATAGGGCGACCACAACCGAAACATATATTCTTCTTATAAGAACTCATGATAATCGAATAAAATTTAGATTCTAAAATATTAAATAACTTTAATATTTTTTGCTTAAACTTAAGTCAGAATTAGAAGACCAAAAGGATTAATTCATTACTTAGTGAACTCATCGAAAAAATATTACTAATACTACTTTAAATATCCTTAATGATGAATTAGTATTAAATAAAGACAAAAAAGAACTTAAAAGAATTAAGAAAAAAATCATTACTTAGTAAACTTATTGAAAAAACTGCCAAAATAATGTTTTTAGAGTGAAAACAAAACCCTTGAAAAAATATACTACTTGCATAAAAAACGGTCATAAAAAAGCTAAAAAATGGAAATAATAAGATATTTTGAACCTTTAGAACAGAAAACTTAACACCACTGAAAATTTAAATTCTTAAAAATTTATTTCATTCATGAACAAACTAATTTGATCTACAAAATGTCAGAGTACAAAATTAATGATTTTATTACCTTGAAATTGGAATATGGAAAGACTCAGATCTATTTGTTGGGAAAAAGATTTATTCAATGTAAATTTCTTTTAATAGATATTCCTGCTGAAGAAATCACTTCAATTAATGAATTCACTTCGGTCGACGAAGCTGAAATGTCACTTGATCGTTCATTGGAAACAGAGCATGAACTTAAATATAATATAGATCCGTCATCAGAATTCTGGGCACATTGCAGTAATTTACAGGTTTGGTCGGAAGAAAATTATAACACCAAATTGCTCCATAAAAACCTAGCTTTCCCGTTGCTTCAAAAACTAACAAAAGTTGGAGATATAAAAGCAAAACGCGTCTTTAAGGAAGAGATCGTAAAAAGAATGAGGAGGGGCGACCTTAGAGTGGCATTATTTCTCTTAAAGGAAAAATATCTGGGATACTTAAATCAAGAAGAATTAGAGTTTGTCTTTTATTCTCGAAATAGATATTTAAGAGAAAAAATTGAAGATATATTAATTAAAAGAAAGTGGGATTCTTCACACAAAATTGCACTGTTAATATTAAAGGAATTAGCAGAATTAGGCGATGATATGGCTAAGCTGAGAACAATAGAAGAGTTACAGAATGAATGTAAAAGAAAAGGGTTATCGGCTTATGATTTTGTTATAAAAGATGGTATTCGTAATGGCGTTAGCTGGTCAAGTTTCTATGAGTACTTAGATAGGGCTACTATGATGGATATATTATTGGAGAGGAGTGATGCAAAAGCTATGTTAGGACTGGATAACTTAATTTCCAATAGATTAGCGGAAGTCAATACGAAAAGAGAAATAAATACATTTAGGGGGAGAATATCAGCGGTTCTCGAACCAACATATCTTATCGGAGAGTTAGATGAAGAAATGGATAATTATACTTTTTTAGTCGAAAATCGGAGGGTGGTAGGATTAAACTTAAAGGGAAATTTTACGGAGAAAGACAATTTAACCAAAGATGAGTTTGAAGATATTTTACTACAAGCAGATGAGGAGACTTCTTAGGAATTTTCGCTTTTTTGAAAATTCTAAACTTTTTTCTTTTTTTTTGTTGCTTATTTTACCCTCTATAAATATTAGTTCACTACCTACTGCACTTATCATTAGATGAATGAAGATAAACGGGAGATAATTTGTATGGTTAGTTCCCTACATTCTTCCTTTATTTCAATATTATAAAAAGAAATTATCATTCTGTTAATTGTTATGCTTTTGGTATGAACAAGAGAATTAGATATTAGTACAGGGGAATAAGAAATTAGGTTTTATTGAAAAATCTTAAGTCTCATCGAAAATAGAAGCTTTTGTTAACTTAATTTTTTCTTCTAATATCATGGATATAGACTTTTTTTCTTTTTTACAATATCACAATCTATAATTTACTAATACTATTTCTTTAAATATCCATAAATGATATATTAATTAAAAATCTGGAAAGTAAAATAGTAAAAAAATGAAAAACAAAAACAAATTTTTAACATTTATACTAATAGTTTTGTCGTTTTCGTTCATACTACAGAATATTGCAGCGAGTAACACAGTAGTAAGATGGAGTCGTACATGGAGTAATGGTTTTATTGATAATGGCAATGATGTAGCAGTAGATTCATCGGATAATATTTATCTTGTCGGAAAGTCCCACAATTACGGGGGAGGGTCGGGAGATTTGGTTTTAGTTAAGTATGATAATTTAGGTGCAGAGCAGTGGAATCGCACATGGGGGGGAAGCGAGTATGATATTGGAGCAGGAATAGTGTTGGACACTTCAGATAACATATATGTAGCAGGATCGACAGTAAGCTTTGGGGAGGGAAGTGGAGATATTGTTCTATTAAAATATGACGATTCAGGTATAAAACAATGGAATTATACATGGGGGGGAAGCGGCGATGAGACGGGATGGGGATTAACGCTAGATTCATCTGGCAATATCTATGTTGCGGGAACCACACATAGTTTTGGTGTTGGGGAAGGAGATTTAGCTTTGATTAAATTTAATAGCTCAGGCGATGTACAATGGAATCGTACATGGGGAGGGGGAGCTTTAGATACAGGAAATGGGGTAGCAATAGATTCATCGGGTGATATTTACGTATCAGGAGTCACAGAAAGCTTCGGGGCGATAAACAGAGATCTTCTTCTAGCGAAATTTAACAGCTCTGGTGATATACAATGGAATCGTACATGGGGGGGAGTGGGATTGGAGAGTGGTGCGGGAATTGTCATAGATTCGTCTGATAATATTTACCTTACGGGTTATACAAAAAGCTTTGGAACGGGATTTCAAAGTGACATAGCTTTAATTAAATTTAACAGTTCAGGTGATATACAATGGAATCGTACATGGGGGGGAATTAGTGATGAATTCAGTGGAGGGCTAACAATAGATTCGGCGGATAATATCTATGTTTCAGGAACAACACTTAGTTTCGGAGAGGGGAATGCCGACATCGTTCTGCTCAAATATGATAGTATTGGTGTGAAACAGTGGAATCTTACATGGGGTTGGACGTTTTATGATTGGGGGAATGGAGTAGTAATAGATTCGGCAGACAATATCTATCTTTCTGGTTACACTGATTCTACCATTAATTTTGGATCGGATTTATATGATATGGTTCTAATTAAGTTTGCTGAACAAGAAGAACAAGCAATCCCTGGTTATGCCTCGTTACTGTCTGTTATTATAGTAAGTATGATTTCAGTGATATATTTTCGTAAAAAAAATCTTAGAATTAATAATAAAACTTAATCACTTTTTTTCATTTATATAAGTTCATAGAGTAACGAACTTCATGATAAATTCCTTAGTAAAAAAATACCTTAACAGCAAGTAATCCAAGAAAGTTTTTTATGTTTAAAATTTTTAAATAGATTTAATTATCATTAAAGAAAATATAATCAAAATTTAAATTAACCTACACTCTAGTTTGTATATAAACTAATTACTAAAATTTAAATTTGTAATAAGAGAGAATTTCGATGCCAGAGAATAAAGTCAAAAAATACTTCTCACTAATAGAAGCATGGGCTTGGTGCGATATTTGTGAAGATATGATTGCGTTGAAATTAGATAAAGATGAGATTATTAACGGATTAAAGATGGGTATCTATGCTAAAGAGCACAAACATGCTAATCCTGCCCCTGATCTGGAAGATACAGACGATATTTCTGGACAAGAACATACAATTTATATCTATATAAATGATAACTATGATATCACGGGAGTAAAATCATTTTTTGGAGAATCACCGACTACTGAGGAGATTGGTGCCGAATCAGTTGAAGCTGGTGATGAAGTGAGAATTCCTGTTGTTGTAAAAGAGATATCACCAATGGCAGTGCAATTGGGGATGCTAACCAAAGAACAGTTTAAGGTTCTTAAAATTTGTGATGGAATGAACACAATTGAACAAGTAGCTTCGATTGCTCAAAAGAATGAAGCAGAAATTGAAAAAATGATGGAACAGCTCCGTAAAAAGGGATTGGTTCGGGTTATTAAAAGGACCTAATCTGTTTTTTGCGTTATGATTACTCCTTCTTTAATTAATAATTTCTTTACCTTTCTCCATTCCTAAATGTAGTGCTTTAATATTCAAGTCTGGATCTCGCAACCATTCTTTAATAACTTCTTCATAATGATCGACTTCAATAAAGGGTAATTTCTCAGTCATTATTGCGAACCCCAGCATAATGAGGTTAACTTGTTGATTAGAATCAAAATTATTTAAGGATAATTCAGTGGCGTTCATAAAGAACACTTGGTCAGAATAGACACTTAAGATTTCCTTTATTTTTTCTAAAGGTGGATATTTTTCCATATCTGCTGCAACTAATATATTTGGAATATCACGTTCATTTATCACAAATGAAGTTTTTGAAGATGCAAATATCCCCCGTCTTAAAGATTCTACAGGTTCTATACATATATAAAGATCAGCATCCCCAAAACAAATTAATGATGACTGTAAATTATATCTAGGATTACCAGTTAATCGCTTTTGGTAGCGTGTGTGGCTAATTATTGCCCCTTCGCGTTGTGCCAGGCCGTGTTGCTCGGCTCCAAAGCATATCTCGACTCCAGCCTTCTGAGCGGCAAATTCAATTAATCTTTTTAGTGTAATAACACCCTGACCAGCAGTACCTGCTATGACAACATTGATTATATCCGTTTCATTAAATTTCACGAAATGGTACCTCGACATCTAGAGCATTAATAATTGATTTACGTATAGCTTTATTTGGACAAATCAAATAACAAACACCACATTTTATGCATCGATCTTGATCTATTTGCATTGTATCCAAACCATCTTCTATTTTTGTTTTTCTGATAGCAGGACAACTAAATATATTACTACATTCTCCACATAATTGACAACCGTGAATCATATAGGAAATGTCTTGAACTTTTTCTCCTTCTTCTTTAAGAGCATTAATCTGAGACATTCTCCATCTATGAGCTTTCAATCCGCATTCTCTTTTTACGATTATTACCTTTAATCCTTCAGTTTCTAGTGCTTCTTCTATTGTATGAGTTAACATTTTAGGATTATATGAATCTTCAACTTTAAGCCAAGGTACCCCAATAGCTTTACAAATCTTTTCAATTGAGAAACCTCGGTTTATTAAAAATCGAAGAACATCGTCTTGATGCCCTGTCATTGCGGTCCATGAGTTTTCAAATATCACAAGTAATAAATTTGAGTTGTAACCTACTGCTTCAGCTAAGGGTGCCATACCTGTGTGAAAGAACGTAGAATCACCTATAAAAGCGATTACATTTTGATCTGTTTTCGTAGACATCCCAATAGCAGCACTTAATCCCCCAGACATACATATTACTAAATCCGAGCATTGCTGAGGTGGAAAAAAAGACATTACGTAGCAGCCAATATCACCGCTGATTACGGTATTTGCCAAGTTATTTGTAGCTTTTAAAATTGAATATAATGTAGCTCTTTCTGGGCATCCTGCGCAAAAAGTTGGAAATCGACTAGGAATAATCTCCTTATATGAATTGAAATAATCAACAGCTTTAGTCATTTGCTCATTCGGCTTTTTACCAAATATTTGCGCTAAAGATGTAGCAACTAATCCTGTAGAAAATTCATTGTATTTAGGAAAAAACTTTTGTCCCAAAATCTCAACATCAATTCCCTGAATATGAGCAATTTCAGCAATTTTAACTTCTAAAAATGGCTCTAATTCTTCAATTATAATAACTTTTTCTAAATTTTGGATATAATCAGAAATCTGCTCATAATTCAAAGGATAAATCATTCCAAGCTTTAGCACTGGAACATCATTTAACTCTAACTGATTTAGGGCTTCCATAGTATATCCAAATGGCATCCCACTTGTGATTACTCCAATTTTGTTTTCACCAGGAATTATCTTATCAAGACTTAATTTTGGTAAAGTCTCTCTAAGTTTTTCTATTCTTTCATACAATCTGATATGATTGTTAATTGCATGAGGGGGTAATGAATTAAATTTAGGAATATTTCTGATAAATTCACCACTTTTTTTCCCTGGTACTAGAGGCCCTAAATTAACATAACCTCTTGAATGAGCGCTTCTAGTTGAAGTACGGACATTCATTACTAAATCATATTTTTCTGAAAGATCAAAAGCAAGCTTAACCCAATCTTTACATTCCTGAGGCGTGTGAGGTTCTATAGTAGGAAGGTGAAGCATCCACGCATAAAAGCGTTCATTCTGTTCTTGATGTGAGCCTAAAGAACCAGGATCAGAACCAACAGAAACTACCATACCTCCAGGATTCGGTCCATTTAAGGCAATTACACTCAATGCATCACTTGCAACATTCAATCCTACATGTTTCATAGGATTAAAAGATCTGCAACCCGTCCAAGCTGCTCCTGCACAAGCGGAAGTTGCAACTGCCTCATTAACTGCCCAATGATGTACTAAAAATTCGCGATATTCGGGAAAATCTCTAATTACCTGATGAAAATATTCACCAATATCACTGGTTGGAGTTCCTGGATATTGAGAAACATATGAAACACCCGCTTCTAGACACCCTCTTACAAGAGCTTCATTTCCAAGCATTAAAACTTTTCCTTCAGATTGTGTAAAACGAGTATCTTTAATCATGCTATTACCCAAGTTAACATTAATAAGATTAATCTATAATTTTAAAACCAAGTTCTAAGAAAAAGCTTATCATTATTTTTATGAGTGTTTATGATGGTAATAATGAAATAGTAATATCCTTCTAAAGAGAGATATTAATGAATTTGAAAGTCAAATTTTTTTTTGATATTACAAATAGAAATTAAAGTGAAAAAGATTGTAAGATGGAAACTTCTTTTATCCCTTTCCTTCGACCATTTTTTTCGCTATAAATTTGAAAATTTCCTCTACCTTATCTCCTGTTTTAGAGGAACATTCAAAATATCCTTTTAAATCAAATGTCCTAGACAAGTCCTCAGCTTCTTCAGAGGGTACAGATCTTTTTTCCTCAAGATCTATTTTACTTCCGACCATAATTATTGGGATTTTAACTTCGTCATCTGAGATAAAATATTCAAAAATTGATAACCAATCTCTAATTTGACCAAGGCTAGAAAATCGGGTTGTATCATACATAAATATCCCCCCATCAGCCCCTTTTGCAAAAGCGGGTAATAGAACTCGGAAACGGTCTTCTCCAGCAAAATCCCAGATTCGAAGTGTTATGTTTTTACCATCTAGCTCTACATTTTTAACACTGAAATCCGCACCGATTGTCATTTTAATATCCTCCTCGAATATTCCGGTGGAAAATCTCCTGATCAATGTTGTTTTTCCTACTCCACCATCACCGAAGACGCAAACCTTAAAAGCAATTTTCTGTTCGATTTCCAACACCTAATTTTCAATTACACAATTAAATATTATATATAAATGATGATTTTTAAATCAAGCAAATATATTTGTTATTACTTGATAATATCAGTTATAAAACAAGTTTCAATAATTTTTATCCCTTCTATTCGTGAGATTTTTTCTTCGATAAGAGGATTAAATTTATCTATTGAAGGGATATCAACTTTCATTAACAATCCACAATCACCGGATAAACGCCAAATATTCTTTATTTCTTCAATAGATCTCAAATCCTTTAGAATTCGCTTAATTTCTTTAAAATCTGGAACCGCTTTTATTGTTGCACTGATATTTTGTTTTGTATCTATATCATATTCGATTGTGAAACGCGTAATAACTTCCTCATCTATAAGTCTCTTAACACGTCTTCTTACAGTAGCTTCAGTTTTTTCTATCTTCTGGCTGATTTCATTGAAGGATATTCTACTGTTGTTTTTCAATTCTTCTATAATTTTAAGATCGATTAAATCTAATTTTTTTGGCAAGTTATCACAAATCTAAAAAATTTTATCTTAAACCATATAAATTAGTTATAAATTGTGATAAATTGTTTATTAAATTATTTCTTTTTCGTCGAAATATGTAAGTTTTTCTGCAATTCTGTGAAAATCTATTGATGTCACTTTAGTCTTCATACCTAAGGTGAAAAAAGAACACAATCAAGATTGTAAATATTTCTTGAGATCAATAAATAAAGTTTTTTTCTTTTCATCCACGTGTTCAATTATAACTTTTAAAAGCTCACCCTCAATTGAAGCACTAATTAATTTTATTTCTCCTAAGTTTCCAGCCATTTCTTCGACATCCACTCTACTGCTGGGTTTTGATTTTAAACAAGTAGTATATTCATCATAGAGAAAACAGTTTTCACAACAAAAACCAACTGGCATATACCCAACAAT
Organism: Promethearchaeota archaeon; assembly: GCA_019894875.1. The sequence goes on along the minus strand of JAGXNR010000001.1, from coordinate 120,137 downwards.
AGAACATCTATCGAAAAAGTCGCAATTACAGTTCTTACACATCATAATAGTATTAAAATCGATAATATTTAAATTTGATCGCTAACTATGGAAAATTGAACACAATTATTCAGATTAACCATACAAATTATTAAATTCAATCATAGTTATTAAGAAAATTAATCATCATGGCAATTTTAAGGCAATAAATTAGACCTTCTACGCAATTGCTGTCGCTATGCTGGATTTAGTTATTAAAGTTTAATGTTAAATCAAATAAGCGCCGACATGTCTTTGATCTTTTGGGCGATTTTCATGAGTTTCTTAACGTTCTCTTTATCCTCATAATCTTCATTATTTAGTAATTCATCTGCTTTCTTAAAGAGCTTATCTTTATCCATCCACACTTTAAAAGCTAATTTATCATCTTTTTGTAAAAAAGCATTCATAACTTCATTGAAATATTGTTGAATATCTTTGTAATAGTCTAGCACATTCTCGATTGAACGGAGGTCTTTCAAAATTTCAGCTAGCTCAACTATTTTTTCAGAAAACATACGGTAATCCATTGCTTTAAGAGGAGTAAATTCACTAGTAGACGAGATATATATTCCAGTTCTAAGATAAGTTCTAATATGAATGACTAATATAAAATAAAATTTTCTTAGTTGCTCAAAATTATCATCTAAATCATCGAATGATTTCTGTTCTAAATCCTCAAACATATTTGCTACTAAATATAATAAACGCTGGATTAACTTTTTAGTGGGAATTTCTTTATATCCAAAATTTTGAACAATCATTTTTTGGCTAGTCTCTTCGATAATCTCCGTGTTAGGGAGTCTACTAACATATTGTCTAATACTTTTTCTTAAAATTTTACTAATTTCTGATTCAGATAATATGGTTATCTTTGTTTCACCTGCAAAACTCTTCTTTAATAATTCCCAGATTACATTCTCGTTTGCTTCTAAAACAATCTCATCCTCTATAATCTCGTCTTCAGGTTCCATTGTTGGCATTATTGATAAGGTCCCATCATTTCGAACTTCAATGCCAATTGATGAGCCTGCTTTTAGTTTTTTATTTACAGTCCATTCTTTAGGCAGGCTGATTACTAATGAACCCCCGATTTTTTGCAATTTTCGATAAATTCTTCCCATAACTATAATATAAATTAGTATAATTTATACTTTTTGAAGGTGTATATATATTTTATACCATCGATTTATACATGAATTTATATATTTATATCATAGAACCCAATTAAAATTAAATTATTGATTATGAATGTAAGCAGGAAAATGGGAGGAAAAGTAGTGAAGGAAGATAACCCAATTGAATTGTCAGCACTATTTATTATTATATTGAAACCAAGTTCCATACAAAGACAAAAAAACATTGAAGAAGCTCAAAAACAATATAAACTTTACAAACTATACAAAAATCTTAATCCTAAATACTTTGAAAATATTATCTCATTAGAACGAGCCAAGCTTAAAGTTGATTCGTCTGATATAATTTATAGTTCTAAATATAATTTTATTAGACCCTATTAAATTAAAAATAGATATATAGAATAATTTATCGCAGAAATATAGTTAATATCAAATTATAAAAGGATGTAATTATTGTAAATCAAAATTTACGAAAAAACACATTAAATAATGCAAACTGTTATCAAAATCAATCAGTTCCAGAGAAAAGATATACCCAATTCAAACACAAAAATCTCACTGATAAAATATAATCTTCTGACGAGATTTTGGTTTAGGTATTTTCTAATAAGTTTTTTAACATTTCTAAAATTTGCATAACCAATTACAGTTATTAATTAAAATTATTGATATTTTTGTCAAGATGAGTACAATTAATTTTAAGTTTAGGAATGAAGTGTTGAAGCACAATGCTTCTCTATCGTACTGTTACCAGTGTTCTACCTGTTCTGGTGGCTGTCCAGTTGCTTTATTAACGAAGGGTGAATACAATCCTAGAAAAATAATTGAAGAAGCAATTTTAGGCCTGCACGATAAATTGGTTGAAAAACAAGAACCAAATCCATGGTTATGTTCAACTTGTCAGAAATGTGTAGAATTATGTCCACAAAAAGTTGAACTCACAGAAATTTTCACGTTAATCAAAAACTTATGTTTTGAAAGCGGAAAGGTTCCTGATGCTTTTATTGCCCAGGGTAGATCAGTGTTAGATAATGGGATTGCAATTCCTTATTCTAAAGCGATCTTAACCCGTCGAGAAAAATTAGGACTTCCTGTAGTCAAAACTGCTCCTATCGACGAAATTAAGAAAATCTTAATTGAAACTAATTTTGAAAAACACATCCCAAAGGAGAGTGCATAAGAAATGAGTTATGATATTTTTCTTGGCTGCGTGATTCCAGCGAGATTACCTTATTTAGAAACTTCTTCAAGAAAAGTGTTTGAAAAGTTAGGTATTAAACTAAACGATGTTGATGGATTTAGTTGCTGTCCTGATCCAACAGGAATAGAGCTCATTGATCACAAATCTTGGTTAGTTTTAGGAGCAAGGAATCTGAGTTTATGTAATAAAAATGGCGGTGTAATGTCCTTTTGTTCTGGCTGTGTAGAAACATTAAAAGGAGTCAATTATGCCATTAATAAAGATCCTCACACTAAAGAAGAGATTAATAAAGTTTTAAAGAAAGTAGGGAAATCTTATGATGGTAATGTGGAAGTAAAACATTTTGCTCAAGTGCTTTATGAAAATAAAGATAAAGTAAAAGCTTATGTAGAAAAACCATTAGAAGGTTTCAAGGTTGCCGTACATTATGGATGTCATTATATAAGACCTTCAGAAATTATAAACTGGGATGATCCTTTTGAACCAAAAACTATAGATGAAATTGTTAGGTTACTTGGTGCGGAATCTGTTGAATATGATATGAAGATGGAGTGTTGCGGAAATCCTGTTGACAAATCTGATAAAGATTTATCTCTCTTAATGATTGATCAGAAACTTAATGCAATCCAAAAATCAGGAGCTAATTGTGTTGTAGTTGTGTGTCCTGCCTGTTATCAACAATATGAATTCAACCAGAGAGAATTAAATAAGAAAAATGATTCAACTTATGAATTTCCTATATTCTACTTATCAGAATTAGTAGCCTTAGCATTAGGATTTAAACCAGAAGAATTAGGGTTTAATTTTCATAGGATTAAACCAAGTAAATTATTTGAAACAATAAGTTTTACTCCCTAAAAATTTTTTAAAAATAAAAAACAAATAATGGATAATTAAAGGATTTGAAATTATATGACAGAAGCTACGCCCAAAAAAACTTTATTAAAAGATGTTAAAATCTTCAAAGACCTTGAAGAAGAGATTATTAAAACTAATAAATGCTGCGCATGTGGAGCATGTGTTGCCTATTGCAGTTCACAAGCATTTGATGTTATCAAAATGGAGGGATATACACCCCAATTTATTTCAGATGCTAATGTAGACAATTGTAAGGAATGTGGTCTTTGTTATTATATTTGCCCTCAAACAGAACCTTTGATGAAACAATTAAATGATCAATATCATATTAAAGATGAGATTGGATATATTCAAGATGTGGTTGCTGCTAAAACAACCGATGAGAAAATAAAGGAAATGGGTCAAGATGGAGGATTGGTGACCACTCTCTTAACGTATTTATTTGATAAAAATAAAATTGATGCCGCGATAGTATCTGAATATGACGAGAAATTACGACCGATTCCAAAAATAATATATAACAAAGAAGATCTTTTGAAATCTTCAGGAACTCGATATTCCATATCATCAAATATTTTGCCGTTAACGGATTTTTATAATATTGCTGAAGATGTTGTTGAAAAGCACCATCAAATTTACGATATAAATCAAATTCGCATGGCTTTTGTTGGAACGCCTTGCCAATGTAGAGCAGTTAGGAAGATGCAACTTTTAAACATAAGCCCTGCTCACGTTATTAAATATGTATTTGGCTTGTTTTGTATGGAAAATTTTGATTATCAGAAATTATTCGAGCTCGTAAAAAAGGAAACAAATGAAGATCCAACAAATATTGCTAAAATGAATATTAAGAGGAATTTTTTCATCACTAACAAAGAAAATAAAGTTTATGAAGTTGAACTTAATAAGTTTGACGATGCTGTAAGAAATCATTGCCATGAGTGTGATGAGTTTACTAGTAGATTCGCGGATATAAGCTTTGGTGGTTCTGGGGCTGTTCAGCAGAATTCTATGACAGTGATCCGCACTAAAGTAGGCGAGGAATTAATGAGAAAAGCATTTATTGCGGGGTATATAGATAAATTTAGTCCGAAGAAATCTACTATTGATGAGTGGAAAGCTAGTAAAATTAATTTGTTCAAAAGAATGACAAATAACAAAATTAATAAATCTAAATAGGTGAAAGATTTGGGAGATAATTCAAAATCAGTTGTTATTATTGGAGCAGGAATTGCTGGTATTCAAGCAGCTTTGGATTTAGGGGATATGGGAATACAGGTACATCTTGTCGAGAAACAACCCTGTATTGGGGGGAGAATGGCTCAATTGGATAAAACTTTCCCTACACTTGACTGCTCAATTTGTATCCTTGCCCCAAAACTTTCAGAGTGTTACAGGCATTCTAATATCACTTTACACACACTCTCTGAAGTTCAAAAAATTTCAGGTGGTGTAGGCAATTTTTCTGTTGATGTTTTAAAACATGCTCGATATGTTAAAGAAGATGTATGTACTAATTGTGGAGATTGTGGAACTATTTGTCCTGTTAGGGGAATTACTAACTTCTTTGATGTCAATTTAACTACTCAAGCCGCAGCTCAAATAGCCTTTCCCGCTGCAGTCCCTGCTGCTTATCGTATTGATCCAAGTAAATGTCTTTATTTAAATTATGAAATTTGCGGATTATGTTATCAAAATTGTGGTGCCGATGCTATTGATTTCACTCAAAAAGATTCAGTGCTTAACATAGATAATGTTGGGGCAATTATTGTTGCCACTGGTTTGGATTTAGCAGAAGATATCCATACTCTAAATATCTATGGCTATCAAAAATATGATAATGTAGTCACCGCAATGGAACTTGAGAGATTAATATGCGCTTCAGGACCTCAAGAAGGTCATTTAAGCAGATTGACTGATGGAAAACACCCCCATAAGATCGCTTTCCTTCAATGTATTGATTCACGATCTCAAAGAGGACAATTATATTGTTCATCAATCTGTTGTATGTATACAACAAAAGAAGCTATGATTGCGTATGAACATGACAATGAGTTAGAATCTTATGTCTTTTATATAGATATGAGAGCTGGTGGCAAGGGATTTCAGAAATTTCTGAAAAGAGGCGCTGAAGAGTATAATATTAAATATATTAAAAGTAAGATTTCTCATATCGAAGTTGATGAGAATGATAATCCTATAATTACATATGAAGATTATGAAACATCTGAAATAAAACAATTAAAAGTAGATTTAGTGGTGTTAGCAACTTGTATTATTCCATCATTAGGGATAAACAAATTGGCAGATGTTTTAGGTATTGAATTAAATCATTATGACTATGTGAAAACAAATCCATTTTTACCTGCTGAAACAAGCATAGAAGGAATTTATACATGTGGTTGCGCTCGTGAACCAATGGATATTCCTCGCTCTGTTGCTGAAGCAAGTGGAGCTGCAGCGCGAGCAGCTGAGGTAATTAAAGGAGGTTAAGATTAAAATGTCGGAAAAAGAAGAAGAAACTCGAATTGGTGTTTTTGTCTGTTCTTGTGGAAGTAATATAGGAGGTCTTGTAGATGTCGAAGCTCTTGCTGAATATGCTAAGACCCTACCAAATGTTATTTTTACCGAATTTAATTTATATACTTGTTCCGAGACGGGACTGGCTCAAATTAAGAAAGGGATTAAAGAGTATAATCTAAATCGTGTGATTGTCGCCTCATGTACTCCAAGAACTCATGAACCCCTTTTCCGTAATTGCGTCGAGGAGGAAGGCGTAAATGAATATCTATTTAACTTTGTCAACATCCGCGATCAGTTAACTTGGGTTCACCAGAAACAGCCAGAGGAAGCCTTTGAGAAAGCCAAAGACGTAATCCGTATGGGCGTCGCTAAAGCTGCCCGGTTAGAAGCCTTAGAAAATATTACCGTTGATGCAACCCCCACCGCATTGGTTATTGGTGGAGGTGTTTCAGGGATGACTGCTGCTCTTAGTTTAGCAAATCAAGGATTTGAAACGCACTTAGTTGAGAGAGAGAAGGAGTTAGGAGGAAGGATAAGAACATTGTTTAAGTTATTCCCCATTGACCAAGATTCGCAAGTTCTTTTAGACAATCTTAAGAAGAATGTAGAAGGGAATAAAAATTTAACAGTCTATCTTTCTAGTCAAGTTAAAAATATCGAGGGTTTTGTTGGCAATTTTGAGGTAGAAGTAGCTCAAGATGGTCAAAAAATTGACTTAAATATAGGTGTTATTCTTGTTGCTGTTGGATCCTCTCTTTTTACCCCTAATGGGATGTTTGGTTATGATGGTAAAATACGAATTACTCAACATGAATTAGAGGGAAAATTAAAGAATAATGAAGTTAAAGCTAAAGATATTGTAATGATACAATGTGTAGGCTCTCGTAATGATGAGAGAGCATATTGTTCAAATGTATGTTGTATGACTGCCTTGAAAAATGCATTAATTATAAAAGAGAACAATCCTGAGGCAAATATAACAATCCTATTTAGAGATTTATATACTCCTGGTACACATTATGAAGATTATTATAGAAGAGCACGTGAAGAAGGAATTATTTTTATGGAATATAATCCTGAGAAAGAACCGCAAGTAGAAGAAAATCAAATAAAAGTACATAATGAATACTTAGGAGAGGAGATGATTATTTCTTACGATCTTCTTGTGTTATCAACACCCTTAGTTGCGAATAATGATAATAAGGCACTTGCCCAAATGTTAAAAGTGCCATTAGAGGAAAACCAATTCTTTTTGGAAGCTCATGTAAAATTGCGTCCTATGGATTTTGCTACGGATGGGGTTTTTGTCTGTGGATCAGCGAAATGGCCTGTAGATATTACTGAGTCTATAACCCAAGGATATGCAGCCGCATCAAGAGCAAGCACCATAATTTCTCATGATACTATTGAAGTAGATGGTGCAACATCATTCTTACCAGATTATAATAAAAAGTTATGTAGTGGCTGCGAAATATGTATAACTGTCTGCCCTTATAAAGCAATCAGTAAGAATGAAGATGATGAAATCGAAATAAGACAAGTATTATGCAAAGGATGTGGTGTTTGTGGAGCTACTTGTACAAATCATGCTATAGTAATTAGGCATTTTACAGATGAGCAGATAATGTCTGAAATTTATGCTTTCGGAGGTAAATAAGATGAGTTTTGAACCAAAAGTTCTGGGATTTTTATGTAATTGGTGTTGTTATGCAGGAGCAGATTTGGCGGGGGTAAGTAGGATGCAGTATCCTCCAAATATCCGAGTTATTCGTGTTATGTGCTCTGGAAGAATCGATCCTAAATTTATTTTTGAGGCTCTTAGAGTTGGAGCTGATGGAGTGTTTATTGGTGGCTGTCATTTAGGAGATTGCCATTATCTTGAAGGTAATTATGAAGCCGTGAAAAAATTTGAAATGGTGCAAAAATTCCTTAAGCTTATAAATTTTGATAATAGAGTAAAACTAGAGTGGGTATCTGCTTCAGAAGGTGCTAGATACGCAGCAGTTATTAAAGAATATACAGAACATATAAAATCATTAGGACCATCTCCCGCGGGTGGAGACAATCCAGATGAGGAAACACTTGATAAACTAAGGGCTATGGAAGAAGCTGCGGGAGGTGACCGAATGAGAGCATTAGTAGGACGGGAAAGAAAGATAACAGAGCAAGAAAATGTCTATGGAGAGAAAGTACCCCTTGAAAAATTTATTGAAATTTTTGATTCAGCAATTATTGAAGAGTATAACCGACACAGAATTTTAATTGCTTTAGAAAAAGAATCTAGATCAGTAAAGGATTTAGCAGCTGAATTAGAAATAGACCCAAGTATTGTTTTAGAACATATGATAATATTAAAGACGCGAGGTCAAGTTGACTTTGGAGAACTTATTGGAATTACACCAATGTTTCAAAGAATATAAGGAAGATTAAAGATGGAAAAAGTAGGAGCTGTAATGGTTGTAGGCGCTGGTATAGGAGGATCTCAAACAGCGTTAGATTTAGGGGATTCTGGGTATAAAGTCTATTTAGTTGAATCCTCGACGAGTATTGGTGGAGTAATGGCTCAGCTTGATAAAACTTTCCCTACGAATGACTGTGCGATGTGTATCGTAAGCCCTAAATTAGTAGAGACAGGTCGACATCAGAACGTTGACCTAAGCATAAATTGTGAGATTTTAAGCGTATCTGGAGAAGCCGGTAACTTCACAGTTAATGTTAAGAAAAAATCATTATTCATTAACCCAGATGTATGTACTGGTTGCGGTGTATGTGGCCAAAATTGTCCGGTTGAAGCAATAGATTTATTCAATGAAGGATTAGCTAGATATTCTGCAACATCTGTAAAATATCCCCAGGCAGTTCCACTTGTTTATGCAATTAATAAAGATTATTGTATCGGTTGTGGAGTATGTGCGGGAGTTTGTAAGGCGAAAGCAGTAGAATATGACCGAGAAGATGAAATTGTAGACATTAATGTTGGCGCTATAGTACTTGCCCCTGGTTTTGATGAATTCATTCCTCAAGCAGCCAATAAGTATGGTTATGGAAAGTATAAAAATGTAGTTACCAGCATTGAGTTTGAACGTATATTAAGTGCAAGCGGTCCTTATGCTGGTAGAGTTTTAAGGCCTTCTGATGGAATTATTCCAGAAAAAGTTGCCTTTCTTCAATGTGTAGGATCACGAGATTATTCGGGAGAAGGACAACCTTATTGTTCTTCTGTTTGTTGTATGTATACTGCTAAAGAAGCAGTGATTGCACATGAGCATCAACACCAAGTAAAACCCACCATTTTCAGTATGGACATTAGAGCTTATGGAAAAGATTTTGATAAATATATTATCAGAGCTCAGGAAGAATATGGTATTAGATATATTAGAAGCAGAATATCTTCTGTAGTAGAGGTTCCTGAAACTAAAGATTTAAGACTTCGGTATGAAACTGATGATGGGAAGGTCATTGAAGAAGACTACAATATGGTTGTGTTAAGTGTTGGGTTAAATCCTCCTGATGATGCAACTTATTTAGCTGAAAAATTTGGAATTGAATTAAATGAATATAAGTTTGCAGTTACTGATATTTTTAATCCTGTACAAACCTCTAAACCGGGGATTTTTGCATGTGGAGCATTTTCTCAACCTAAAGACATCCCTGAAACAGTTACTCAAGCAAGTGCTGCCGCGGGATGTGTGAATCAACTTTTATATACAGAAAGGGATACGCTAGTTACCGAGAAAACACTCCCTCCAGAGATTTTTGTCGCAGGACAACCCCCTCGAATAGGTGTATTCATTTGTCATTGTGGGATAAATATTGGGGGATATGTGGATGTTCCCGAAGTGACTAGATATGCAGCTACTCTACCGAATGTAGTTATGTCGGATAGAAATTTATATACATGCTCTGCTGACACTCAAGGAATAATAAAGGAAAAAATTGAAGAATATCACTTAAATCGTGTTATTGTAGCATCGTGTACCCCAAGAACTCATGAACCGCTATTTCAAGAAACAATACGAGAAGCGGGATTAAATAGATATCTGTTTCAGATGGCCAACATCCGTGATCAATGTTCTTGGGTTCATATGAAACAACCTGAAGAAGCTACTCAAAAAGCAAAAGACCTTGTGAGAATGGCGGTTAATAAAGCAAGAAAAATTGCTCCAATAGATAGAATAAAGCTGGGTGTTACACAGAAAGCAATGGTTGTAGGAGGAGGCATCACAGGTATGGTTGCCGCCCTAAATTTTGCGAGTCAAGAATTTGAGACTTACTTAGTCGAAAGAGAAGCAGAATTAGGAGGTTTTGCAAAGCATATATATCATACACTTGAAGGCGGAGACGTTCAAGCTTATGTAGAAAACTTAATTAACAATATAAAGTCAAATAAATTTATTCACCTTTACACTAGTGCTGAAATTGAAGCGATAGATGGTTATGTTGGAAATTTCAAAAGTAGAATTGCTCACGGGCCAGAGAAAGAAAGGGTAGAATTTGATCATGGCATTGTAATTGTAGCTACAGGAGCACACGAATATAAACCTAAAGAATTCCTTTTTGGTCAAAATGAAAACGTAATATTACAATCTGAGTTTGAAAAAATCCTAAATACTAATGGAAAAGTTCAGGATAAAAAATCAATTGTAATGATTCAATGTGTAGGCTCTCGTAATGATGAGCATCCATACTGTAGTAAAATGTGTTGCGCAGAAGCTATTAAAAACGCATTACTGGTGAAAGACCAAGATCCCTCTCGTGAAGTAATAATCCTATTCCGAGACATTAGAACTTATGGATTTAAAGAAAAATATTACAGAAAAGCCAGAGAAGCAGGAGTTATCTTCATTAAATATGATGAAAAAAATCCTCCTCAGATTGTTCCCGATGGATCATTATTAAAAGTGAATGTTAGTACGACAAAAGAGGGAAATTTATCTATAGTTGCAGATTTATTAGTACTAAGTGCTGGTATTGTAGCATCTCATGACGAAAATGAAGAACTTGCTAAAATGTTAAAAGTTCCCTTAAATGATGATAATTTTTATTTAGAAGCACATGTTAAGCTTCGTCCAGTGGATTTTGCTACAGAAGGTGTTTTTGTCGCCGGAATGGCACACTGCCCAAAAACGATTGAAGACTCAATTTCGCAAGCTAATGCTGCCGTTTCACGAGCATGCACAATTCTTTCGAAAGATGAGGTTGAGGCAGAGGGAAAAACGGCGGTGATCAATATGTCTCGCTGTGCTGGATGTGGTATGTGTGTCGAAAACTGTGCGTATAATGCTATAGAAATGATTGAGGACCGTAGATTCGGACTCGTTGCTTCTATTAATACAGTTTTATGTAAAGGATGTGGAGCATGTAGCGGAAATTGTCGATGTAGTGCAATAGACATATTAGGTTTTACATCCGAACAAATATATGAAATGATTACAGCAAGATTATAAGAGGTTTTTAAAAATGACTGAAACAGTTGTAAAAGATAAGAAAATTGAAGAGAATTGGGAACCAAAAATTATTGCATTCCTATGTAATTGGTGTTCTTATGCGGGAGCAGATCTCGCGGGAGTGAGTAGAATTCAGTATCCACCAAGTATCCGGGTTGTTAGGGTTCCGTGTAGCGGGCGCGTTAATCCTTATTTCATAATAAAGAGTTTGACCGACGGTTGGGATGGAGTCCTCATCAGTGGTTGCCACCCTGGTGATTGTCATTATATCAGTGGAAACTTGGTTGCTCGAAGACGATTTGCAATATTAAATGAGTTGTTAGATTTTTTTGGGCTAAAAAACAGAGTACAGTTCATGTGGGCTTCTGCTGCTGAAGGTGAGCGCTTTGCTGTGTTGGTAAGGAAGGCTACAAAGGTTGTAAAAGAATTAGGTCCAAATACAAAATTTCAGAAGGAGTGGTAAAAAATGACCATTGAAACGGAAAATAAAGAAATTGAAAATTCAATAAGAGATATTGCTAAAAAGTTACTCAGTGAGAAAACAGTAGATGTAGTTATGGGATATTCGGAAGGTTCTGTACCATTAAGTTCTACTCCAATAATTATTAGGAAAGAAGAAAATGTCGATAAACTAATCTGGAATAATCTCTGTTATATTAATTTAGCTAGATATTTAGCTCCCTTAATGCCCCAACTTTGTGATTCAGAGGGAAAACCTCTCAAGATTGGAATTGTTGCAAAGGGTTGTGTTGGCAGGGCGGTAAATCTTTTAGCCGCAGAAAAACAGATTGACTTAGAAAACGTAAAGATGATTGGAATTAAATGTAATGGAAATGTTAACAGAAGTCTAATCGATCTTGAAATTGGGGAAAAGGAGATTCTTGATGTTTCAATAAATGGTGATGATATCCTCGTTAAAGGAAGAGATTGGGAACAAACATTTCCCTACGACCAGTATATTAACGAATTATGCAAAGTTTGTCAAGTAAAATCCCCCTCAGCTACAGGAGAGACATGTGTTGGTGAATGTCAGGAGTTGGAATCTATCCATGATGAATTTGCTGATGTTGCTGAGTATGATTTAAAATCAACTGAAGAAAAATGGGAATACATTAAAGACGCACTTGAACCATGTACACTGTGTTATTCATGCCGTCAAGCGTGTCCCGTGTGCTATTGCAACCTCTGTTTTGTAGATCAAAATCTACCCGTGTGGTTTGGAAAAACTACTCAATTACCTGATATAATCGTATTTCATTTGATAAGAGCATTCCACTTAGCGGGGAGATGTGTTGCGTGCGGAGCATGTTCATCTGTATGCCCAGTTGGTATTGATCTGAATAAAATTACGAGGAAGTTGGAAGAAGTAGTCAAGAAACGATTTGATTTCACTTCAGGACTCAGTGCCGAAATACTTCCTCCAATGATGGATTTTAGTATGGATGATGCAGAAGAATTTATGTTAGAGGAAGATTAAGGAGGTATGTGAAAAATGGAACAAAAAATATTAAAGAAAGACGATATTGGAAAATTGTATAATGAACTTGCAAGTGAGTATAACTTTTATGCTCCGATTAAAAAGAAAGGAAACATAGTTTTTGAAAAAGTTGATAAATCCGAAGATATAGTACTTGACTACTTGAATTCTAAGATTCCACCAAAAGCAATATTATTTCCTCAAATGGAAGTATTATTTGAATATACTTTAGATGAAAAAGATGTTGAGATTACAGATAGACAAGACCTTGATCAGAAATTCCTAATATTTGGAATCCGACCATGTGACGCTTATAGTTTTGAATTATTTGCAAAATTCTTCTCATCTCATGGAAATTATAAAGATGAGATATACTTAAAGAAAAAAGAAAATACAACGCTTATTGGAATTGGATGTAATACACCAAGAACCACATGCTTTTGTACATCTGTTAACGGAAATCCTTTTAACAAAGAAAATATGGATGTATTTCTCACTGATCTAGGTGAAACTTATTTAGTTGAAGGAATTAGCGATAAAGGTAAAGAAATCGTCAAGAAATTATCATGGCTTTCTGATGCTAGTGACAGCGACGTGAAAAAATCCGCTGAATTAGCTAAACAGGCAGAAGAAATGATAACTGCAAAAATAGATTCGGAGAAGATTGTAAAGAATTTAGAAACTAATTTTGAACACCCCGTATGGGCAGAAATAAGTGAATCTTGTATAGGGTGTGGTTCATGCAGCTACTTATGTCCTACATGCACATGTTTTGATGTGATAGATGAAACAGATCAGTATAATAACCGTGGTCGTAGAATAAGAATCTGGGATACCTGTCAATCCTGTCTTTATACAATGGAGACAAGCGGACACAATCCTCGCAACACAAAGATCCAACGTTGTCGCAATAGAATAATGCATAAGTTTAGCTATTACCCCGAGAATTATGAATTATTGGGGTGTGTTGGATGTGGAAGGTGTATAGCAGTTTGTCCAGCTAATAATGATATTCTCACAATTTTACATAAAGTAGAAAAAATAGAAAAAAAGGAGGATGAGAAAGTAGTTGTCTAATCCATATATTCCTTATTTAACCAGAGTTAAATCGGTAATAGCAGAAAATAAACTCAATGATGTAAAAACTATTGAATTAGAGTTTAAAAACGAAGAAGATTACAAGAAATTTGATTATGTTCCAGGACAGTTTGCCGAAATCAGTTTAATTGGGAAGGGAGAGTGTCCTATTGGGATTGCTTCTTCGCCGACCGAAGAAGGTACTATAAAATTCACGATTAAAAAGATGGGAACAGTTACCTCTGGATTTCATGGCAGTGAAGTTGGAGATATCATAGGTATAAGAGGTCCCTGTGGTAATGGATGGCCGATGGAGGATATGAAAGGAAAAAATATAGTAGTCATCGGTGGGGGATTTGCTTATTCAACTTTAAGATCTCTTATTCTTTATTTACTTGATGAGAGATATCGAAAAGACTATGGCGATATTACAACAATCTATGGAAATAGAGATTCAGGTGAAGTTTTATACAGAGATTTATTAGAAGAATGGGAAAAACGTGATGATATTAACGTAGTTTTAACTATTGATCGTGAAGAAGAAGAATGGACTCATGAAGTTGGTTTTGTTGCGGCAATCGTTAAAAAAGTTGCGCCCTCTCCCGATAATGCGGTAGCGATTATCTGTGGACCTCCTATAATGATTAGAACGGCTGTGGCTGAACTTGTAGAACTTGGTTGGAAGGATGAACAGATTTTGAACAGTTTAGAAATGCGAATGAAATGCGGAATTGGAAAATGCGGACGATGTAACATAGGGAACAAGTTTGTCTGCACAGATGGTCCTGTATTTTCACTCGCAGAGCTGAAAAAAATGCCTAATGAGTATTAAGAATACTTAAAAAACTGTATTCCTATTTTTTGTATTATTATTTATTTTTTATCTATTTCTTGTATGTTATAACCTTTTCCTAGACTTCATAGAAACTCAAATTAACAGTTTAGTAGACCAAATTGATGAAGAAAAGATAAGTATAATGAATAAAATGACTGAAGGCCATCAGATTAAAATAAGAACTAAGGTTATGGCCATTCTAAATGAATTAGATATAAGACCTTTAGAAATTACTGATTTTCGTTAGACGAAATCAGGATAAAAGGATGAATTCTAATTATTTTAACTTTTTTTTTTCTAAATAGAAGTAGAGTAGAATTTTGAAATATTGAAAAAAAGATATTTCTAAGATAAAAGTCGTAATTTCTTTGTTGTATTATTCAACTCCCATAATACCACCGATGAAACCTAGAATGCCACCACCAAGTAGGATATAAGTCCCAAGAGATACTTCCAGAGAACCGAGTGCCCCAACAGGAACATGTAATGGCACAATTCCTTCTACAATTGATTGATTCCAAAAGAAAGTTGTAATATTTGTAACGGGATCCGGGATGAGGATGTCATAAAAATCTGATATAAAAACTAAGCTAATAAATAAGGGAAGAAGGGAACCTATAATTGCTGCGATTCGATTTTTTAATCCAGCTAATTGAATAAAACCTGAAATCAAAAAGATAATTAAAACAATAAATAATAGGTATACCACAAAATCTTGTCCATCAAAGAGTGTAGAATAGAATAAAGTATCCTCGAAGATGTTATCGATATTCATTAAAAATCCAATGCCAAAGAAACCCATCTCTGCTAGTGGATCATACCCAAATCCTAGGAGAAATGTTGCTACAAGGGTCATAATACCTCCAATAAAGCAGAAAGTTTTTCCACTACTCATTTACATGCACATTTTCTATTGCTTTTGTGGTTTATATAAAAGAAATATTTGATTTTAATTAATAATCTTTCTTTGGATGTATATATTTTTGAATTGGGATCTCTTCCTAATTATCAAATTATGGAAATGAAGGAGTTTTTACATCAGATTCATAGTAATTCTTACACTATATTAGTTTAATAAGATATAATTATTTACATACATAAAACTGATGCTGAAAATATAATGAGTAAAAAAATCGAAAAAATAACCCTTGATATCGATGAGGATAAGCTTAAGAAAAACCTTGAAGAATATAGGGAAAAAGCAATCGAATTGGGAGCAAGTAAAGTGAAAATCATAACAGCAAAAGAAATTCCCGTGGATGAACGGGTGACTCTAAAATGTCAAGTTCCTAGATGCTTTGGGTATGGTGTATGTGCTCACTGTCCACCAAATACGTTAAAGCCAGCAGAGCTTAGAAATTATTTGGAAAAATATAAATGGGCTATATTTTTTATCATTGACTTTCCTTCTGAAGTGCTTGTGAGAGATAAGGCGACTATTAAAGAACGGGTTGCGGCTTATGAGAAAGTTTATAAGATTGTGAGTGATATTGAATCTGCGGCATTTTTTGATGGATATTACTTGGTTTTCGGCTTTGCTGCTGGATCGTGTCGTCACGTATTTTGTGGGTTAGAAAAAAATTGTTTAGCAATGGAAGGGCAAAGGTGTCGATTTTCTTTAAGAGCAAGACCTTCAATGGAAGCTGTGGGAATAGATGTGTATAAAATGGTTGCTCAAGCAGGTTGGGATATTTTTCCTATGGCAACTAATACAGACCCTTCAGAAGTTCCTAAAGGAACCTTAGCAGGATTAATAATCGTGTATTAGACTTCAAATTCAGAAAGAATTTTATCTTTCTTGTTTATATCATATGATTCTGCCATATGGGGAAGTAGAAGATACACTGCTGCTAAATAGAGAGGGATTAGTGATAATTCAACAAATATCGATATGATGAAGGGAAATTTTGGACTAATTAAATCCCATACGATACCCCCTAAAATCGGACCTATTACGCTTCCTAAAAACGCAAAAAAATCACCTACTCCGAAGATTTTCCCTCTATGCTCAGAAGAAATTCTGCTCATTAAGTTTGCAAATATTAATCCCGCAGACATCCCAATTGCTAAATCAAATAGAAGAAAAGTCGAGAAAAGCCATATATTAGCCGAATTTATTAAAAAAAACGTCATTAACGCTCCTAGTGAACTAGTTATTGATATGCCTACTAAAGGAGGAAGTTTATCTACAATGGCACCCAATTTTGGAGCTAAAAGAGTCGCTAATAGTCCTGCTGGTAGGTACGCCCAAAGCACTAAGTTGATATTACTTTCAATATTTTCTATGATATAGATATTTAAGAAAGGTCGTGCTATTGATCCATTAACACTTCCCATAAAGAGAATGCAAATTAGAAAAAAAGCACCAATAATCATAGATTTAGAAGTAAAGAATTTGGTTTTTACATGATTATTTTCTGAATTTTCAACGGGGATTGAAGAGAATTTAACTGTTTCATCTACTTTACGATAGAACAAAATACCTGCAAAAAGGTTTGAAATACCATATATTGGAATGGCAATATATAATAGAACCGGATTATTTGTATAGGCACTCGCTATCATAATAAGAGTAAAACCGAATGTTGCCCCAATCATTTGACCTATTGCATTTATAGAATCTCTTTTTCCATAAGCTTGAGAGCGATGATCTTTGTTTGATTTTTCGGCTACTAAAATGTTAAAAGGTATCCAGAATACTCCTGCCATGAAACCTAAAGTTCCGTGACCCAAACCTAGGAGAAAAATCTGATTAGAAATAAACGCAGCATATATAATGAAATACGCAATAGCTCTTCCAAAAGATCCGATTAAAACGAGTGAGGTTCTTGATTTAACGCGATCAACTATAAAACCTATGATAAAACCACTAGTCATGCGCCCGATAACATTAGTTACTACAACTAAGCTTATTTGCAAAGCACTTGCGTTCATATTCGATCTAGCAATAATAGGTAGCCAAAAACCGAGAAAAAAAAAGCCAAGAGAGTTTAAGATAATAATCCTTAACATCTGATTGTAATCGTGAGTAAAACGATTCTCATCTACTTTAAAGAGTTTCATATTAACTAAGTAATGAAGGGCTATTGATTTTTTAAATTAAAAATAAGTTAAATTGTTTCACATTTGATGAAATATACCTTTTTGTAATAATAGGTAAAATTACTCTACGGAAATACTTTAAAACTATATTTCAAAGATATTTCCCGTGTTATAGATTGTTTCCTCTAAGTCAAGGTTAATCTGCCCACCAGAAGCAGTATCTACTGCAAAATTTATCCCTTCTAACACTCTTTTCATCATAAATTCTTGTGCTCTAAAACAGTCTTCGAGATGAGCCTGATTTGTTTCTGCATAACTGCGAGATATAGCAGGAATTAGCTCAGGAATAAAATCTTGACTTATCATAATCTCTTCAGCATCAATCATAACTTCTTTTCCAATTGTGAAAGGAGTATGTACGTCCATTTGAGCAAACATTATTTTGCACACAAAAAGAGAAGCTTTAATTTCTTTCATGATGAATTTGATTCTATTTTTATCATCTAAGAACTTTTTAAACGTAATAGCGTTAATAATATCTTCATTGGTGATAGTGTTTGAAGTGTCCATTAGTTCACTTACTCTTTTTGACATCCTTTTTGAAGATAACATCAATTTAAGGTTCATTTTATTCTTTTTATAATAATCCTTATAAAAGGTTGAAAGGAACGTATGGGCTCCAAGAACCTCCTGATTATCAGAGATATCTAAACTATATTCCTTTTCTTTAAATTTATCCAGAAAGTGTTTGATAATCAGAAATTTTAATTTTAATCTATGTAAAGCAAAAAATAAGCATAACCTAGTTTTGGTATAGGCATCAACATTTCCCATTCTGACCCTATCATGATGATCTCGCGCATACATTACGATAGGTCTTAACTTACTTACAATAACATCAATAAAATATTCAATTATTCTCTCAAGTGGTTCGCAATCTATTACTCGAAATACCTCAATTAGGCTTTCACTTGATGGTTGGGTTTGTGGTAGATCTCTAATTTCATTATAATTATAATACTCAAGAAATAACGAAGTTAATGCCTCCATTTCTAAAACTGTGCGACAGGGAATAAATACTTTGTTTAAGTCATATAAGATTGTACTACTTTCTGGCATCTTTAAAACTCTTTTAGACAATAAATTTGAATTAATTAATAATAACCCTCTGTTTTAACAATTAATATTCTAGATTTTCATTAAAATAAGTTTTATGATTGACATCTATAACGAAAAAAAAGTATTAATAGTTTAAAGATGAGTTAAAGTCATATTAAGCTTAAAAGAAGAAGATTTGCTCTAAAATAAAATGATTGTCATTGGTCAATTTCAAGTACTTCAGTGGTAACCATTTTTTGTATTTGGGTGATTCTTTTAATTTCCTCTTTGTCACTTGGATCCATCATGACAATCCTAATCAAGATCAATCCCCTTTTGCTAAAACGGGGTGCGGACACGATAATTTCATTCTTCTTAGTCGTATAAGATATTCCTCGTTTTTTTAGAACGATTTCTACATCTTGTCCATATTTTTGTTTGACTTCAAGGTCATTCAGAGTAAAATAACAATCTTGGTTAAGGGCGAAAAAAGTAATCGACCAGTAGACGCTTTCGGGTACGGTCGCCCGAATCTTCAGTATTTTTTTATGAACGTCATAGATACATGACGAAACCATTGCATGGGGTGTTGGGTAAGGGACAAGACGAGATTTGCTGAAGTTACCCGTCCATGGAAAAAAGTGTTTGGTATACGATAATTTCCAAATCCTTTCAGTCGCTTATCCGTAAGATAGTAAGTATATAGGGTTATCCCAAAAATATATAATAATCTTGATAGAATAAGAGTTGTAATAATCCAAACCATAATCTGAATAAATAATAATGTCATATTCAATCCTCAAGTATAATTTGTGGGAGATTTGCACTTTCGCTATTTTCAATCATTGAAGGATTGGGGTTATAACAGCGTAAAATTATTCGATAATACCCACTCTGATCACCTAAGGGTATCCAATTACCAGATTGTTCTTCAGTTGAGAGTTTGATCTCCCATGATCCATCTGTTTCACGTTTAACATCAGTTTTGGAAAAAGAATATCGGTTGTGTAAATTAGGAACAAAAAATCCATCTAGATTTACAGATAGACACCACCATCGCGTAGCAGGATCTTGACCCTCAACCCTATATTTATAATTATATTTAATCTTGTTGCCATGAGAGTCTACCTCAGCATGCCAGTAAATAGCTTCATCACGATTCATCCCAAAGCCAGCTATCTTAGCAATTCTAGCACGATGAACTCTTAAAGCTTCTCTACTACCTTCCCCACGTCGATTTGTTTGCCAACAACCATTCCTTATTATATCATAATTCCCAACTGTAGCACGTCGGAGTTGATACCAATACCAAAAATAAGCCAAACATACAGCTACAATAAGACTTGATATAATTAAAATGATTAAAATCATGATACTAACTTTATCTCTTTTATTTATAAATTATTCCTTTTTGGGTTTAGTTGTATAATGTAATACTAAATTTATAATAGATAAACGTATTCTTTCATCTTATATGAAAAATAACAGAACTGTTAAAGAATATGCAGAATCGCAGTATAAGACGCATCAAAACTTGACTAATCGGATGAATTTATGGTCCTACGGGTCAAATCCAGAATCTCTACAGAAATGGGTTTTTTCTAAAATTCAACTTCGAGAACATGAGCGAGTATTGGAGCTGGGTTGCGGTACAGGGCAATTATGGCTTGAGAATTTTAGAAATGTACCTTTAACTTGTTCAATTGTTTTATCAGATTTTTCAAAAAAAATGTTGGGTAAAGCTAAAGAAAATGTACAACCACTTAATCTCCCCATAAAATTTGAAATTATCGATGCAGAAAAAATTCCTTATCCAAATCAGGTTTTTGATGTGGTGATAGGATGTCATATGTTATATCATATCCCAAATATCGAAAAAGCTCTTATAGCTATAAATCGTATATTAAAGCCGGGTGGTAGATTTATTTCAACGACAATTAGTCGACAACACACTCGAGAACTCATAGATTTTCTTTCTGAGTTTGGACTATATTCAGAAGAGAAGATGAAATTATTCAGTGAATTCAAAAATGAAACTGGGAGAGAAGTCCTAAAACCTTTTTTTGCAGAAATTGAGTTTTTTGAGTATATTAATCAGGTGAATATTACTTCAGTTGAACCGTTAATGAGATATATTAAATCTATGTTCCCCAATGAAAAAAATCCTAACTTTCAGGGAAAAATGCAGCGAGTTGAAGAAGCAATAGCAAAGATCCTTGAAAAAAGGACTGTATTCAAAATTAAAGGGATAAGTGGATTGTTTGAAGCAAAAAAACCAATAAAGCCATAATACAATAGTGAACTCATAAATATTAAATATTATTATAATTCGTTTAAATTCTCTCAAAAAAGTTTATTAACCTTTTATAGTGATTATATTAAAAAATCGAGACAGTGGTAATACTTTCTCTTAACGGCGAAAAGATTTAAATAGAATAAATACTATATAATGTATAATATTAGAGAATAAATAGTATAGATTATTCACTATTTGAGAATTCAGATATAAATTGATAAACCAAGTAAAAAATTTCAATCCAAAAGCGTTAATTAATTCTGAGATATACAGACAATATGTAGAGAATTTTGAATCAGAAATCTTAAGAGGTATCTCAAAATTAATTACTTTATATATTATCAAGCAGAAGGGGGAAGAAGGAATTTATGGATATAAATTGGCACAAGATTTAAAGAGAGATATGAAGAATGCACTAACTATCAAAGAAGGGACGTTGTATCCCATTTTACGTAAGTTGAAAGCAGAGGGATTACTTATCTCTAAAAAGAAAGAATATAAAGGTCGATTACGAACCTATTATATAATTACTCGTAAGGGGATAGATATTTATAATCATTTAATGGGTTTTCTAACTCATTTAATTACCTCCCTTTCCCAAATTATAGATCTTGAAATAAAGCTGAATGATAAAAAATATTTAATTTGCCCTAATTGTTCCAATAGAATTGAGAGTGATAAGTTCAGCGAAGAATATTGCAAAGCATGTGGTTTGAATATCGATCATTTTCAAAATAAAAAAAAATAAAAAGCAAATGAAAAGAAATGACAAATACTGTCGAAGAAGCTGAGATCATAAATAAATATCTATGTCAAATTAAAAAGGGTCTGCCCTTATCCATCAGGTTAAGGAAAGACGAGTTAAATGATATTTTAGATGAAATCGAGGAACATATATGGGAAAAAGTTATTGAAAGTGCAGGGGATAAAGAACCAACTGAAATTGATATTCAGATAGCAATTTCTCAAATAGGAGAACCAGAAGATATCGCAAACAAATTCGCAAGTAAAAGTACGCCCCATATTTACATTAGTGAAGAAATATATCCCCTCTATCGAACATATTGGAAAGTTATTTTTTGGTCATTTTTTTTGTGGCTAGCAGTATATCTCATACCTCTTGAGGTACCCCACAACCATAGAAACTCTTATTGGTATCAAATTTCCGAATTTTTCCTTTTTGAATATATTTTCATTGTACTTATCATTTCAGTTTCATCTTTTGTCTTTGTAGGAGTAATTTTCTGTTATTTATCGATCACGGGATATATTCCATATAAACAAAGAAAATCTAAATTACAATCCTCAAATTTTAACATTAATAATATTCAAAAGCGGAAATTGAAAGAATATATTCAAATAGTAATTTTATTATTAGAAATTTCATTTTTTTTATTTAGCGCAATATATGTGTTATTATTTAGTGATATTTTAATAGGAATTGCGTTCTTTATTCTTTTGAGTGTAAAAAGTTTACGTAGATTTACTAAAAGGAAATCAATAATTTGGCAGAAAATTTTGATTATACTTGATATTTACTTAATAAGGTGGGTAATTCACACATTAGGAGAATTACTTTTTTTGAATTATCTTGGATTTCAAGAATTCTTTAATTTCTTACCTGTATTAGTGCTTTTTTACTTTTCTTATGAAATTTATACCTTCATGACAATTAGAGACAAAAATGAACTATACTTAAAGGAATTAAGTATGGTTAAACGGTTGCGTACAAAAGAGAGAATATTTCGTAATAAAAAGAGAGATGATAATATAAATACTCAGAATATTTCGAGCTATAAAAGTCCTTTCAGCCTGGAACTCGAAGAAAAAATAAAGCTTCATTTAAAAAAAGTAAAACGAAAGCTCCCATTTTGGCTTAAAATATCAGAAAAGCGTGATATTATAAACAATATCGAGGAAGAAATAAGAGAAGATATTCAAGAGCTTGAAGAATCTAGTGAATTACACGAAGAGAATTTAAGAATAAAATTTCCCGAATTAGGAAATATTAAGTTAATTTTGTCAGATTATAAGCAACAAGGAACTCCAAGAATCTTTATCTCTAAAGAAACATGGCCTTGGTATTTAAAAACAATAAAAATGGTTCTATCATATTTCATTATTCAAGTAATCCTCAGTTTCATCCTCTTAATAAGTTTTAATGTAATTTTTAATAATTTGGGTATTTCGTTATTTATTAGATTCAGTTGGTTATTTTGGATGTGTATACTGATTCTAATTACAAGACTTTTTGTTTTTTTATCATTAAATGGTTTCAATCCTAAAAGAAAAGAATTTCTAATACCTAAAAAAGAAATCAATCTACGCTTTTATATTTGGGAAATATTCTTTGCGGTAATTTATATTGTAATGGGAATAATTATTCTTTTCTATGGAATTGCTTCTGGGGAATTGACTACAAGCCCTAGGATTTTTATCTTAACAATTGTAACTATCCTATCCCTTTTATCATTAGGAGGGGTAAAATCTTTAAAACTTGTTATTAAAAAAAATAAAAGGGCATTAAAAACATTGCTAATAATTACTAGCCTTATGTTTAGCCTAGTTATAAGTTTCTTTGTTCTATATGACTCCCACCTCGATTTTCGCTTTATTTATTCTTCTCTTAGTATAAATATGTTCACCTTTCTTTTTCTGCCAATTAATATCGAAATAATTTATGAACTCTTCCATTTCTTTTCCCAGTTAAAAAATTAGGGTAAATCATTCAAGGGGTGTTAACAGAGATATGAAAGATATGGGAGAAAAGACATTTTCTACTATAGAATATTTTAGGGATAAGTACATTCAGAATTGGGATAATGATGCAAAGAAATTGCAAAGAATAATATGGGCAGTGCTATTAGATTTCAGAAATCCTTATACCGGAGAAAAAATTCAAAACTTTTTTGATTGGATGAAGTTAGACCTTCACCATTGGATGACTGCAGAAGGTGTAGAGAATAAGTATAAAAGCATCTTCGCAGCATTAGTTCCCTTACCTAAAAGTAGATATACCTCGAGTTTTGTTCATAACGATATTACCGATTCATTACGTGATCTAGAAGGAGATGAGTTGATTGAAAAGGGTACATATTGGGAGGAAGAATTCGCAAAGAGGTTATCAGCAATCTTTCAAGGTGAAGCCCCTATTGGTTGGAATGACAATTTTATAGAGGAATTTGATGAATATCAAGAAAATAAACAAAATATAAATGCACGAAAGTTAATTTACTGGTTTCTATTAAATCCATATTCAAAAATATTGAAAAAAATGTGGATAAATCCATCGACTCTATAAATATAAATAAAGGATAACTCTTTGGGAATTATATACTAAAACCATAAAAAATATGAAAAACACGAGATATACTGAATTAGAAAAAAAAGGAGTTCCAGAAGAAGAAATTGATGTAATCAAGCAATTTGACTCAATTTCAAAAAATAAATTAATCACTTTTAGACTAAATGAAAAAAATCGAATTTATAAACTATCAACTAATCGCTGCGGGACTCCGTTTATCCCAGATAAAATTGAAAATCTAAAAAAACTTGAGATCTTATTTATTAGCGAGTCAGAAATAAAAGAACTACCAGAATCAATTGGAAAACTTTTGAAATTGAGAGATTTATCCATTTCAAGAAGTTCTATTAAATTAGTACCGGAAAATATTGGTTATTTACCCAACTTAAAGGCGTTTGGGGTAATAAACAGTAAATTAACTAGTTTTCCAATCCAAATTTGTGTGATATCTAGTTTAGAAAGTTTACAACTAACAAATAATCGTATATCAGTACTACCAGAATGTATAGGAAATTTAAAAAACTTAGAGACAATTTTTTTTGATGAAAATTCTTTACAAGAAATTCCCAGCTCATTTTGCCAATTGAAAAACTTACAGAGATTGTCAATGGAAAATAACAAATTAAAGGAGCTTCCAGAAAGTTTTGGTAATTTAACAATGCTTCACGAACTATTCCTAACATGTAATCAATTAAGAGAGCTTCCTGAGAGCTTTGGTAAGTTAAAAAATCTTTTCTCATTGAAATTAAATCGAAATCAGTTTGAGGAGTTTCCAGATGTGATACAACACCTACGCTTGACTCATCTAGATATCTCAGAGAATGATATTAAACACTACCCAAAAATTGCTGGAAAATTCAATCTAAAAATGAGAAAAGAAGGAATCTATTTCTGATTTTTTTAATAAACACTAAAAGATAATAATAAGTACTTATAACTCACTTATTTAGGATGTGTAAACAACAATAAAAAAAAGGTAAATAAAAAAAATCTAATATAATTAAAGAAAATTTATTTGTATTGCCTTAAAAGCATCTGTGAATAACTTGTGGACCCATCTCTTTATACTCTCGCCTTGTAACCCACATTCTGTGGAAGGTTTTAAGTGAACTTAAGATAGAACCACCAATCCATACGGAATACATACGCTCTGGAGGTGCGATAATCTTTACGTCAACGGATTCTGGAATCTGTTCTTTAATTTCCTTGGTTAAGCGTTCTTTTATACCAGGGAACATTGTAGAACCACCAGAAAGGACTATATTGCTATAAAGGTCTCTTCGAAGGTCAACATCGCATTCTGAAATAGCTCCAACGATAACATCATCTAAAGGCTCCAACTCTTTACCGATTACTGAAGGATTAAAGAAACATTCAGGTGCTAAAAATCTTTCAACACCAACGTTAATAGTTTCACCATCAGGAAGCATATAGCTCTTTTCCATTCCAGCGACTTTCTTTGAAAGCATCATCTCTTTTTCTGGATCAATAGCTACATAACAGAGCTTTTCCTTAATATCTCGAACTATTTCTTTCTCTGCTGATGTGGTAAAAGAGTATCCTTTTTGCCTGAGAAGCCTCTGTAAGTAAGTTGTTATATCTCGACCTGCAAGATCAATTCTTTGGATAGCATGGCTTAAAGCAAATCCTTCGAAGATTGGTACGACGTGAGAAACACCATCACCAATATCTATAACACACCCGGTAGTACGACCAGAAGCGTATAGTGATAAAACTGCTTGCATGGCTACATAAAGAGCCGGTGTATTAAATGTTTCGAACATGATCTCAGCCATTTTTTCTCGGTTTGGCCGTGGATTTAAAGGTGCTTCAGTTAAGAGTACTGGATGTTCGCTTGGATCAATTCGGAGGTCAGTATAAAAGGTGTAATGCCAGATTTTCTCCATAGCGGTCCAATCTTCTATGATACCATGTTCAACAGGGAACATGAGTTTCAATACACCTTTAAGCTGCATGGCCTCTTCTCCAATGTAATATTCCCGTGTATAATGCTCGACATCAGTCATTATAGACTCATATTTGGGATAACCAATTAGAGTTGGGAAAACGGAACGTGGTTGATCTTCTCCAGCGAAACCATTCTTAGAGATTCCCGTACCATTATCCACCACAAGGGCTTTGGCGTTTAAAAAGCTTTCTTCTTCTGCCATATTTTATTATCAGCCTATATTTTTAATTTTAATTATTTTGGTATATATTTATGTTTTAAATTACTTGTGGTAATTTTAGTTTTTATATTTTTATCAAAAATTTGTTTTTTTGATTGTAAAATACAAAATTTAATAATCTAATAAATTATGTATTTATAAATTTTTTTAAACCAGAAAGAAAAAGTACACGAAAATAGGGGGATTTATAAATAAAATTGGAATTATCGTAAAGAAGTTAAGTAGCAAGTAGGTCTACTACAATCTAAGCTCGTTTCTGTATTATCTAGATGTTATAACAAATTGTTGTAAAAATTTATAGTAATTGAGAAGAATTGTTGTAAAAAATGTGATTCCCGACAATAAAATCATATACTAAAAAACATTAAAGGTCTATCATTCATAACTCAGAATACAAAAATAGTAAAATAGTTTTTATTAATTTGGAATCGAAATGGAATTAGATCCGGATTTAATTAAGAAAAATTTGGTTGAGAGTGGAAAAAAAGAAGGCTTAATCCTCCTAAGAGAACTTATTGAAAATTCAACCGATCCGAATTTGCGGAGGAAGGCTTTGGAGAATTATGGAGAACTTGAGAATGGTACAAATTTCACTTTTTTTGAGAATTTATTTTTTTCAGATGAAGATTTTCAGATGAGATTGATTGCTGGAAAAGTATTAATCAAAGGATACTCATCACATAAAAAACTAACTCCTCTCTTAGAGTATACCTTAAAGAAGATGAGCAGCATTGAACAAAAGATCTTTTCTTTAAGATCCTTGAACTCTCAAGATAGTATTAAATCTCGAAAAATCGTAATTGATTATCTAAAGACCTTAATTAAATCGAAATTTAAAGATAAAATGAATAGTCTTCTTGAGGAAATTCATAATCTCGATTATAAAACTAGTATCCCAGAATCGATAATTGAGATCGGTATTAACTTAATTTTAAATGATTATTACGTAAGAGTTTGTGGATATTTATCGTCGCTACGCAAAGGTAAAATTATCTCATTAGATTGCCAAAGTTTGAATATTGAGAGTGTTGGTGATATCGTTGGAATAAAGAACCTTAAGGATTTGGTACACTTGAATATCCAAAGAACTAGAATCAATAATATTGATAATCTTCAAAACTTTAAAAAACTAAAATATCTAAATTTATCACATAATAAAATAGAAAAAATTGAAAAATTGGAGAATAAAGTTAGTTTAGAAGAATTAGATTTATCTAATAATAAAATTCGTAGGATTGAGAATTTAAATTCTCTGATTGGATTAAAAAAATTATCGTTAAATAATAATTCAATAACAGAAATTGAAAATCTAAATTTTTTAACTAATTTAGAGGAGTTGAATTTAATTCATAATAAAATCTCGGAGCTTAAGAATCTAGAGAAGTTAGAAAAACTTAGAAGGATAAATATCTCCTCTAATCAAATAGTAGTGTTAGGAGGGCTCAGTAATTTAAAAAATTTGATAGGGTTATCTATAAATGATAACAAAATCTCTCACATTGAAGGATTATCTTCTCTTAATGACTTGCGGTTATTATATATCTCAAATAACTTAATCGAGAAAGTTGAAGGATTTGAAAATTTATTTAATTTAAGAAAATTAGAGCTTTCTGGCAATAAAATTTCTTATTTGGAAGGCTTACAAAACTTATCAGAATTACAGGAATTATATTTAGACAATAATAATATTGAAAAATTAGAAGGTTTGGATTATTTAAGTAAGTTAATAATTTTACATATTGGGAGGAATAAAATATCTAAATTTAGAACTGAATATATTAAAAACCTCACTAATTTGAATTTTTTATATTTGAATGAGAATCCATTAGATCAACAAAGTTGGGAGGATTATAGGAAAAGATTTAGATTCCCCTGAATTTGATGATATTTACTTTAAACAGAGTAGAATATTTTTTAATATGAATGATGGTAAATTTTGGATTATTCATTTTTAGTCAAGTAATCATCTATCCAAAGCTCTAAAAGAACTTCGTCATAGTATTTTGAATCCATATAAAACTGTTTCTTTCTCACTCCTACTCTTTCAAATCCTACTTTTTCGTAGAGGTATATTGCTCTTTCATTGGTTGAAAAACAGCTTAAAATTATCTTTTCTTTATTATTCAAGGTTTTCGATTCTCGAATTGCGAGATCAATTAAGTTGAATCCAATTCCTAAATCTCGATATTCATTTTTTACAATAATTCCTAAAATTCCTACATGTAAATCAGCATCCCAATTGGAATTGGAAATTTCACATTGTCCAATAATATTATAAGGATTTTTATATTTTTGATTTTCTGCGATAATACAGATTTCTTTTTCTTTTTTTATATTATGGTACCAAGAATCTTTTTCTAATGGAGATCTAACAGGAAAAAAGACGGGTAAATAAATCCCTTCATCTACAACCTCATTGAAGTTATTCCAGACACCATCAACATCTGATTTGTTTAAATGCCTAAGAGTGATCTCTTCACCCGTTTTTAACTCTAAAATCCTCTTCATTAGGTAAATATAAATTTTTATAATTTTAATCTTATGGTAATATTATGGAAAATAAAAATGAAAAGTCTTCTGAAAATGAAGAAGAAGATAAAACTACATCAAAAGATCAAAAACAACCCGTTGCGAAGGATTTAGTAACTTTAAAACATGTAGAAGTAAAAAAACAAGAAATAAGTCAAGAGACTCGTGATCTTGCGCAAACTTTAAAAGAGAGTTTTATTGAACATGATCAATTTGAAAGGCTTTCAAATGACGAGATTACTATCCTTGAAACGTTTATGGGGAAAAGATTGTTTTTAGAGAGGATTGCAATAATAGCCAACCAGTCAAGGATACCATTAGGAATACCTGGCTTTAAAAAAGCAGAATTAGAAAAGATTCTTGAAGATTTGATTTTGAAAGGATACATTCAAGCTGAAGAGGTTGGGGATAAGATTGTTTATCTCCTTACTGAACGGGGAAAGTATCGTGTTCAATGATTATTCTTTTTTTAGAATTAATTTGTTTATAGGAATATCTTGAAATTCACCATTCGGATTATCTCTTCTAATAGTTAAAGGTAGGATTCCCGCTCTCAATTCCAACATGGCTAGTTTGATTGGGTCTATTATGTCTATAGGTTTCTCAATTAACAAGGGGGCTCCGAATGATAATTGTAAAGCCCTTGCTCCTACAATCCTTGCTTTCTCGTATCTTGTTAAAAAAATTGGTCCAACTTTCACGTAGGCTCTAACTTCTTTATAGAGTTTACGTAATTCTCGAGATTCTAAAAAACTAGACACGGTCTTTAAACCAAGAAATAGGTAATTAGATTTTAAAAATGTATTATATCATATAACTTTTTCGAATTTTCTCATGTATGAAGTAAATGCGCGAGGAGGGAAATATTCAATCCGAAAGAAATTTTCGGAAGTTTGAACCCCCGACCATCGAGATTTACATTTTGAATCAATGTAAATTTACACGGTGTGAGCGTGTCGTTATAGCCACTAAACCACTCGCGCTAAATTCAATATAAGTATAATGGAAACTGTGAATTAAACTTTATTGTATTCTTTTATATTAAATCTGTTTTATTAAATTAATAGTAAATCGATTTAAGAATCTAAGAATTTTTTAATGATCTTGTAAGGTCTAATAGTTTATATATTTCATTTTGATTCTTAAGTTCAAACCATTAATAAGTAATTCCTCTGGTGATACCTGTCTCAGTGAATGAAGAATTTATTTCTCATCCCCTAATTAAGCAAAATTTTGTTTCACGTAGAGAATATCAAGAATCTATATTTATCAATTGTTTGAAATGTAATTGTTTAGTTGTAATTCCTACTGGTCTAGGAAAAACAATTATTGCTTTAATGCTTTCGGTCCACAGGTTAACGGAAATATCAGATTCAAAGGTTATTTTCTTAGCACCTACAAAACCTTTAGTGGACCAACATTATAAATCTTTTAGAAATCTTACTTTACTTACACCGGATTCCTTACAAGTTTATACTGGTACAACTCCCCCAGAAAAAAGAAAATCAACATGGATGCAAACAAAAGTAGCCTTCATGACACCTCAGGTCCTCCAAAATGATCTTATTTCAGGTCTATACTCAATTAAGGATGTTTCTTTAATTATTTTTGATGAATGTCATAGAGCGGTTGGTGATTATGCATATTGTTTTATAGCAAAAAAATATAAGGAAAGTGGTAGTACTCATCAAATACTAGGACTTACGGCTAGTCCTGGCTCTACTCAAGAAAAGATAAGTGAAATTAAAGAAAATTTATTCATTGACCACATTGAAATTCGGACGGATAAAGATATTGATGTTAAACCGTATATTCAGAAGGTAGATAATCAATGGATTAAAATACAACTCCCTAAAGAATTCATGGGAATCAAAAGATTATTAGAAGAAAAATTAAAAACTATTTATAAATGGCTAAAAGAAAAGGATTTAATTAATTCTTTTGATATTAACAAAATTACTCGAAAAGATCTCCTTAAATTAAATAATACAATTAACCGAAGAATCTCAGCTTCGCGAAATGATAATGAAAAATTTGATATGTTTAATGCTAAAAAATTACAGGCGAATGCTATAAGAATATCACATATGTTAGAGCTTCTTGAAACGCAAGGCGTTCACGCACTAAAAGATTACTTTAATAAGAATGAAGAAAAAATTAAAGATAATACTGCTAATAAATCCTTAAAAGAGTTGTTCGCCAATCGAGAGATTAAAAAAGTAATAAAGGATACTGAAGAATTAATTTCAAAGGGTGTGGTTCATCCTAAACTTGAGAAATTAAAGGAATTATTGACATCCCAACTGCAGGAGAATAACGACTCAAGAGTTTTAGTATTTTCTCATTTTCGAGATTCTGTTAATAATATAGTAAAATATTTCGAAGAAAATGATATTGTAAGAGCTCATAAGTTTGTTGGTCAGGCACATAAAGGAGTAGATAAGGGGTTGACTCAAAAAACACAGATAAAACTTCTTGAAGAATTTAAAGAAGGGACCTATAATACCCTAGTGGGTACAAGTGTTGCTGAAGAAGGATTAGATATTGCTGAATGCGATTTAGTTATATTTTATGATGTTGTTCCGAGTGCTGTTCGCTCAATCCAAAGACGAGGTAGAACTGGTCGGAAAAAAGAAGGAAAAGTTTATATCTTGATGGCAGAGGGAACAAGAGATGAAGGATACTACTGGGCCGAAAAAGCTAAAGAAAAAAATATGAGAGAAAGCTTGAAAGTAATTAAAAATTCTGAAAACCAATCACAAAATGGGCAGTCAAGCCTTCTTAATTTTATTGAGACATCTCAAAATGATGTCAACTCAAATCAAAAAGTAGAGGGAGCTGAACAATTTAAAATAATTTGTGATAATAGAGAAACAGCTTCTCCTGTCGTTAGGAATTTATCCCTAATGGGAGTTAGTCTAAGATTAGAGCAATTATCTGTTGCGGATTATGTAATTTCAAATCGAGTTGGCATTGAGAGAAAAACTTCAAAAGACTTTACCTCTTCAATAAAGGACGGAAGACTATTCAAAGAATTGAAGACTTTAATTGAAACTTATGAAAGATCAATACTGGTTTTAGAAGAGGATCCATTTATAGATTCAAATCTTAGTGAAAATGCCATTTATGGGGCAATATCCTCAATAATACTGAATTTAGGAGTTACAATATATAAAACAAAGGATGCTAAGGAGACTGCTATGTTTTTATACCAGTTAGCAAAAAAAGAACAGTCTGAACGTAAATCGGAATTGAAGTTAAGGTTTGATAAAGCACCTATAGAAAATTCTCGACTTTTAGAATATATAGTTGCTGGAATTCCCGGAGTCAATGCATTTCGGGCAAAAAATTTGTTAAAAGAATTAAAAACCTTACAAAATATTTTCTTAGCAGATATACCTGATCTGACTAAAGTAGAAAATATAGGGAAAAAAATTGCTCAAGAAATATATAAAATTAGCCGTTTTAGATATAAAAATGATCAATAGATATAAAAGGATATAAAATCTCTATTTGATGAAAACCATAATAAATTTAATAATTATTAATTATTTTATTGAATTGATTTAGAAAGGATATTTAAAATATACAATCCGAGGAAATATATTATGATTAAATTTAAAGTCGTTGTTGCTGGGGCGAAAAACGTTGGAAAAACTTCATTGATCCGTAGGTTTGCTACCGGAAAATTTGAAATATCAACTTTATCTACAATTGGAGTTGATTTTGAGACAAAAAAAGTCATGGTGGATGACACAGAAATACTTCTTAATCTGTGGGATTTTGCGGGGGAGAAAAAGTTCAGATTATTATTCCCTTCGTATGTTTCCGGCGCATCTGGAGCATTAATTTTGTATGATGTCACGAATAAAGATTCACTAAATGATCTTTATGACTGGATAAATGTCATTTCTTCTGTTCCAAATTCACCTAAAACTAAAATATTAATTGAAGCGAAAACTGATTTAAAAAGAGAGGTGAAAAAGGAAGAGGCGCAGCAGATATTTGAGAAATTCGATTTTAAAGGAGAAATAATTGAAACTTCAGCAAAAACGGGTAAAAATGTAGAAGAAGCATTTCAAATGTTGGGTCGTGAGATTCTTAAAAACTCTTTACAGAGATGCTCCAATTGTGGTAAAATGTATCCTTTAGAGTTAAAGTTCTGTCAATATTGTGGCTCAAAAACGATTTAACTTCCTAAATTCTTCAAGAATTGTCATCCGTTAGTAATTCTACTTATTCCTTTACAATTTATATCTACATTTAATTTTACTGACTGAATATATGAGAAAGACTAAATCTTTAAGAAAGATTTATTTAAAAGTCTTAATAAAAAGAATTATATTAATAATTTCTTTTGGTTTTAAAATTGAGCTATGAAATTAAAGAGGATATTAAAGAAATCATCACAAGACTTAAAAAAGACGATATTTCTTTTAAGGGTAAGACGATACTAGTCACAGGTGGAGCGGGTTTTCTGGGTTCTTGGATATGTGATGTTTTGGTTGAACAAGGTGCTTTTTGTATTTGTTTAGATAATTTATCATCAGGTCAATCTGAGAATATACTTCACCTTATGGAAAAAGACAATTTTCGTTTTATTAATCATGATATTTCATATCCAATCTACTTCGGTTTCTCTTATCATCCTCTTGGCATTTGTATCGGTGATATTAAAAAAATTGATATTGTTATGCATATGGCAAGTAGGGCATCCCCATTTGAGTTTAAAGTGGAACCAATTTCAATACTAAGAAGTAATACTTTGGGAACTTTGAATACATTAGGAATCGCAAAATTCCATAATGCTCTTTTCTTTTATACTAGTACTTCGGAAGTTTATGGAAATCCCCCAAAAGAAGTGGTTCCTACTTCAGAAAGCTACTTTGGTCATGTAAATCCAGTTGGTCCTAGAAGTTGCTATGACGAATCTAAGAGAGCAGGAGAAGCCTTTGTTAAAGCATATGAGCTTCAGCATCAAATGAGGACTAAAACAGTTAGGATTTTTAATACTTCTGGACCGAGAATACGACATGGACCAGAATTCGGAAGAGTAGTGCCAAATTTTATTAATCAGGCAATAAATGATGAAGATATAACAATATTTGGCGATGGATCTCAAACAAGGTCATTCGTTTATGTTGTAGATGAGATTGAGGGTCTTCTAAAAATTGTATATAAAGATGAAGCAATAGGAGAAGTAATTAATTTAGGTAGTGATAAGGAGCACACCATATTAGATTTAGCTAATATTATAATTGAATTAACGAATTCGAAATCAAAAGTAGTGTTTAAATCCTTACCTATTGATGATCCAGTACGTAGATGTCCAAATATAGAAAAAGCAAAAGAAATCCTAGACTGGGAACCAATAACCCCTTTACGAGAAGGATTAAAAAAAACAATCGCCTGGTTTAAAGAGAATGAGTAACCAAATCGCCGAGGATAAGTTTGATGTTTTGCTTAAAGTCTGTATAATTATTGGAATTATTGTGGTATCTGGTTTTATTTTATATTATATCTTAACTCCTGAACCAGGTTATATTACATTTGGTATTCTGAACGAAAACCAAGAAGCAGAAAACTATCCTACTGAAGCCAGCATAAATGAGAGTATATCATTTTATTTGACGGTTGAGAATCAATTAACCGATGAATTATCATTTAGCATAAAAATTAAAAAAGGGAATAACGATACAATTTTAAGTCCAAGGGGTTCAAATGGTATACTTGAGTTTATGATAAACGATACTTTAAGTTTCAGCAACACATGGATTTCTAATAAAATCAATGTTTCCTTTTCCCAACTAGGAGCAAATCAAATAATAATAGCAGAGTTATGGCAAATTGATAATAACGAACTAGAGACGTTTTTTGATATTCTGTGGTTAAGGTTAAATATAACTTCTTAACCTACCGCTCCTATAATTTGCACATCCTTAACTCTTACATATGGAGCTTGTAAGGATCCATAAGTTTTAAATTCTCTAGATACAGCATCAATGTTTTTAAATAAATCCAATAAATTTATCCCAACCATCGTTTCATTTAGAGGATCTTTAATCTCTCCATTTTTTATTAAATTTCCGTGAAGTATTAAACCAGAAAAGTCTCCAGTCGAAATATTGGGAGAATCACCTGTGTAGTCAAACAAAATTCCTTCCTTCACATCTTCTTTAATTTCTTCAAAACTGAGATCCCCATTTTTTAAAATAAAATTTGTAGTACTAATTGAAGGAATAGAACTATAGGATCTTCTTGAGGCATTTCCTGTGCTTTCAATACCCTCCTTTCCTGCGGTATAACTATTATGTAGTAAACCGGTTTTTAAAAACTTCCCCTGTTCAAATATTTTTTTATTTTTACAAGGAACACCTTCACCATCAAAAATCGCTGATCCAACAGCACCATCAATTATTCCATTGTCCTCAATATTCAAATATTCCGACCCGATAATTTCGTCTCTTTTATCTACGAGAAAACTTCTTTTATACTGAAACGTTTCTCCATTTATTGCAGAGGCGATTGGTCTCAAAATAAGCTGCAATGTTCCTTTTGGAGTGAGGATTATTGGAACCTTCATATTTTTAATTTTTTTCCTATTAAGGTTTCTTTTAGCTTCTTCAAGAGCTATAGTCACTATTTTAGAAGCATTTAATTGCTTTAATGTTCTTTCAGATTGCCATTCATAACCAAATGAGGTTTCATTACTCATTTTATCTTTAACAATGATGTGTGAAGATAGTGAACAACTAGTTTCCTTACCTGAAATTTCTAACCCATTTGAGTTAAATATATTTGTTCTTGAATAACTTGACAAAAATCCCCCAGATTGAGAGATTGCTTTTTCATCCTGTTCACATCCTTCAATTAAAGTATTTATATAACCCAAAGAATCTTCTAATTGCATAGATTTCAAATTTTTATCGAACAAACCGTTTACTTTCGGATAATTTTGAAACGAACTTGGTAAATCATGGAAATCTGGATCAGGTGTACTTACTTTCATCATTTTCAGAGCAGAATTACAAATTTCTTCAACCTTTGTCTTTTCTATTTTATTCGAGAAAGCAAATCCCAGAGCTCCCTTCTTATTAATTACACGAATGCTCAGACCATGGTCTTCTCCTACTTCGCTATTCTTCACTGAATTTTCTTCAATATCAATGCTTATATATTTATTTTTTTCAAAAAAAATTTCTGCACGAGTAAACTCATTTGTTCCGTGCTCAATTAATGTAAAGACATATTTTGCTATGTTATATATGTCAAAGTCATTTTCCATTTAATTTAAACCTCCAACGGTAACATTTTCTATACGAATATGAGGTCCTCCGTCACAAACTCGAACACTCTGACCTCCTTTTCCACATATTCCATCAGAATAACTAGCTTGTTTTCCAATTGCTGAAATCTTGTTTAAAACTTCAAGAATCATCCCACTTAGAGAAACATCCCTCATTAATTCTTTCTTCTCCCCATTCTCAATTTTATACGAAAACTTACATTTAAATTGAAAATTACCCGTTGAAGGATCGGTATAACCATATTGAAAATCTTCACAAAGAATACCATTCTTAGTTTCTTCAATTATTTCCTCGTTATCCCAATCACCTGGTTCTAAAAAGGTGAATCCCATACGAACTTGAGGTCTTGAGGATGAGGAAGATGCCCTTCCATGACCATTTGGTTGAACACCCATTCTTGAGGACGTTTCTAAATTATGTAAATAATTTTTAAGGATTCCATTCTCAATTATAGTTGTTTTTTGTGAGGGGATACCTTCATCATCGACAAAATAACAACCAAACAATTCATACGGTATATTAAATTTTGTACCTTGATTCATGGTAGGATTATCTAAAATATTAACTGTTTCTGACGCAACTTTTTCACCAATTTTCCCTTTTAGTAAGCTATCATTGTTTAACACCAAGTCCGCCTCAACACCATGCCCAAATGCCTCGTGAATT
Organism: Promethearchaeota archaeon; assembly: GCA_019894875.1. The sequence continues at coordinate 83,131 of JAGXNR010000001.1, read as the reverse complement.
AAGGTCCCTGTTAACTTTGGATCAGTAATAATTGTTAATTTGCCCCCTATAGGAGATTTTGCACTTAGTAAATCTACAGCTTCCTTAGCTGATTTTCTACTCAAATTCTCCGCTTTTTCTGTCTTTGCAATCTCAAAGCCACCAATACCCCCAACAGAGTTTACAGCTCTCTGGATTATACCCTTTTCCTGAGTATAAACTAAACTAAATAATCTTAAGAAGGATGAATCTTGAAAAATATAACTATTGAATGAATTTACCAACAAGTTATTTGTATGACCATCAGTATAAAGAGTATGAGTATTTTTTATTTTTGACGAATAATCAGAAGCGACTTTTTCATGATATTTAACTAGATTGATTTTTTCTTCGATATCAACTTCTTCTAAATTCTTCTTACTGTGGGTTTTGAAATCACGAATAAAAGGATCTCTAGCTGATATTTTGAATTTATTTCTACATAACGATTCTGATAATCTAGCTAATTTAGTTGCTTTCTGAAATCCTCTCAGTATCGATTTTCTCGTTAGATCCTTTAATACACAAAAACCCCATCCCCCATTAATAAAAGCTCTAATTCCACATTCAGTTATATAATGAGTAGATATTTCTTTACTTTTTAGATCAGTGAAATCTAAAGTGGTACCACTACTTACACCTGTTCTAACATCCCAAAATTCGATTTTATCTTTGGCAAAATTATGTAACTCTTTTACTAATTTATCATCTATTTCCTTTAAATCATCAGCAATATCCATAATAGTTTCTCTGCTCTATTTTCATTTAGAAATAATTAAAAAGTATTTTAGTTGATAAAGATTCATAAAAGAATTGGAGAAAATATCTTAAATACCTTTGTTTTTTAAGTTATCTACTTTAGCATAAACCAAATTTTAAAATAAAATTAGGGTTTTGTTTTCAGTTCTTTTATTATCGCAATAGCTCCTTGTGTCGTACATATTTTAGTGAACTTTGCAGCATTTTTGAATGAAAAAGAACGGTTACATTTCCAACATTTCTTCGTTTTAATAACTCGATTAGTGTAAAACCATTCCCCGCAATTACAACATCGATAAAAGAAGTATTTGTATTGAGTATACATATAAGGAAAATTAAGTGACTAACAAATTTATTCAATATTAGCTAAGAGATTTTCTAATTTCTGCTTTTTTTTATCCCAAGAATGTTATTGAATAATAAATAGTGGTACTCAACTGCTTTAGAAATTATTTAATCTTAAATAAAATAAGATATATGTTTTGATGAATCATTAATTTAAGTATAAGTAATAAAAAAAAAGTAGAAATTATGGATCATAAATTTATTAATCCGATAGAAACTAGGTATCGAACTGAGATTGCTAATTTATTTACTGAGGAGAAGAAGTTAGAAAATTGGTTGAGAGTGGAAGCGGTTTTAGCACGTGTTCATGCAGAACTTGGAAACATTCCTAAAGAGGCAGCTGATGAAATTAACAGAAAGGCTAATTTGAAGTATGTAAAATTAGAAAGAGTTAAAGAAATTGATAGAGAAATCCATCATGATTTGATGGCAATGGTAAAAAGTTTAGCGGAACAATGTGAAAAAGATGCAGGTAAATATGTTCATTTAGGAGCTACGAGTTATGATATCGAAGATACAGCTACTGCATTGCAATTAAAGGAAGCATTACAATCTATCAAAATATCTTTATTAGAATTATTGAAGGTTTTAATAAAATTAACAGAAGAAAAAAAGCAATTAGTTTGTATCGGAAGAACACATGGTCAACATGCAATCCCAACGACATACGGAATGAGGTTTGGTGTATGGGCATACGAAATTAGTAGACATCTAGATCGATTATCTGCTGTTTTAGATCGTATATCATATGGTAAAATGTCTGGTGCAGTTGGTACTATGGCGAGTTTTGGAGAGAACGCAATTGAAATACAACGTAGAACTATGAAAGAACTTGGTTTAAATCCTGTGATTATCGCAAACCAGGTGATTCAGAGAGATAGACACGCTGAAGTTATATTTTTAACGTCATTAATTGGACAATCTTTAGCTAAAATCGCTAGAGAAAATAGAGTACTCCAGAGAAGTGAGATTGCAGAAATGTTTGAACCGTTCAAACAAGCACAAGTTGGAAGCTCTACCATGCCTCATAAAAGAAATCCTCATAAATCGGAAAGAATATGTAGTTTAGCAAGATTAATTAAATCAAATATCATTCCTGCTTTAGATAATATAGTGCTAGAAGATGAAAGAGATCTTACGAATTCAGCATCGGAAAGGGTAATTTTTGGGGAAAATTTTGTATTTCTTGATTATATGATCAAAGAATTAACTTCCAATCTTAAAGGTATAGAATTTGACGAAAAGAAAATTGAAGAAAACCTTAATCTTACTAAAGGAGCATGCCTTAGTGAAAAAGTTATGGTTCACCTTGTTAAAAAGGGAATAGGGAGGCAGGAAGGGCATGAACTTTTAAGACAAGCAGCAATATCAGCACGAAAAGAAAATAGGTTCATGAGAGATATTTTGTATGAAAATGATAGAATAAAAAATCTGTTCTCAAAAGAAGATTTAACAGAGTTATTTGATCCGCATCAATATGTGGGTAAATCAATTGTTCAAGTTGAGAATTTAATTCAATATATTAAAAGTAGGTATGGTTGGTAGCCAATTAAAATGGCTGAAGAAAAGAATATATATTCTAAACTGGGCGTTTCATCTAAAAAAGAAGATGTGCATAAAGCTATTGAAAAATTAGATAAAGGCTTATTTCCAGGTTCTTTTTGTAAGATAGTTAAAGATGTAACTGGACGAAATAATTATTGTTCAGTCTCCCATGCGGATGGTGCGGGAACTAAATCAAGTTTAGCTTATATGTATTATAAAGAAACGGGAGATTCATCTATTTTTAGAAATGTTGTTAGGGACGCCATAATCATGAATATTGATGATATCTTATGCGTGGGAGCAACGGGTAATATCTTTTTAGTCAATAATCTTGATAGAAACAGTAATTATATCTCTGGGGATATCGTAGCAATAATTATTAAAGAATATAATGATTATAGCAAGAAGCTAACTGATCTTGGTTTAAATGTGATATTATGTGGAGGGGAAACCGCAGATGTAGGGGACGTAGTTAAGACCGTACTTCTTGACGCATCTGTATTCTCTTGTATGAAAAAGGAAGAGGTAATTAATGCGGTCAATATTCAAGCTGATGATGTAATTGTAGGACTAGCAAGTTATGGGAAGGCATCCTATGAAGATGAATTCAATAGTGGAATTGGCAGTAATGGGCTCACTTTAGCAAGACATGGTGTACTTTCTCATGAATATTATACAAAATATCCTGAATGCTATGATCGAAATTTAGATGAAGAATTAGTTTTTTTTGGGAATTATCGATTAACAGATCCTATAAATAGTTTAGATTTGACGGTAGGGAGAGCTTTATTATCCCCGACTAGAACCTATGCGCCAATATTAGTTGAAGTTTTGAAAAAATTTCGAAAGGAGATTCACGGAATCTTACACCTAACAGGAGGGGGACAAACAAAGAACTTGAATTATGGGAATGCTATTAAGTATGTTAAAAATAATCTTTTTTCCCTACCAAAAATATTTGAAATAATTCAAAACTCTTCAGAAACCCCGTGGAAAGATATGTACAGTGTATTCAATATGGGACATAGAATGGAATTATATTGCGAAGAAGCAGTGGCAAAAGAAATTATAAAAATTGCACAAAAATTTAAAGTAGAGTCAAAAATTATTGGACAATGTGAGAAATCCTCATCTAAGACAAATCTTGTAGATATCCGTTCTGAATTTGGGTCTTTTAAATATACTTAAAACTACGAAAAATGACAAAAATTTTTGATGTGATTTGTATAGGGGCAGCTCTTGTTGATATAGTTGCTCAAGTTGAAAGGCATCCAGAAGAAGATGACGAAGTTTTTGTTGCAGATTTAGAGTTGTTATCTGGAGGCGCCGCTGCCAATACTGCATATGCGTGTGCGGAATTAGAACTAAAAACTGCTTTTATTGGAAAAATAGGTAGAAAAGATACTTTTGGAACCAAGATAATCAATGACTTTAATAAAGTAGATGTAAACACAGATTTTCTAAGATATTCGGATGATTATAATACGGGATCTGCATATATAGCTCTAAATAAGGAAGGGGATCGAAGAATATATGCACACAGTGGAGCAGCAAATTATCTTTCAAAAGAAGATATTAACGAAGATGAAATCGCTTCTTCAAGTATCCTCTTTTTAAGTAGTTTAAAAAACTTAGAACCTTTTGTTAAAGCCGCTGAAATTGGTAAAAAGAAGAACATACCTGTGGTTTTAAATCCCGGGATGTTGATAATAGAACAAGGGTTAACGAACATAAGAAGACTATTAGAAAAAATTGACATTCTAATTATATCCCAGAGAGAATTTAAAGCCCTATTTTATCTCACGGGAAATGAATTAAATCTGGATATTGCTCGGGAAAAGGCTAAAAACCTTTTTTCCTTAGGAATTGATGTTCTTGTTATTACTTTAGGTAAAATCGGGGCTTACTTAGCAACATCCAATTTTTCAGAGTTGGTTCCCTCATATAAAATAGATAAAGTTGTTGATACCACTGGTGCGGGAGATGCTTTTTCAGCGGGTTTTCTATATGGATTTATCCAACACCCAAGCTTTAAGTTCGAAGATCTCAGAAATAATGTAATGATAGGGAATTTTATAGCGGGGAAATGTATTGAGAAATTGGGAGCAAGAAATGGAATTCCCGGTGTACGAGAAATTGAAATAGTTTAATTAATACGTGTAATCAAAAAGTTTTTAATTTTTAAATTCAATAATCTTTTATCAAAATTTGAGTAGGTTGATATGGTTTTTTCTGTTGAGAAAAAAAGAATAGCAAAAGTTAGATTTACGTTTTTTCTGTATGAAATAGCACTTGTATTTGTATTTCTGTTTGCCCTCCTTATTGTTCCGGTGTTTTTACTTCCGCTTATTGCAGAGGAAGGAAGTAATCTGTATGGTATTTTATTTTATCTAATAAGAGCAATAATAGTTTTCTTAGGTATACCACTAATTTTATATTTGACCAATCTTTTATTCGAATCTCAAAAAAAAATTATTCTTGAGGAGGATATCTCACCTTCAACTGGTCATCTAAAGCTATTTAGAGTAACCAAAAAAAATTATAAATATCAGATTTTATATGGATTCGCTATTTTCTTTTTAGTTTTCTTACCTTTAGATTTTTTCACATATCTAATTCCAGGATCTATTGCTTTTCAATCATTTGTGCTAGGAATAAGAAGTACAAATTTTTATCTTTCTCCTCTCTCTGATAATTATTTTATATTCTTAATATCAGCAATCATTATCCAATTTTCAGTAGCTGTAACAGAAGAAACTGTTACACGAGGTTTTTTAGCTAAAAGGGGAAGTGAGTATTTTTTTCCAATGTCTGCGGTGATAATATCATCTCTTTATTTTGGATTAGGTCATTTAGCCTATCTGCTTGATGCTGTTGCTTGGTATCCCGTTATTTTGTTTATGGAAACGTTTATAGTTGGGATTATCTTAGCTCTTTTTGTATTACGAAAAAAGTGGATTCTTCCTGTTATAATAGCACATGCATTAAATAACATAGTTTCTGCACATACGATATGGAGTTTTTGGCAGGGAATTAGTTTTCAAATAATCATTTTCTTTGTTTACATTCCTCTATTTATCATTGGTGTGTTATTTGTTACAGTTTGTCTATTATTAGTATGGGACTTCTCTAGTTTCAGGGAGGGGCTTTCAAATGGGTTTTCTATGTTTAAGACATATTTTAAACGGGATTCTGGAGAATTAAAACGAGATTCTAAGGAAATTACAACAGGAGATACCTTTTTCCGTATCATTATCGATATTATAATCGCAATATTAATTTTTCTCATGGGCTTATTGATTGCAATATAATGGAGCGTTGATTATATGAAGTTAGGGATAATTTCTGATACTCATATAACTTCTACTAGTAAAAAAGATCAAATTAAGGCTTTATTTGAACAATTAGAAGGTGCTTTCAAAGGTGTCGATAAAATTATACATGCGGGAGATGTTAGTGAAGAGTTTTTTTTAAATAAACTAAAAAATATAGCTCCTATTACGTGTGTTAAAGGAAATGTAGATAATATTGAAAGCTTAGAACAATTCGTAAAAATTTCTCATGGTCGTTATAATATTGGAGTAATTCATATATTACCTGAGAATCTTGAAGAATTCATGAAAGAATATGATTTAAACATCATTATTTTTGGGCATACCCATATCCCACTAATAAAAGGAACTAAATTCAATACTTTACTTGTAAATCCAGGTTCCCCTACTGAACCAAAATCACCTCCCCAAAAACCAGGATTTCTTAAACCAGTGGCAAGACCTAGTGTTATAACTTTGAATATTGATGAAAATGATGTTATGTCTACATTTATTATAACATTGAAGATTTAAGTTAGAATAGGCTTATCATTCTAATTTAATCTATTTATTAGCTTTAATATAATAGAATAACGTAGTATATTAGATATTCCTAAGTAAAATTTTAAGATGTACATCTTTTTTCATTTTCCACATCAAAAAATTTTAAATAGTATTTTACTCATATTATTTATACTAAGAAAGTTTGTACTGAAGAATTACAATTATTTCATTCCTTCAAGAAATAATAAAACCTAAAAAAATCACAAGTGAGGGTTAAATTGGTTAGTAGACTCGAATTAGTACTTAAAGAACTTAATGATAATGGTAACTTCCGGGCATCATTATTCGCTACCTCAGCAGGACTCGTTTTAGCTTCTCAAAAAGAAGAAGGTATAGATGAACGTGTAGTAGCAGCAATGGGTTCCTTATTAAGTGATGCTGCATACAATGCCTCTCAAGAAATTGGTTTAACAGATGTAATGAGTATGAAGATTAAATATAAAGAAGATTTCATTATAATGAGAAATATAATTATAAATAAAGGTACTGAATTTCTTTTAGCTGTCCTTACAAAATTACCCGAATCAGAAGAAATTGAAAAATATACTGATCAACTTCTAGATTGGGCGGAAGAAAATAGTAGAGCAGATTTAGAAAAATTATCTACGCTTTAAATTTATTCCATACTCATTTTTATTTTTTATAATAAGATTGAAAAAATTCCTTAACAAATGGAGTTGTAAAAATCCAATACTTCATTAGCAACTTGTTCTTCATACCCCCCATAAAAATGATCAGCGCCATCAATAATTTTTTTTCTTTTTGGATCATGGTAGAAGCTATAATTTTCCTCAAAGGGGATAGTATCTCTATTCCCTTGAATGAATAATTTTGGTTTATAAGTTTGAGACATCTCTTTATATTTTAACCCCATTAAACCCCATGGAAAAGATATTGAAATATAACCGATAATTTTTTCTGAATGTTTTACAGCTGAACAGCCCACAGCAGCTCCATACGAATATCCGCATAAAATTATTTTCTGAAAAGATTTCTCATTTATTAAGAAATCGATACAGGTCTTAACGTCGATTAATTCACCTGTTCCATCTGAATGAGCTCCAGTAGATCTTCCAACACCTCTAAAATTAAATCTTAAACATGAAATATCGTTTTTGATTAAAGCATTAAACACACCTGAAACAACATTGTTTAACATGTTTCCCCCATACTGAGGATGAGGGTGACAAATCAAGACTATTGGCTTTTCCTTATTTGAAATTGATTGATAGAGCTCAGTTTCCAGTATAATACCATTATTTGTAATTGAAATTCTTTCTATTCCTACCATAATTTTATTTAATTTTTAACTTATAATAATTATACTAAAAATAATTGTGAGAAATATGAGTTATTATAATAGATTTATCATTGAAAGAAAACTCAAAGGATTTATTGAAGAAGATTGCAATTTTGGGGATATCTCTTCGATTTCAATTTCATCTAATACTGAAACAACCGCAAAAATCTTTGCTAGAAGCACAGGGTATGTTTCAGGCTTAGAAGAATTAAAGATAATTTTTGAAATGTTAGATGTTTCCACAGATTTAAATAAAAATGATGGTGATGCTTTTCAAAAAGAAGATGTTATTGCCATATTAAAAGGGAATGCTAAAAACATATTATTAGGAGAGAGAGTATGCCTTAACCTCTTAACACATATGAGTGCTATAACTTCAACAACAAGAAAATTTGTAGAATTAATAAAAAATTCAGGAAAAAAGGTTAAAATTGCTTGTACACGTAAAACAACTCCTGGTTTAAGGCTTTTTGAAAAAAAAGCTGTAGAATTCGGTCATGGTGACTCACATCGATTTTCATTAGATGATATGGTATTATTAAAAGATACACATCTTCGATATTATAAAGGAGATATTGAAAAACTTCTCGCAGATATAAGGAAAAAAGTCAGTTTTTCAAAGAAAATTGAAATAGAAGTAGAAAAAGTTGAAGACGTATTAATAGCTGCAAATAATGGAGCAGATATAATTATGTTGGATAATTTTAGCCCAGATGGTGTTGTTGATTGTATCAATTTATTAAAAAAACATAATCTTAGAAATAAAGTAATAATTGAGGTTTCTGGGGGCATAAACTTAGAGAACATAGTAGATTATCTAATCTCAGAACCCGATGTGATAAGCTCTGGTCAATTAACTCAATTTCCATCAGAGAAAGTTGATTTTTCTCTTCGATTTGATTGAAGATAAATTAATCAATTACAAGCTCACGAATGGAGCAAATTATATCTTTTATTTTAGCTAACTCTTTATGGAGATCTCTGATTGTCTCAATTTCCCCAACAACTAAAATAACTTCAATTTTTTTTTCTGCTATGCGCCAATCCGTTATTGTTTTAATGATGCGATGAAATCGTGAATAGGTGTCAGAGATCTGATCAATAGTTATATCCTTAAAAGGATAGACAAGATTTATTGTCATTATTTTATATCCTTCCAAATTTTCAAATTTCTCATTTCTTTCTATAAAACTTACGATGGCTTCCCGTAAAGCTTCACTTTTTGAACTGAAACCACTCAAATTCCGAACATTTTCAAATCTCTCTAGCAAATCATCACTAACTTGTAAAGATATTATTGGCATAATAAAATCAAGTAAGAATTCACATAAAATAAATTTATACCAATTGTTATTTTTATTTCCCTTTTTATTAGAGAAATCTATTTAGAAATTCGATACTTTTAACTAAATCTTTAGCTGTGGATAGTTCAATGATTAGTGATCCTTTATAACTATATGCCTTAATTTGGTCAAAAATCTCATGAAAATTAACTTTTCCTGATCCAAGTGGAGGATGTTTATCTGAAGTCTTACTGGAGTTATCTACTATATGTACATTTTTTATTATTTTATGAAATTTTTCCCATAGAATCTTAACATCCCCATCACAAGTAAAAAAATGACTAGTATCATAGGTAAAAAAAACATCAGATCTATTTATTTTAAAAAATGTAGTTTCGATATCATCTTCATCTAACATAATATTGCAATTCTGCGGCATATTCTCCAAGCAAATACTAACTTGAAGATTTTTTGTAGTTTCTAATAATTTATAAATTGAATTCGCTAATTCCACTTTGTTATGGTCTCTAATTGAGCTGATTAAGAAATTTGCTAATCCAGGATGAATAGTGAGTAAGTTTGCTTCAATTTTATTGCAAAATTGCGCTGCTTTAGAATAAGATTCTACTGAAGCGTTAGATATTATTGTATTATGAGTGCACAAATTCACATCAATGAATGGGCCGTGAACTTGTCTTTTTAAAGAATATGAATTTATGAGATCGATAAAGTCATGTTGTCTTTCATTGTATAAAACTTCTGGGGGCTCTAGGACTATCTCTACAGTTTTGATATCGTTTTTTTCCGCAAAACCAAGGCAGTCTTCTGTTGCTTTATATACTAATTCAGTTAAACTTTGATACCTATTAGAAAGTCCATACTCTATAATATATCCTAGGGAGCTAATGCCTAATTCCATTTCAATCACAATTTTTAACTAATTCTTTTTTTTTTTACTCCGGGGATAATTAGCAAACAAACTATCATGTAACTTTTGGAATCTTTCTAAATGCTCAGTTGATATTACTTTAGGCTCCCCGATTTGCAAAGTTCCCCAATAAATTTTGGCTAATTTCTCTACTAGTTCAGCAAATTTTACTGCATGATCCATAGATTTTCCACATACAATAACTCCATGATTTGCTAATAATGCAGCATTTTTTTTGGCTAGTGTATTAAGAGCTGTTTGCCCAATTTCCTCAGTATGTGCTTTTCCAAAATCCGAAACATCAACTGTTCCTCCTAAAAAAATGTACATCTCTTCCATTATGATAGGAATACTTTTATGAGCTACCGAAAGCATTGTTGCATATTCAGAATGTGTATGGATTACTGCTTGAACCTTTGGTCTAGATTTATAAATTGCAATATGCATTTTAGTTTCAGTTGACGGTAATTTTCCAGAACTTAATGCGGTGCCATCAAAATTCATATGAACAATTTCATCTTTAATAAGTGTTGAATATTGATTAAAGGAGGGAGTAATAAACAGTTCTTCTCTTTTACCATTACGAATACTTACGTTTCCTTCACCCGCCTCTACTAAACCCTTTACGAAAATTGCTTTTGCACCTTCAACTACTTCAATCCGAAGCAAGTCCTCTTTAGTTAAAGCCATAAATTAGATAATTATGACTATGTTAAAAACATATTTCGAAATGATTTACAATTTCTATATTAAAATATGATTGCGTTTAAAAATTCAAAATAGTCTTTTTTTTTAAATAATTTTAAGGCTTCATTCAAATGATCATTATATAAAATAATCTATATAACCTTCTTATTATGACTCGACTTATATTCCATTGTGATCTAGATTGCTTTTTTGCTGCTGTGGAAATAAGAGACAACCCTGAATTTAGAGGAAAACCAGTAATAATCGGAGCGGATCCAAAAGAAGGAAAGGGTCGGGGTGTTGTTTCAACCTGTTCTTATGAAGCCAGAGTATTTGGGCTTCATTCAGGGATGTCTATATCTCAAGCATTTCAGCGTTGTCCAACCGGGATATATTTAAGACCTAATTTCGACAAATATAACATAGCCTCGAAACAAGTTATGGAGATTATAGGAGGTTACTCACAAAATTTTCAACAAGTCGGTAGTGATGAAGCTTATCTCGACTTTTCAGATATTTGTCTTAATTTTGATGAAGCAAAAGAAATTGCAAAAGAGATTCAAAAGGAAATTAGAGACATTGTGGGAATTTCAATATCCATAGGAATTGCTCCAACAAAATCACTAGCGAAAATTGCCTCTGATTTCAAGAAGCCTAATGGAATAACTCTATTCACGCCAGATAATTTCAAAATCTTGTTAGAAGATAAAGATATAACTTGTATCCCGGGTATTGGGAAAAAGACAAAAATTAAATTTGTTAAGAAAGGAATAAAAACAATTGGGGATATACTAAACACACGATTACCAGATATGATAAAATTATTTGGTAAGCATGGAATATGGATTTGGAATGTTGCAAATGGGTTAGACAATCGAAAAGTCAAGGAATTCCATGAAAGAAGAAAATCTATAAGTGCCGAGAGGACTTTTTTTACAGACACAAATGATTTTAATGAAATTTTATCTAAAATTACAGATATAAATAATAAGATACATAAAACCGTAACAAAGCATCAAATAACCTACAAAACCATAACTTTAAAGATCAGGTTTGAAGGGTATCAAACATTTACGCGCTCTAAAACTCTATTATACAGTATCCAAGATAAAAACAAGGTACTCAATGTAATTTTAGATTTATTTAAAGAGTTTTCTAAAACTAATAAGAAAGTTAGACTCGTTGGTATTAGATTATCTAATCTTGCTAGAAATAATAAAGCGCGTCAAAAAAACATATTAAATTACCTTACTGCCTAAAGTAACTTCATTTAATAATTATTAGTAATGTATAAATATCCTAAATATTCGAAAATCAAAAGGAGTATGGGACATAATTTTAAAATGAAATTTTTTTATGAAATTCTGAGGGGGTCACTGAAAAATATTCCTGATAATTGCTTTTATCTCAAATAGATAGTTTTCTAATGATTCTGATGAACTCCTCTGAATTTCAGGCTTTGTATATTTTCTCCTCAATTCTGACTCAAAATTAAATTCTTTTAAGAGCCATAACAATTTATATATTTCAATTTTTTTTTTGAAATCTTTATCAATATCATAATATTTTGAATATGCCTTATAAAATGCATTATCATATGATAAAATATTTAGAGGTTTTAAAATTAGATAATCAATTTTTATAAAATCTTGTGCTCTACTTCCCACACACCAATTATCAAAATCTATTATTCCATTGAGGTTTAAAATCCCACGATCTTCTTTAACAATAACATTTTGACTATTAAAACCATTATGTAATAAAACAAACTCATCTTCATCTTCAATAAGTGCTTGCTTTTCTTTGAAGTATCTCTTAATTTCATCGCCGAAATTTATATCATTCTTTTTTGCTTCTTGTAGTTCACTTTCCAATTCATGTTGAAAGAATTCAGAATATGAATCTTTATGTTTTTTCCCAATATCCAAAATACTTTTAAAATAATGATCAAATTTTATCTCATGTAAACGTCCTAAATAGTCTCCCAATGTACTAAAAATAATTTGAAATTTCTTAGCATCAAGATTCTTTCCTTCATCAATGTAGTTATTTATAAGCTGAAATAAGGGTTTCCCTCGAATATATTCTTGTACCGAGAAGATAAAGGGAATAATTTCTCTAGTTTCATCAAAATAAATTAAGTTGTAGGCGGGAATAATGGGAGGTTTCTCCTTATGAAAGATGTATGATCCCGTTTTTGTATTTATTATTGTTTTTATTTTCTCTCTTAGATTGGGATCATCGGATTTTATGGTATTGTCTAAAAAAGGATATAAAACCTTTTCCTTGATCAAATTTTCGAATTGAAAAAATCGATTCGTTCGGAATCTAAACACTAATTGATTATTTTCAAACTTAACCTTATAAATTGTATTGATATCTGCACTATAAGGACCAGTTATTTTCTTTACTTTACCTTGCTGAACCAAAACGCCTATTTTAGAAAAAATTTTAATTATTTCATGAAATTGATAAATATATTTTTTCCCTATAGGATATAATTGATATATTTGTTTATTATGAAGTAAATAATTAACCTCAGCCATTATTTTTTCAAGAGATATAGGTTCAATCTCAGCTTGAAGTTTTGAATTGATAAATTTAAACTCTTCATTAGTATTTGATATTAAATCTTTATATAAATGTAAGAAGGCATACTTCAAACCATTTTTTTCCTTTGCTTCGTCTTTTTTGATATCAAAGATATTACTTCTTATATCATTTATTTGATCTTGAAGTTGTATTAGTTCTAATAAATTGTCTTCTAATGCATAAAAATATAGTTTAGAGCAGGAATTTACCAGGTTGCTTAGACTTGACACAATACCTGTGTTTTTTCTCTGATTAAGAGGAATTAGCTGAAAGAAATCTTGAAAATGTTCTTCTAATCCACAGAAAAAAGAGAAATCTTCATTTATTAATTGAGCATAAGATTTGCAGTTCTTAATATTATAAAAGGAATCATTTAATCCCATTAAGGAAGGGAATTTAATCAGTGTTTTTAATACATCAGGATCAATATTATTTCCAGCACATTGCAGGGGATTATTATACAGTAAAATTTGGCGTTTTGGATTAATAGATCCCAAAATACTTTCAAAATATGATTTAATGTTATCTTCTGAGATTTTCCTGGAGATTGGGGGAGAAATCATAAATTCAAGATCTTCGAACCTTTTACTTAAATTCCCAATTTCTTCTAATATACTCTCTTCATCATCACTATATAGTCTAATTAGAGTAGGAATTTTCCCTTCTGTAATTTCTGATACTAAATTAACCAGTTTTATCTTCTCTTCAATTTTATTAGAAAATAAATTTCCATCCCCGGTACTCCCAAAAAGCAAAATGGAATTTGCATCGTTAGTTAAAATGTGCCTAATAAGAAGTGAATTAACATCTTCTATGATTTTGAAATCCTTGTCATAAAATGTTAGGGCATTACACATAACGCCGTTGATTTGTACCATTTTCACTTCCTCTTCTAAGAAAAGAATGAGATTATTTGTCTTCTACACTTTTTAAAATTTTCAAACAAAACTGTTCTTGAGTATTCAGATATAATTTTCTTAATATTAATCACCTTTTATATTTAAATAAATTAGTTATAAATCTTGAAAAATAAGTAAAAAATTTCTTCATAGAGAATTAGAAGATTTGAAATTTAGGTTTTTGCGTTACTATTATTCCTAGGAATGCTCTATTTAAGATACTTTCGGGTAACTTTCCCTCTAGGTGTTTCCTCTTCAAATAATATTGCTTGAAACGAGTAAATTTTGGTTGTTAGATCTCTCCATGCATCAGGATCTAACCAAGCTTTTGAACATGTATGAGAAAGAAAAGTTATCACATCCCAATTTCTTCCGTGATCCACCGGGACTTGAGGAAGAAGTAATCCTCGTCTCATACCTTTTTCAGCAATTAACCCATCTCTTCCAATTACGATTTTATTAGGATAATCTTCGGGATCGTTAACTTCTATTAGTTTAGGTGGAGTTAAAATAGATATTTCAATCAATATATTCTCCATTTCCTCAAGTGCTACAGAAGGAAATCGAGGATCTTCAATAGCAGAACTGATGGAAACCTTGTGAATAACATCATATAGAGAATATGTAGGTTCAATATAACCGATACACCCTCTTAAAGAACCTTCTGATGCTCCACGTGTGTTTAAAGTAACAAATGCACCATATTTATCATGAAATTTTTCTTTTATTTCTTCTGCAACAGGAATTTTTCTATTATTTTGAAGGAAAAATTCAATATTTTCCCTAGCAAACTTTATTAGCATTTCTCCGTCTTCTAACTTAAACTTTTCCTCATCGTCCATATTTAACTTCACATGATTCTTTTGAGTTAAGTAACATTATACCGCTTAAATATTTATACTTTATAACTTGCGTTTATTATCGTTCCTCTTGAACTACTTTTTTCGTTATTTATTTCATTTCCTTTCAAGAAAACTTTCCAAATACAAACAGTACTAGTAGAATTTTCAAATGGAGAGAATTTAGCTTTCGTCTTAAAATTTACGGATTTAATCAAATATTCAGGGATCTTCTCAATTATCATCAAATCTGCATTATATCCTTCTTCAATAAAACCTTTATTTGTTAAATGAAAAATTTTTGCGGGGTTTTCTGAAGATACCTTCACATAATTTTCTAATGAGAGTCTGAAATTAAAAATTTGATCTATCAACACTTTAGGATAAGTTTCAAAACCAGGGAATCCAGAGGGTGCCTCTAAATAATCTTTAGATTTTTCTTCTATTGTATGTGGAGCGTGATCGGTACCAATTAATAAAATATTACCCTCTTTAAGTTCGTTCAACAAAAAAAGATGATGTTCTCTGCTCCTTAAGGGAGGTAACACTTTTCCGTAAGTTGACTTATCTAATGATAAATCTTTTGATAAAAAAAGATGATGGGGAGTAATTTCATAAGATATTCTGAAGTTTTCATTTGAAACCATTGCTTTTTGGATAAGTAAATAAGCCTCTTTACAGCTAATATGGCAAAAATGAATAATTGGATACTTTTTCGGTTTTGTTTTATTATCAGCGACATAATCTTTATAATTCTGTATTATAAAATCACAAAACTTCTTCTCCATTTTTACAGGATTTAATCTATCATGAACTTCCAAGATAGAAAGTCTTTGTATTTTAAAATCATCAACAATTTGATTTTTTTCTTTATCGGAGAGGGGAAAGGCAGCATGAATAAATATCGGAATTTGGAATTTAGCAGAAATATTTAGGATTTTTCGAATATTTTCAGATTTCTTCCAATCTATTTCGCTTAATGGACTTAATGGGTAAATCTTAAAACCAATAATACCTAAATCAATAATCTTCTTAATCTCAACATCATTAATCCCTTTAGGAACGCCAGCAATAAATCCAACATCTACATTAATATTGTTTTGGGCTTTTTCCATCCACTTTTTAACTTGATCCTCAGTAATAGCGGGGGGTTTGGTATTTGGCATATTAAAGACGGTTGTTATCCCAGAATATGCCGCGGCTCTCGTTCCTGTAAAAAAGGTTTCTTTTTCGCTTTGTTCCATATCCCGTAAATGAGAATGGATATCGATAATTCCTGGTAAAATAAGTCTATTCTCACAATCTATGACCTTACCATCTTGATTTTTATCTAATAACTTTTTAAAATCAATTTCATCTGATTCATATTTGATCTTTGTAATTACCCCACTATTGATAAGAATATCTCCATTACGTATAAATCCTTTAGAAAATATTTTACCGTTTTTTAAAATCATAACTGTACAGAATCTTGATGATCTTTTCGATAATTAATATATAAAATTTTATTTTCTATTTGTTTAATTTTAGAAAGAGATAAGAATTTTATTTTTTTCATTTCCTTAAATAGGGTTAAAATCTTGGAATTATCAATAAAATTATCATAGGTTGGTATAATAAACAAATTTCTATCTATAAAAAATTCAATATTGATATTAGGGGCATAAATATCCCTTTCTTTTTTAATGAACTCCTCATTATCAATTACGAGATAAACTGTTCCTTCAATTAAAGATTGAATATATCTATGAAATGAGGGGTGATCTAAAAACTTTAAAATATAAATACCGGGAGTAGATTGCTTACTCCCATCTTTTTCAATGAAATTTATTCCATTTGCTTTATTTAGAGCTTTTTCTAACAACAGAGCTTGAGATCTTTCATCTGGACCTAAATGTCTTAACTCACTCCCAATGAAACTAACTAAAATGTGCTCTTTTTGAAAATAGAAAAAAAGATTATTATTTTTCCTAATCGAATAGGACAAACAAAAAGTTTCTCTTATACATGAACATAACTCGTAAACTTTTTGAGGAGTAAGACCTCTATTGATGATTTCTTTATTGTACTGAGTAATCTCTTCAATGAGTAATAGGAAGTTAACCAATCTAATCAAACTTAATTTTAATATAAAATAATTACTAAAATTTACCTAGCTTTTTCATGAAATCAGCACCAGCTTTTCCACCAGGTAGTCCAGGCATACCTGGAATTCCTTTCCCTTTTTTCTGCATTTGAAGGAATCTCTTCATGAATTTCTTCATCTGGTTATACTGATCGAGCATCTTATTTATTACAGAGTAATTTGTACCCGATCCAATAGCAATCCTTCTTTTCCTTGTTTTTTTTATGATTTTCGGTTCCATTTTCTCTTCATATGTCATTGAATCTAAGACGACTTTCCATCGGTCAAGGTTTCTTTCAGCATCATCCTTTAAAGCGTCTGGGATATTCCCTCCACCCATCATGGATAGAATTGACTGAAATTTACCCACTTTTTTAATACTTTTGAGTTGCATATAAAGATCTTCAAGTGTGAATTTCCCATGCATCATTCGTCTAATAGTTTCTTCATCGGGTGCAATTTCGGCATCTTCAACTTTTTGGATTAATGATTCAATATCTGGCACACCAAGTAGAGTTCCTACAAACTTCGTGGGTTCAAATTCTTCTAGATCATCAACTTTTTCACCTAGACCGATGAAACGAATGCCTGCATTTGTGGCAGCGCATGCGGATAAAGCACCCCCACCTTTAGCAGTTCCATCTAATTTTGTAACAATTATCGAACCGAGGTTAGTTGTCTGATCGAATGCTTCTGCTTGGTTGTATGCTTGCTGGCCTAATGTACCATCGATTACTAAGCAAATTTCATTCGGTTTTAGTTTTTGTTCAAGAACTGCCATTTCTTTCATTAAATCTTTCTCTTCTTTATGTCTTCCTGCTGTATCGGCAATTATTAAATCATTACCATCATTAATCGCTTTTTTTGTTTCTTGGATCGCAATTTTAATGGCATTTTTTTCATTTGGATTCCCATAGCATTTAATTCCAATTTGTTCCGTTAATTGTACCAATTGTTCATAAGCACCAGGACGCCATGTATCAGTTGTTAATACAGCAACTTTATATCCTTTACTTTTATAATATTTCCCTAGTTTTGCAATTGTAGTTGTTTTTCCAGAACCTTGAATCCCAACAAGCAAAATCACATTCTTTTTTCCTGGTTTTATCCGAATTGGGGTGGGTTTACCGCCTAAAAGATGAATTAATTCATCATGAACTAATTTTATTATAAAGTCTTTCCTCCGTGCTTTCTGCAACTTTGTATTCATTGCTTCTTTTCTTATATTTTCCGTCATCTCGAAAACAAGATCCACTTTTACATCACTAGAGAGCAATGCGCGTTGTAGTTCTTTTATCAATTCATCTATTGCATTTTTATCAACAATAGGTAATCGTCTTATCTTTCTAATAGCGGTGTCCAATGACCTACCAAGTTTTTCTAAAACCATCTAATCCCAGCTTTTAAAATTTTACTTGTATTTGAAATAAGTCTCAAAAACTAATATTTTTTTTTGTTAAAATATAATATTATCATAAATTAAAAGAAATGTCAAAATTAAAAAATTTTGGATATATTAATAAACTGAGGTGTAAAACTAATTGTCTATTAGAAGAACAGAGATACAAAAGTTAAAAACCGGGCAATATATCATGGTTGGGGAAGGAGATGAAGCCGAACCTTGTATTATCAAGGCCACAGAAAGAAGTAAAAGTGGTAAACATGGTCACGCTAAAGTTAGAGTAGTATGTGTCGGTCTTTTTGACGATAATAAACGCTCGCTTACCATTCCAAGCGGTCATATGGTTGAAGTTCCTGAGATAATCAAGGGAAGTGCTCAAATCAACTTTATTGAAGATATTTCAATAAATATTATGGATTTAGAATCCTATGAATCAATTGACGTTGATTGGCCGAAAGAAGAGGATATAATAAAGAAATTAAAAGAATTGCAAGCAAATCCAGATAAAATATCAACAGCGCAAGTTGATTATTGGCAACTAGCTGGAAAAACACTTATAAATAGAGTTTTCACGAACTAGTTCCGTTTTGAAGATTATAAAGATGAAAAATCATTAATTTTAATTTCAAGATCATCCTTTATTTTTTGGATCAAGATTTGATATTGATTAATTAGGTAAGAATTCATTTCAAAATGCAAGGAATTATGGAAAATAAAACTATTGCTTTAGCTTGTAGACTGGATTCAGAAAGAGCAGTTAAGTTAGCAAAGAGAGTTTTTGATTTTTTGGTTCAGAAGGGGGAAGTAGTTTCTTTAGAAACGAGAATTGCGCCTAAAATTTTCCCACATAATGGCTTGGATTTAAGTGAGATGACTGATAAAAATATAAAATTTATTGTAATCATCGGTGGTGATGGTTCTGTATTACGAGTTGCTAATGGCTTATCTCAACGAGATCCTCCCCCTATTTTAGGGGTAAATGTTGGTTCTATAGGTTTCTTAGATGAGTCGAGTGAAAGAACTATTTTTAATGACCTTACAAAGGTATTAAATGGTGATTATAAATATGAACTATGTTCGAAAATAACACCTTATATCGTGAAAAACTCTGATGAAATTAGGTTAAGTGATGCGTTGAATGAGGTGTTAATTATATCTTCTAAAAGTTCCAAAGTCTTACAAGTATCAATAAAGATAAACAATGTATTTCTTAATCGAAGTTATTTGGATGGTGTAATTATTTCTACATCAACAGGGTCCACGGCTTATAATTTAAGTGCGGGAGGGGCAATTGTTAATCCCAGTCTAGATGTTATGCAAATTACACCTTTAAATAGTTTTGCGGGGTCGGGATTAAAACCAATTATAGTTTCACTTGATTCAATTGTTGATATTCAGCTTTTAAGACCACGGTTAGATGCAAAAATTGTTATCGATGGACAGCGTATAATAAAAAGAGTTGCTCCTAATACAAAAATCAGAATTCGTAAATCAAATACTAAAAATAAGTTTATTCGATTTAGTAGAAGTTACTATTCTCGTTTAAGAAAGAAAATTATAGGAACGGTCAGAGTACCTTTGGATGATAGTCCAGAGGAATAATAATAATATGAATAATAAAGTTTCACATTTGGTTTTTGATACGAATATCTTTCTAAAAGGATTAGAGCTTAATTTAGTACTAGGAACAATTTATACTACTCCCATGATTATCGAAGAAATTGAAGTTAAAAGATATAAAGATAAGAATAGAAATATTTTAAACAGAATACATGTTGCTCTGGATAATAAAAAGCTCATTATTAAATCTCCCTTAGAGAAGTATTCTAAAGTTGTTGAAAGGAAGGCAAAGAAAACTGGGGATTTTAAAGCATTATCAGAAGCCGATAAAGATCTTATTGCTTTAGCTATTGAACTAATCGATACTAAGGATCAGAATGTAATTCTTTTTTCAGATGACTATTCAATTGAAAATGTATGTTCTGAATTGAATGTTCCCTATTCACCGTTATACAAGGAAGGAATTGATACAAAAATCATTTGGGAAGTTTATTGCTCGTTTTGTCAAAAGACTTTTAAAGCAGAGGACTTAAAGAAAAAATGTGAAATATGTGGCTCTCAATTAAGAAGAAGACCAAAAAGTAAAGAATTATAATGGTGGTAATTATATAATTTAAATCATATTTTATGATTGTAAGAGTGAAAAAGAGGTAAAAATGCGAAAATGGGATTAAAAATCAATGAATTAGTAAATGAAGTCAAAAGAACGATAACATTTGATAACCTCTTTAATAAAACAATAAGCATTGATGCGTTTAACACAATTTATCAATTTTTAGCCATAATCCGGCAACGAGATGGAACACCTCTAAAAGATTACCAAGGAAATATAACTTCGCATCTTTCAGGATTGTTCTATAGGAGTATAAACTTTTTAGAGCATAATATCAAACCAATTTATGTTTTTGATGGGATTTCTTCTGAATTAAAGTTAGACACTATTAAAGAACGGAAAAAAATTAAGAAAGAAGCTCAAAAGAAAATGATCGAAGCTCAAGATGCTGAAGATTTTAAAGAAGCAAAGAAATTTGCACAAATGACATCTAAACTTGATGCAGACATGATAGAGGAGAGTAAAAAATTAGTTGAATCTATGGGTATCCCAATAATTCAAGCTAGCTCTGAAGGAGAAGCTCAATCAGCATATATGGTTGAAGTTGGGGATGCTTGGGCTTGTGCTTCTCAAGATTATGACACATTATTATTTGGGGGTGAGAGGTTACTTCGGAATTTCGCCATTAATCGAATTAAAAAAGTGAAAGATACAACCGTTACCTTAGACATAGAATATGTTTCATTATCGAAATTTTTAAAGAATTTAGATGTAACTCGTGAGCAATTAGTTGAAATGGGAATTTTAATTGGTAATGATTTTTTCCCAGGAATCAAGGGTATTGGTCAAAAGACTGCCTTAGATTTAATAAAAAAATTTGGTTCTATTGAAAATATATTAAAAAATAAAGTTAAAGTAGGTAATAAAGAAATTGATTTAGATCTTAAACTCATTGAACAGGTAAAAGAAATTTTTTTACTTCCTGATGTAAAAAAGGATTACAATAGACCAAAATCTAAAAAAATAAACTTTGAAAGAATTGAGGAATTGTTAATAGAACAGCATAATTTCTCAAGACAGAGGGTGCAAAATGCTTTAGATCGTTTAAGGAAATTAGATTCATCAAAAGTTCAAGTATCTCTAGATGATTTTCTTAAAAAATCTTAAAGATTATCTATAAAAAAAAACAGAAAAATTTTTACAGAATTATTAATTCAAGATATTAGTTGAAAAATATTTTCTTATAAACGAAATATTATGTCGTCGAAAGATAATAAAGAGGATGAAGATACAAAGGAAGAGGATAAAGAGGCTCCGAGTGTCGTTTTAAGGGTCCAAAAAGCTAAAAAAAGAGATATTGGGAAGAATATAATCCGAATTGATCAAAAAACTATGGAAAAATTGAACATTCAAACAGGTGATTGCCTTGAAGTTATTGGAAAAAAACAGAGTGCGGGGATAGCATGGCCAAGTTACCCTCAAGATAATGGTTTAGGAATTGTTCGTGTTGATTCAAGATTACAGAAGAACACAGGAATAAGAATTGACGACACATTAGAAATTCGTAAAGTAATAGCAGAAGTCGCCCAAAATATAGTTTTGGCACCATCAAGTGTAAAATTAAGAAATACTCCACGGTTTGAAAGTTTTGTTAAAAGAAAACTAAATAACTATCCAATAACTCTTGATGATTTTGTTTTCATATCTTTAGGGATCAGTAGAGAAATTATTTTTAAAGTAATTAGCATGAGACCGAACACTGTATGCAAAATAACACAAGATACAATTCTGAATATTAGTGAAAAAGTTACCGAAGATGTTGAAACTGGGGTTGGTTATATTACTTATGAAGAAGTTGGCGGTCTTGATAGAGAAATCCAGCGTGTAAGAGAAATGGTTGAATTACCTTTGAGACACCCTTCTTTATTTAAGCGTTTAGGAATAGATCCCCCAAAAGGGGTATTACTAAGAGGTCCGCCAGGTTGTGGGAAGACTTTACTAGCTAAAGCTGTTGCTAATGAGAGTGAAGCACATTTTATATCAATAAATGGACCAGAAATTATGAGTAAATTTTATGGTGAATCTGAGAAAAAATTACGTAAACTTTTTATTGAGGCTGAAGAAAAGAGCCCATCTATAATATTTATTGATGAAATAGATGCTATTGCTCCAAAGAGAGAAACGGTTACTGGAGAAGTGGAGCGTCGAGTAGTTGCTCAACTTTTAGCCTTAATGGACGGTTTGCATGGAAGAGGAAAGGTAATTGTCATTGGAGCAACCAATAGACCCAATAGCTTGGATCCTGCTCTAAGGAGACCCGGAAGATTTGATCGTGAAATTGAGATAAAAGTACCAAATGAAAAGGGAAGGTTAGAGATTTTTCAAATTCACACGCGTAATATGCCCTTGGATAAGAAGATTTCATTAAAAGAATTTTCACAGATAACTCATGGGTTTGTTGGGGCAGATATATCTGCTGTCGCTCGCGAAGCAGCGATGGCTGCATTAAGAAGGTATTTACCTCATATAGATTTAGAATCAGAGATAATTGATCCAGAATTATTAGAACAAATTGAGGTAACAAAAGATGATTTCGAATCAGCCTTAAAAGAAGTATTACCTTCTGGAATAAGAGAAGTATTTGTCGAAGTTCCAAATGTACCTTGGGATCAGGTAGGAGGTTTAGAAGAATTAAAACAACGGTTAGTTGAGGCTGTGGAATGGCCATTATCTAACCCAGCTATATTTACACGTATGGGAATTAGACCACCGAAAGGAATTTTGCTATATGGACCTCCCGGATGTGGTAAAACCTTACTTGCAAGAGCGGTAGCAACTGAGAGTAAAGCTAATTTTATATCAATAAAAGGACCAGAACTTCTATCTAAATGGGTTGGAGAAAGTGAAAAAGCAATAAGAGAAGTATTTAGGAAAGCAAAAATGGCTGCACCATGTATTATCTTTTTTGATGAATTCGATTCAATAGCACCGAGTCGTGGAAGGCACACATCTGATTCGGGAGTATCTGAAAAAGTTCTATCTCAATTTTTAACTGAACTGGATGGATTAGAAGTGATGAAAGATATCGTCGTAATTGCCGCAACCAACCGTCCTGATATTTTAGATCCTGCGCTGATCAGACCTGGAAGAATTGATCGTATATTGTTGGTTCCTGCACCGGAAAAAAAAGCAAGAATTGAAATCCTTAAAATATTTACAAAAGAAATGCCTCTTGCATCGAATATAAACATTGAACAATTAGCTGAACTCACTGAGGGATTTTCTGGTGCGGATATAGAGACGTGGTGTCGTGAAGCTGCGATGTCAGCTCTTAGAGAAAATATAAGAGCAAGAAAAGTCACAGCAGACCATTTTAAAGACTCTAGACAAGACATACATCCTTCCATGACTAAAGAAATAATAGATTGGTATGAAAAATTCGGTGAAAAATTAAAAAGTAGAAGAATTGAAGACAAAAAAGAAGACAGACTATTCGTATAATGTAAGTAAAATTATTTAGAAAGAAAATATTATCAATTATAGAATAATTAAACCAAATAAAATCATTAGGTGATTAATATCGAATCTAGTCATTGGAATCAAAAGCCGATTATAAATTCAGTCATGGATCTCTTAATTAAAAACAAAGGAGAAATTTTAGATAAACGTCTTGAAGAGCTCTTAAAAAAAGAATTCCCACATATTAATAGTTTAATTTTAGAAGAATTATTTATGAAAATGGAGAGTATGGGAATAATCAATGTTTTTCGGGTTTCTAAGAACAAAAAAATGATTGTTTTTAATAAACGTACCAAAGCAATAAGGGAAGGACTTATAACAGATTTAATTTAATTGTTTTTTTTCCCAATTCAAACAAACCTGAGATAGTGATATTTTGTCTGTTTCAGATTTATATTTTCTCTCTCGTATATCAATAAAAACAGGATAGTTTACTGCATTTCCCATCAATAACATTTCACCTACACCTAAACTTGAGATCATGGTGGTATATTCTTTAGTAATTGCCTCAGAACTGTCCATAAGATGCTTTAAATCATATGGATTTTTTATATTTAACACTATTTTTGAATTACATTGTGAAAGAGCCGTAGTACTTAATCTCTTCGGTCTTTGACTAATCAGACATAAGCATGACATGAACTTTCTTCCTTCTCGTGCAATCATCTCAATTATAGGTTTCGAAATTGATTTGGAATGAGCTGCCTCAGGACAAAACTGATGTGCTTCTTCAACAATAAGTAAAAACGGGGGAATTTTATCCATCCTTCTTAATTTAAATAATCGATCACAAATATAATCAACAATAATTTGTTTTTTTCTAATGCTTATCTCTTTTTGAAGGTTGAAAATTGTGATTTTCTGTTTTTCAATTATTTTATCTAAAATAGGATTTTCTTGGGGACCGAATAAAGTTAACCGTTCTAAATCAGATAACCAACCTATTAAAGCTTGGCGTGTGCTTTTATTTCCATCAGGTTCTTCCTCAATTTGGTTAATAATATCACTTATAGTATAACGTCCTCTCTTATCATCTCTTATCTTCAATTTTTTGATGTATTTTGATAATTCACGCACTTGAACGTTTGAAATGTCTTCTTGATATTTTTTAAAAGAGTAGCCCGACATTTTAGGAACTGCAATTTGAAAATAGGAAGCATCTTGAATACTTACTTTCTCTTTTAATTCCGGTGTTTCTTTTAAATAAAGATATTCACCATGTACATCAAAAAGGATAATCGCAGGTGTGCCATATTTCTCATCTCTTGTTAATAATTCTTCAATGAGAACCGATGTGAGATAGCTTTTACCACCACCGGAAATAGAAAGAATTGCAAAATGCTTATTCAACAACCTATTAATATTTATTTTTGCATCCATATTGGAAACTTTAACCTTACCTACGCTAAGTCCATCTTCTCTGGAAAAACCAATGAATTGATTTAGTAGTTCTTCTTCTAGAATATTAACATCTCTTCCAGGACTAGCAGGATATGTCATTCTTAAGATCTTCTTAATCTCCTTTTCTGATTCACCCTTGAAGTTTATTAAACCTAGACATTTTACAATACCAATTGCAAATTCAAAATCTTCACTTGGAAATAGTCCTTTTAATATGTTTGGATTATTACTGTCATTATAGGCTTTAATTGTTAAAGCATCGGTAAAATATTCATTTAAAAGAACAATTCGCTCAATGACCCCGATTAAAAATCCCTCATCGGAATATGTATAAACAAATAGTCCTTTTTGGATAAAAATTTCATCTTTTCTTTTACTGATAACGAAGGGGAATTGTGATACATCGGGTAATTGAAGATAATTGAAAACTGTGCCAATTTTTATAGCCATTTTTCTAATTTAGTAATCTCTGATTAACTAAAAAAATAGTTTAATCATTAAATAAACCAGAAGGAATTAAAAAAATGATAAGAGCAAAAGATTAGTGATTTAAAAAGAATATAAAAATAAAAAATTGTAATATTTCTTATTTGATGATCGATTTACTTTTTTTTATCTTCTTTCTCTAGCGCACCCATGATTTTCAAAATTATATAATAGCCATTTTTCCAAAAATATATCATAAAAAGAGCAGATCCAACTAAAAGAAAGATACCAATTCCTATGATTAAAACCCAAGGTCCTGTGCTACTTAAAAAAGTAATATCTGAAAATGATCCTCCTGGTCCGGCCAACACATCCCAAATGATGGCTAAAATTACGCCAAAAATAATAACTATGACACTTAACAATAATCCACCGGCTGCAATTTTTACGCCTGTTCGATTTTTATACTTTTCCTCAAGCTCCCTTTTTTTATAAATAAAACCGATGAGGGAACGTGAAGATTTTTTGAAAAGCCCAAAAAAGAATACAAGTAGGAAAAATAGTCCTGCTAAAAACCCACCAACCATAGCAATTTTATATCCTAAATTTAGTTCTAAAAACAATTGGAATTTCCCAGTAGGTCCAATAAATATATCAGCAAGAGTCCATATCACCCCTCCCAGAGAGGCGAGACTAGCAATTACAATCATTATATAGAAAACTCCAGCGACAATTTTCTGTGATTTACTAAATTCTCTTATAGGGGCAATAGAAGTATTTTCCATATTTCTCACATCCAAATCATTAATGGTATTTTGAATCTTGTTATTATCTTACTTTTTTTTAATCGTGGACGAATTTTTGTTTCATATTTTTATTTTCGAATACTGAGTTTTATTTTTCTTAAATTCCAAGATAGTTTGGTCAGAGTTTTTTAGAAAAATATCGTCCAAACAACACTAAGTAATATTGATTATAGAAAAAATAACAATTTAACTATATAAAATTGATGATTAAGACAAAAGTTCATAAAAAAAATATGATAAGTCGCGTATTATTTGACTTCATTCGAGATGATCTCACTTAACTTTCTATACATATTTTGATTTTTCAGTAGCTTATACAAGTCATTTGAAAAATTATACATCTTTTCATAGAATTTGTTATGACCTTCATGAGGAATCCATTTTTTTTCTACTTTACACAGGTTTTCAGCAGCTTTTGAGATATCTGAAAATAATCCTGCTCCTGAAGCAGCCAGTATTGCAGCTCCAAGAGAAGTTGCTTCTTCAATCACATATCTTACGCATGTAACTCCCAGAACATCTGCATAAAT
The DNA here is from genome assembly GCA_019894875.1 of Promethearchaeota archaeon. The sequence continues at coordinate 55,739 of JAGXNR010000001.1, read as the reverse complement.
TTGATTCCATAAATCTGAACGTGAACCTCCACCAGTTAATTTCAGTTCCTTGGGTTCTATTCCAATTTCTTTAAAGACTTCGATATTTTTACGAATTTCAAAAGCAACTCCTTCAAGCACAGCTCTGTATATATCCTTACGTTGATGACCTAACGCTAGGCCAAATAATATTCCCCTTGCATGAGGATTCCAATGTGGTGCTCCTGCTCCAACTAGGTGTGGTATTAAAACTAAGCCGTTTGCGCCCATAGGCGATTCTTCAGCTTGAGCAGTTATTAAATCATATGGATCTTGACCATTTTCCTTAGCTAAAGTGCTCTCAACTTGACCAACTTGATCTCTAAACCATCGAAGGGTCGCCCCAGATGTAAAGATACTAGCTTCTTGAACCCAAGTACCAGGAACAGCATGGCAACTACATAAGACACGTTTCTGTGGATCGAAATTTGGCTTATTTAAAAATGCAAGGATAAAACTACCTGTTCCAGTTGTACATTTCATTTCTCCAGGAGTAACAACACCTACACCTAAAGCCGCAGATTGCTGATCTCCCGCCCCTGTAACTACCAAAGTTTTCTTATCGAATAAAGTCTCATCAGTAATCATTTCTCCTATATCTATACCACTAGTTAATGCTTCTGGCATTTTATCCAAATCGATTTCTAAAGCAGAAGCAATCTCATCAGAATATTGCAAATTATTTATATCAAATAACATAGTTCGTGAGGCATTTGAGAAATCAGTATAAAAATTACCAGTTAGCTTATGAATTATGAAATCTGAAACAAGAAGAAATTTATGAGTTTTTTTGTAAATCTCTGGTTTTCTATCTTTGAACCACAGGATTTTTGTAGCAGAGAAATAAGGATCGATTGTTAAACCCGTAGTTTTATAAACTCTATCAATTCCTACTACTTTCTCAATGAACTCTACCTGATCAATCGTTCGTCTATCCTGCCAAACTAATGCATTATGAAGGGGATTGCCTTCTTTATCAACGGGAACAATAGTTTCACGTTGATTAGTAACTGAAAGGCTCACGATATCAGTTTTATCAATTCCGCTCTTTTTAATTGCTCGTTCAATTGTTTTTTTGATTGAGTCCCACCAAATATTTGCATCTTGCTCAACATATGATGGAGAAGGATAGTAACTTTCCCATTCTTGGTAATCGCCTGCAATTATTGTCCCAGCTAAATCGAAAATAAATGTTCTACATCCAGTTGTTCCTAAATCTAAGGTTGCAACAAACAAAATTGAATTACTTTCTATTTTTTTAGTTCTATTAATAATTTATATATCCAATGATTGAATAAAAATCATTATTATAGATTTTGAAAAAAGAGTAGAATTTTCCTAATCCTTTGTATCTTTTTACGAATTTCGTTTAATATTAACTTGTTTGGCACCCACAATAGGGACATTTTAATTTAAGAAGCCCCACATTAAATCCTTTTATTTCTACGATAACCCTATTGCAACTGGGACATCGTGGTGAATATTCGGGAAACCATTTTCCTTTTATGTTTGGCATCTGCTTAAGCATGGCATTGAATTTCAATTTCTCTAAATCTTTGTTACCTACTTGAAAAAATTGTTGTTCTTCGGCAATAGATTTTCCTTCTGGTGCTAAAACCATTACAAATTTCATTTTTTTTGGATTATTCAGTAAAGATAATATGCGTAAAATGGCTTCATCCTTATATTGTTTAAACAATTTGCCTAATTCTGGAGGAGCCAGAGCTACCAAAATTGCTTGAGAAGTCTTTTTTTCTTCGATTTTTTGAAACAAGAATTGATACATGCGATTTTGGTCATCATAAGCCCAAATAAAGTTAAAACTGGATATATCATAATCCTCAGTCTTTGGACCAACTATTCTTTTAACACATTCAGTCCATGAATAATGCTTGAATTTATACAAGTTTGAGAGAAGATCATCAAAAAACTCAGGTTCAATTACAGGAAATGATTTGAAAATATTTTGCAATGAAAAAAGCTTCACTTGAGTTAGAGTTTTTGAATTTAGAGAATCCCAAGGAGTAAATAATTTCACATTAAAAAAATTACTCATACATTATCAATAGAGTCAATGTTTAAAAATAAATTTTATATTTTAAATTAATAATTTTTAAAGATTTCATTCATTTTAATATCTCATATGACTATAATTTGGGATACTAAAGCAGATACTGTAGAGAAAGGAGATAGACTAAGAGATATTTCTCCTTTACATAATAAAACGAATGTGGATAATGAGGGATTTACACATTATGTATTTGATAAAATTATGTTTAATAATCCTAGATATAGTGTCCCCTCAAATGATATCACACTTTTTCAAAAATTCATAAATGGAGGTTCAAGGGAATATCCTTCTGATGGAAATATCCCTACTGATATAGTTGCGGGGGAAGCTAGAGATATTTTAAAGGGGATTACAGATATATCCAAAGATCCTAAGGCCGTTTATCATAAAGAAGCATTTGAATTATTGAAAAATAGTACATTTGATTTACTTAGAGGGACTGTTAAATTATATTTAGGTAAATATACTACAAGAGATTGGAGAAGGAAGCGTTTTACTGATGATATAGATTTTTGGGTTCATGAGGTTGATTTATTAGAGCATGTTTTAAGAAAGACGGGATGGGTAAAAAATAAAGTTACTAGAGAGTGGGAAAAGAAAGTTTATTGGGACAATCCTACTACGAATGAAAGAGAAACCCTTATGCTTATTGCATCCAATGACATTAATCAAGCTCTAGATTTTGGTGGGGGAAGTTATCTTGAAGGCACTACATTGAAGGATATTTTTCGTAAGAAAATTAAAAGAGGACATGATGTCGACATTAGCGATATCATTAATGTTGCAATGATTTTTAATAAAGCAGAAGGTTTTGCGGTTGATGAATGGTATGAAGCGTGGGATGCTTTTGAAGAGGGTGCTAACACTCGAAGTACAAGAACTATTTCAAATTTGATAACCCTAGTTAGGTATTCTCATTCAATTGCAGATTATCTTGAAAGAGTAGGGAATATACTAATTAAACTCCACGATTTGATTTTTGATCAAACAATATATCCAGATCAAAAAATTATTAAAATTACTCATGTATCAATTCATTGGCAAAAATATCTAAAAAGGCATGGTCTAGACATAACTAGGGAAATGATTCATAACTATATTTTTGAACAAGGTTATTTCAAACGATACTATTCTAAAAATCTCAAGCACTTTGCAGATAAAGTGCTAGATCTTTTGAATTCCAGAATTAAGAACGCTAAAGTAGTTTTTGAAATAGAAAAATAAGATTTCCTTATTTAATAAAATATTCTTAGCATAAAATAATCGAATTGTTTTAAGAGAAATATATATTTAATAAAATAATCATTGTTGCACATCTAGTTAGTTGTTGGTAAATGGAAGGGATTTGGGATTTAAAAGCAGATACTATTCAAGAAGGTGATAAACTTAGAGATGTATCCCCTATTGATCATAAAACTAGAATTGACGATAATGGTTATATGCATTACAGATTTAGCAAGCAATTGTTTAAAACTTCTTCTTATATAATTCCAGATGATGATTTTGAATTGTTTAACACATTTTTAGAAGGTGAAGCCCTAATATACCCCTCAGATGGGGAAATCCCTTCAGATATCGTAGCAGCAGAAGTTAGAAAAGTTTTGAACTATATCGTTGAATGCTCTGAAAATATAAGTTCCTTCTACTATGAGGATGCCAATATTGCTTTGAAAAACGGTAAAAAATCATTAGTACGAGGTGCTATGAAATTATATCTAGGGAAATATACAACTAGCGATTGGAGGAGAAAACGCTTTACTGGTTCAATTAACTTTTTTACGTTTCAAGTGAGCTTGCTAGACCAGGCTTTAAAACAAATGGACTGGGTAAAAAATAAAGAAGCAAATCAATGGGAAAAAATTCTAGAATGGTTTGATACCAATACAAGTGAAGTACTACATGAAGCTGTGTGTACAGCGGATAACCTTAACAACTTACTTGATTTTGTGAATGAAAATTACTTCGAGGGAACGAACCTTAGAGAAATTTTCATTAAAAAACTAAAAAGAGGATTTGATGTTGATCTCAATGATTTAATCAATGTGGTTCTTTATAGTAATGAATTAAATAAGAATCATACGGATGAGTGGAATAATGTCTGGGAATCTTTTGAAGCTACCACAAATACTAGAAGCTCTAGGATTACATCAAATATAATTAGTTTTTGTCGATATTCCGAAGGCATTGCTGATCATATAGATCGGATTAGTATTGTTTTAAATAAGTATCATGATAAAATTTTTAACAAAAATAATTATCCTGATGAAGCATTAGAAAGAATCTGTAGATCCTCGATTAATTGGCAAAAATATCTTGAGAAAAATGGTCCAGAAGCAACCAGAAATATGTTACATGAATTCATAATTGAACAAAGAGATGAAAAACCTAAGCATGTTATAAATTTAAGATCATTTACTCAAAATGTTCTGAAATTACTTAATTCTAAATATGAATATATTAAGATTGTATTCGAGGTAGAGTAGTTATTTTCTCTTCTTCATTAATTGATTTCCTTTCTTTTAATAAACGATTTTTATAGGCAAAACTAAGTAGCCAAAATCCTATAACTGAAATTAAACTCAAGATCCCCGCCAAATACCACACCCAGTTTGGTCCAAGATTCTCCATAACTAACCCAGCGCCTATAATCCCAAACAGATTTGGAATAGTCCATTGGAAACTGTAAATTGCCATGTATCGTCCTCGTTTATCTTCAGGAGCAAAAGAAGCAGCCGCAACCTGTCCAACTGGTGTCACAATCATCTCTCCCACGGTAATAATCACCATTGCGATGAAAAACAGATATGGTTCAGCGATAAAACCATACATACCAAAACCGATCATATAAAAAAGGGTCCCAAAAGCCATCATCTTCATAGGATCATATTTTGAAATCTTCTTGGCTATCCAGAATTGAAATATTACCACCATAAGTGCATTCATACTTAATAACAAGCTAAAAGATTGTACGGGAAATGCATGAACATCCCGTAAGAATACAGACAGAGTGCTATTCATTTGCATATATACTAATACCATAATAGCAGACACAGAGATAAATAACATAAATATTCCGTCTTTTAACACCTCTTTGTACCCTATAAAGCTCTTCATTACTGTTTCTTCAGATTCATCATCAAGTGTTTCAGGTTTCGTCTCCGGAATGACGAGATACACAATGATAGCTGTAATAATACTACTCGCAGCATCTGTGATAAATAAAGACATATAAGATTGGGTTGCTAAAAATCCACCAAGAATAGGACCGATTGTTGCTGAAATATTAAAAGCTATACGTAGAATTCCAAATCCTTCTGCCTGTTTTTCCTTGGGGAGGATATCAACAACCATTGCCTGACGTGCTGGACGACCAAAATTACTCACCAAACCTAAAATTGCTGAAATTACAAAAAAGAGATTCAGATCGTTGACAAATCCTAATAATACATTTCCTATTCCGCTTGCAACCAAACCAATCAAGACCATCAAACGTCGACCATATCTGTCGGCTAACGCCCCTCCGATCATACCACCAATTATATTTCCTACTGCGAAAAGAGAGAACAGAAATCCAACTTGAGTCATACCTACGCCAAAATGTTCGGTTATATACAGTGCATAAAAGGGAATTAATAAGAAAAATCCAAGCATATCAATGAAAGTAGCGAGAGTCAGCACTTTAAAAGCATTGGGATAACTTTTATATGTTTGTTTAAATTTTATGAGAACTTTCAAGTCACCTCTGGAATATAAAAACGGGATAATTTTTTTAAATAAAGATTTTTAATGCTAATTCTGTTTTGCATAATGATCTTTAATATATATAGATTAAATTGTTGAACTATACTTGAAGTTTGAATAATAGGGAATTTTAATAAAATTTTCTTAAATCAAATTTTCGTGAAAGATGCGTTTCACGAAAATGTATTAAATATTTTATATTACCTTTCCTTAGTATATTTGTTTAATATTTAAGGAGTGAAGATTATGTATGACTATTTATTAAGTGAAGATAATCGAAAATTTAGGGATGAGGTTCGGGAGTTTGTAAAAAATGCAGTTCCTCCCTCTCTATTAAAAAAATTAGACAAAGATGAGATCCAATACCCTACAGAGTATTTAAAGTCATTAGCGAGGCAAAACTTAATAGGGATAAGATTTCCTAAAAAATATGGAGGACGTGGATTAAATTGGGAGAGTGAGGTTATTGCTCTAGAAGAAATTGGGGTATTAGGGAGTTCCCTTGCATGTTTATTTTCATTACCAAGTATTTGTGGGGAAGCTCTTAATAAATTTGGAACAGAAGATCAGAAACAGAAATATCTCAAACCAATGTGTGAAGGGATTAAATTTACAGCAGAGGCTTTAACTGAACCGAGAGGAGGATCCGATTTCTTTGGGGCTACTTGTACCGCGAAAAAGAAGGGAGACAACTACATCTTAAATGGGGAAAAAAGGTTCGTGGTAGGTGCAGAAGGTGCTGATTTCTTCTTAGTATATGCCAAAACAAACCTAAACACAGAGGTAGATTCACGTAATTCCCTAAGTTTATTTATTGTTGACAGAAATGATGATATAAAAGTAGAATATCTTTTCGGATTGCTGGGTACTCGTGGGGGAGGTGCAGGACGTATACGATTTAATGATGTAGAAGTTCCAAAGGAAAATATTATTCTTAATGAAGGAGCAGGAGGACAGATTTTTTATCAAATGATGGTTCCCGAGAGATTAACTACTGCATCTGGCTTTATTGGACTTGCTAGAGCTTGCCTTAGGATTGCTACTAAGTATAGTACCAAAAGAAAAGCTTTTGGGCAGGTAATTAAGAACTTTCAAGGAGTGAGTTTTAAAATTTCTGATTCCATTACCCTATTAGACGCTGTAAGAGCGATGATTTATAATACCGCAAAGAGTATTGATGCCCGGGCTCCAGCTTCTTTACAGAGAAGATTAGTTTCCGAATCAAAGAAGTTTTCGACAAAAGCCTGCTGGAAAGTAATAAATAATGCAATGCAGATAATGGGGGGAATAGGCTATACTACCGTGTATCCTATTGAAAGGTTGTTACGAGATGCAAGATTAGGTGAGATTTGGACAGGGACAACTGAAATCATGAATTTAATAATTCAACATGAATATTATAAAGAAATATTAAGTGAGAAATGGTTAGGTCGCGACGTAGAACAAGATGCTATAGATTCAGAAGCGGAAGAAGAAAAACACTTTGGTTAAATAATGAAAATAGGAAAATTTAATTCTATTTCTGTTTTGATAAATACCTAATTTTCACTAGTAAATCGCGTAATTCCATTTTATCATTATCAGGTGTAATATATTTTTTTTTTACTCCTTCTGAGAGAGAAATTGTTTTAATTTTATTCCCTTTGAGTGATACCATTTTACCAAAATCACCCTCCAAAACAAGCTTCATTGCTGCTAGTCCAAATCTTAACCCTAAAATCCTATCAAATGAATTTGGTGTTCCCGCGCGCATAGTATGCCCAAGAACTACACTTCGACATTCAAAATCCACTCCATTTCTCTGAAAGTCTTGTTTTAAGTCATCTCTTAAGTTCAATTCGTCAACGATTATTTGAGATATATTTAATTTTGCTAAGAGAGGATTGCCAAATGTATCTTTTGGCATTTTATCTAACGTTTTCTTTGATATTGTTTTAAAATCTCGATTTAATGATTCAGAATTTGGGTATGCCCCTTCAGATGTAGCTATAATATGATATTTATAACCCGCATTAACTCTACTTTTTAAAACGTCAATTATATCTTTCTCTAGATCAAATGGTGTCTCAGGAATTAAAATTATATCTGCTCCAGCAGAGATTCCACTATACATAGTTAGAAAACCCGCGTCTCTTCCCATTATTTCAACAATAAAGACTCTTTGATGTGAACGTGCAGTAGTTGTAAGATTATCCATTGCGTTGGAGGCTAGTTGTACCGAGCTCCAGAACCCAAATGTATAATGAGTTCCAGCCAAATCGTTATCTATGGTCTTAGGACATCCTACTACTTTGGCATTAGTAAGTTGATATATAGTATCGGCCACTCCAAGAGTATCGTCTTTAGTTTAAAATATATCTTATTTTAAATCTCCACCGATAGCAATTAGAGCATCAATGCCCAAAATATCAAATTGTTTTGCTAATTTTTTTGCCTTTTCTTCCTTTGAATCAGTGCCATTAAAAGGATTAGTTCTACTTGTAAATAAAATCGTTCCACCAACAGTATGTAGGTCATCATGTTCACTGATTTTCAATGGAATAGTCTTATTTTCTATAAATCCTTTCCATCCTTTAAGGATTCCAACGCATTCAACACCTACATCATAAGCTTTAAGCATGATTCCATAGAGAACAGAATTCAAACCAGGGCAGTATACGACAGTCAAGGAAAGTCTTGAACATGGCTCCGCCGCCCGTTAAAATTCCAATTCTTTTTATTTGATTTCCCATCACTTTTCACACATAATAGAATTGATTTAATAAAACATTATGATAAAGTCATATTTTATATTTAATTTAATTCATTATTCGTAAATTTTTCAAACTTATATTTTGATTTATCATGTGGAATGATATAACTCCCCCCTTGAGTGTCGGTGATTTTTAGTGTGAATTTTAATCGTCCTCTCATTGCTTCTTTCAAATCTTTAAGAAGATCCTCAATTTCAAGGATTTGTTGATCATCTTCCTCAAGACTATTCCTATAAATTGAAACTGCATTTTCAAAACGAACTAATATACCTTCCACATTAGTATAATAAAAATCTGCTCTCGGACCTGGTTCTACCGCCAACTCAAGCTCGGGAATTTCTATTTTCCCCATAGGAGAGCGATATATTTTTGATTTGAGATCTGCTTCATTAGTAACTTCAAGTGTCATTATTCCCGAGTCTAAATTTGTCGTAAGAGGGATAATATCATTTTTAAGAAAACTACATTTATCACATTCAAATTTCAAAATGAGCATTTTATCTTTATCAGGTAAATCATACACTGTTTTATTCAATTTAATAATACCTTGCTTACAAGCGGGACATTTGATTGAAAATTCGTCTTGTGACATATTAACTAATTCCGAAGTATCTATAAGTTAAGAGTTAGTCTAATTATTAAATAAAACTATCATCATTTTTGTTCCTTTTGGATTAAAATTTAGGACGAATGATCTATTACAATAAAAACCCTTTAGATTATATTTTTATTTCGAAAATTTTTTATTGATCATTATTTTTACAGATATAAAGAAATAAGTATAGTTTACTCCAGAATAACAGTAGGAGGAAGATAAAAAAATGTCTTTAGATGAAAAAATTATAGAAATATCTATGCATTGTAGAGGTGGTCAAACTTGTATAACCGCAAGTCAACTTTTGGCGGAGATGGCATTTGAAAAGGGTTTTATTGATACTATTGCAATCCCTATTATCGGAGCAGAAAGAAGGGGAGCACCGATACAAGCATTTTCAAAAATCTCAATGAAAAAACCCATTAAAACCTATGATAGTGTAGTAAATCCAGATTATCTTTTATTATTTGATATCTCACTATTAGATATACCAAAAATTAAAGCAACCATAAAAGATGGAGTCACACTTATCGTGAATAGCCCTGATCCAATAGATACAGAAGGATTACCACAAAATATTAGGATTTTTATTGTTGATGCTACAGGTATATGCATAAAAAAAGAATTCATGCACTCTAGTGGCCCTATTTTAAATATACCTATGTTAGGGGCTTTTGGTAAGGTCACCGGTTATTATGATTTAAATATTATGGAAAAAGTAATCAAAAAAGAATATGGAATAGATAAAGCAGAAAAAAATATGAGTGTCGCTAGAGATGCTTACGAATCTGTAAGAGAGAGTTAAAATGTCGAATTCAAAATCAGAAAAATGGAAAAAAATTAATAAATCAAGAAAAGAGCGTCCAAAAGTTCAAGACTATAAAAATTGGGAAGAATTACCCCCAATTCCTATATCTTTGCCAATAGAGGGGAGTATAGGTGCTACAGGTGATTGGAGAACTTTTAGACCTGTAATTAAGGAAGGATGTAATCAATGCGGTATATGTTGGATGTATTGTCCAGAAGGCGTAATCAGAAGGAAAGAAGATGGCTCTTTTGAAATTCAGCTTGAGTACTGCAAAGGTTGCGGAATTTGCGCAAAGGAATGTCCATCAAATACAATTGAAATGATAAGAGAGAGTGAAATAAACGATGGTTGAAGCCCAAAAGGATTTTATCCAAGAAAGAGAAACTAAAATTATTAAAGGAAATGTAGCCGCAGCTTATGCTGCGAAATCAGCACGAGTTCAGGTAATCAGTGCATATCCAATAACACCTCAAACAACTGTTGTAGAAAAATTATCTGAATTTGCAGATAAAGGTGAAATGCCTGGAACTCAATATATTAGGGTTGAATCCGAGCATAGCGTCTTTGCCGCGGTTGTAGGTGCTAGTAAAGCAGGGACGAGAACGTTCACTGCTACCTCTGGCCAAGGTATATTTTATGCCCATGAAATGATTCACTGGGCTGCTGGAGCGAGACTTCCGATTGTTGTTGCGATTGCTTCTCGCGCTCCGGCGCCTCCGTGGAATATTTGGGCTGACTTTACTGATGTATTAAGTCAAAGAGACACGGGATGGATGAGTTCATTTTGTGCCTCTCATCAGGAAATTTATGATGAAATTTTAATGTCTTATAAATTATGTGAAGATCACGAGATATTGCTTCCAAAATTTATTGCGTATGGTGGTTTTATTTTATCCCATACGTCAAAACCAGTTATCATCGAAGACCAAGATCTTGTTGATTCATTTTTACCAGCCTTACCTGGAGAAGAGGGATGGCCTCATATATGGATGGATCCTAAAAGACCTATGATGTTTGGAAATCTTATTATGCCTTCCGGGTTTTACTATGAGTTTAGGATGAAACTTCACAATGCCCATATAAAAGCAAAGGAAAAAATTAAAGAAGTTGCTATTGAATTTGAGAAAGTTTTTGGAAGAAATTATGGAAACGGCTTAATTCAAGAATATAAAATGAATGATGCTAAAGTAGGTGTTGTAATCTATGGGGATTTAGCATTACAAATGGAACAAGCTGTTGATGATGTGAGGGAAGAAGGATATAAAGTTGGTATGGTAAAATTAAGGCACTTTCGACCATTTCCCGTAGAAGATATAATAAGTTCGATTAAAAAAATTGAGCTTGTTGGAATAATTGATAGAGCAACTGCATTCGGATCGCAAACAGGAGGTCCGGTTAGTTGTGAAGTTAAAGCTGCTTTACATGATACGGAGGAAACAGCGAAGGTATTGCCAATCATTAATGGATTAGGAGGAAGAGAGGTATCCCTGGAACAACAAAAAAAGCAATTAAAAATGTTAGTTAATTTAAATGAAACTGGAGAGCTTCCAAAAGATATAATAAATGGAACACTCTGGGATGGATTATTGGAGGTTGAATAATAGATGGTAAAATTAAAAGAAGCGTTAGATTCATGTCAAGAAGAGTTTTTCCTCCCGGGAAACTCTTGCTGTGCTGGTTGCGGTCTTGAAATTGCACTTAGATGGGCAATGAAAGCTTTAGGTCCTAATACAGCACTTGTAACTCCCGCTTCATGTTTAAATGTTGTCATTGGATTATGGCCTAAAGCGGCACCAAATTTCCCATTTACTAATATGGCATTTGCGGCTGGAGCTGCAGCTGCCACAGGTATGAAGGCTGCCTTTGATGCAAAAGCTCATAAATTCCCAAACAGAGGATGGGAAGAAATAACAACTTTAGTATTTGCGGGAGATGGAGGTACTGCAGACATAGGCATTCAAGGGCTAAGTGGAGCGGCAGAAAGGAATACAGATATCATATATTGTTGTTATGATAACGAGGCATATATGAACACTGGAATTCAACGTTCGTCAAGCACACCTCACGGAGCAATAACTACCACCACAACTCTTGGAAAAGATAGGTTTAAGAAAAACCTGCCAGCTATATTAGCTGCTCACGAAATACCCTATGTTGCGACCTGCAGTATTAGCGAACCACTTGATTTATACGATAAATTTAAGAAAGCGAAATCAATTAAAGGTTGTAAATATATCCATATTTTAGCACCTTGCCCTCCTGGTTGGGGATTCAATTCTGAAAATGAAATTGAAGTTGCGCGATTAGCTGTAAAATCGGGTTCATGGATATTATTTGAGGTTGAAAATGGCATTATGACACTATCTAAAAAGAGTAAATCTTTAACAGAGGCATCTAAGAGAACCCCTTTAGTCGATTATCTTTCTAAGCAAAAAAGATTCTCACAAATTTCTGAAAAAGATTTAATAGAACTTCAAGAACATTTAGATCATAATTGGGAACGAATAGCTGTAGAATTAAGTTGTCAAGAACAATATCCAAAATAAATTATATCTTTTTCAATCAACACTTTTTATTTTTTGTACATTTGATTTCTTTGTGGACCAATATCACTACTTATAATCTAATAAAACAAATTTATAATTAATACTGATTTTTTCAATTTAATGAATTTTTATATAGAACAAACTTAGCTAATATTCATGGGATTTTTAATAAAGCTCGGGGGTAAAGCCCTTAAGGAAATAACCTTCTATTTAGAGATAGCTGTTGAAAATATTATAGAAGGTAAAATAATTGCCTTTCCCACAAATTCAGTTTATGGAATTGGGGGTAACCCTTTAAATTTAAATGTAATCAATAGATTGTTTGATATAAAGTATCGAGATAAATCTAAAGGATTCCTATTATTGGCTTCTGATATTGAAGAAGTTTTAAAAATCGCTGAATTTAATGACTTAGCGTATAAATTGGCCAGACGATATTGGCCAGGTCAGTTAACACTAATATTAAAAAAGAATGCCCAAAATATAATACCACCAGAAGTTACTGCTAATAAAAATACAATCGGGTTACGAGTTCCGGAGAATGAAATTATTCTGGAAATTTTAAATATTTTGAAATCGAAAGGACACTTAGGAGTTATAATCGGAACTTCAGCTAACTATTCTGGGGAACCTCCCTGTATTAGTGGTGAAGAGGTTGCAAAGAAAATACTAAGCCCAATTGATTTAATTATTGATAGTGGGAAGTCAAAATCCCAACTTTCAACAACAATTGTAGACTGTACAACACCGATACCAAAGTTTTTAAGAATAGGTAAGATCCCTAAAGAAGAGATTTTAGATTTTTTGTCTAAATAGTGAGAGTGGTGTAAATAAAAAATTTCAATTTATTAATCTCAACTTCCAGATATAATGAAACGAATGCTAGTACAGAGTTATGGTTTACTCTATTAATATGTGGTGATACTTATCCAATTATATCAAGTTTAACGTTTCCCGGATTAATAACTGCGTTAACTGAGATAGATGCTAAAATGATGATTCGAAAAATTCAAAAAATTTTGAAAGAGAATCCCCACTTTTTCCAATATATCTTGAAAATTATCCCGATAGATTTTGTGTGTGAATCTAACCTCAAAACATTGACAAATTTGATACAAAATCATTATAAAACCTTTATTAAGGAACGAGATTCTTTTAAAATAGTATTAAAACGCAGAAAACATAAGAATATAGAAAGAAATGCACTTATCGAACGATTGGCTTCAGGAATAAATAACAAAGTTGATCTTGAGAATCCAGATAAAGTGATTAGGATAGAAATTTTAGGTAATTTCAGCGGTGTATCTTTCTTGCAGAAGAAAGACATTATTCATAAAGTAGATTAATAATTATTTAACCTAATCTTATTTTCTCTAAATTCAGGAGTGCCATTTTCTCACATATTAAATCGAATACAGCAAATGATAAATCAAGTAAATTATTTCTTGGTTCTTCAAAATTGATGTTTTTAATTCCATAAGAATTTAATACAGATTTGATCTGTAGTTCTGAAAATTCATAAAAATGAATTATTTCTTTGATCTTCTCAGACGTTAAATCATTTATGGATATTTCTATCTCGGTAGCCTTTAAAGCTTCCAAAATCTCATTATTTATCAAGCTTAGGTTGTTAATTGGTGAGATAATGCAGATTATAAATGTTCCCTTTTTTAACTCTCTAGCATCAACACCAAATGTTTTAATACCCTTACTTATTTGCCTATGAGTTGATAAATATAATAGCAATTCAATATTTTTCTTGTTGGATATAAGAGTATCATGAAATAATGCTTTTTGCAAATAATAACATGCCACAAACATATGATCTTGGTTTAACACATAAGTTTCTCTAATAACTTGTATTATCAATTCATTATGTTTATTTTGAAGTTCTTCTATTATTTTAAATAAATAATTTAATGCTTCTTCAACATTACGTATCTTATAAGCTTCTAAAAATTGATCCAATTCAATTTTTATTTGATTAATTCCAACATAGTAATGTAAATCCATTAGTTTAATATTAAAATCTTTTTCAATCATACAGGCAAACTCCATGAAAAGAATTCAGGCATTAAATTAAACTGGATCCTTAAAACAATAAAAAGTATAAGAAAAAGTACTAAATAGAGAGTAAAAATCCAATCTTTGAAAGAATATTTAATGATATAATAATAGGAACGTTCTTTTTTACTTCCAAACGCTCTTGATTCTAGAGCTTCAGCTACATTAAACGCTCTTCTTATTGAACAAATGATTAATGGAATTAATAAAGGAAAAAGATTTTTAATTTGGTTAATAAGTCCTTTTTCTTGCATCTCATACCCTCTGCTTTGTTGAGCATCCATTATATTTTGCGCTTCTTTTGCGATTGTTGGTACAAATCTAAATGCTAAGGAGAAAGAGAAGGCAAATTCATATGGAATTTTCATAGATATTAAAGAAAGTGCTAAGTTGTTTGGATCTACTGTTAAAAAAAAGATTGAAAATGCAGAGATCATAATGAAAATTCTCAATATCATGGCAATTGCAAAAGATAGAGAAATGAATAATGTATTCAAAATAATTATAAAAATGACCAAAAAAGATAATCCCCGTATGCTTTTAATCCATTGTCTAAAAATTTTCCCGATTACTACTAGTGGGACTAGGCTCAATAAAATTAGGAATAAAGGGATGATTTGGTTGAATAATAATGCTACAATTGTATAAACTATCGCTAGAAATAATTTAGCTCGAGGATCTAAATTATGTAAGAATGATTCTTTTCTCATGAATTTAAAGGCGTTAAGAAATTCTAAAGACATTCTATTTATCCCTCTTGAGTCCTTCTAATATTGTTTTTAAAAAATTGTATTAAGTAGTCCGTTGCATCAGATGTAGAAAGTAGGTTATCTGTATTTTGAAATCCCTCTGATTGTAAAGCTAAAGATAATTCTCGAGATTGTGGTAATACTAATGAAGATTTCACCACCAACTTCTCATTATTTAATACTTTTTGGGTAGGACCATCTGCAATTATATTCCCATCTGCCATTAAAATTGTCCTAGGTATATATTCAAAAGCGAATTCAACATTATGAGTAATGACTATTACTGTTTTGTTATTTTCTCTTTCTTTTTTGATTAATTTCAAAAAAAAATCAATTTCTTTAGCGTCTTGACCTAAAGTGGGTTCATCGAATACTAAAATATCTGGATCTCTACAAAATATTGAAGCAATAGCTAATTTTTTTGATTCCCCGCCAGACAGATTAAGAGGAGATCTATTTCTATATTTCTCAAGATCAAACTGGTTTAGAATTTCATTTATTTTTTTCTGGCTCTCTTCTTTATTTAAATTAAAACTCCTTAACGAAAATTTAATTTCGTCCTCTACAGTGTTTGCAAAAAGTTGATGAGAAGCATTTTGAAATATTAATCCTACTGTTTTTGATAACGTTGCAATAGTAGTGTTATAAATATTGTTGTTATTAATATAGATATTGCCTTGTGTAGGTCTTATTAATCCATTTAAGGTTCGGATTAGTGTTGTCTTACCTGCTCCGTTTTTACCCATTATTCCAACGAATTCCCCTCTGTAAATGTTTAAATTGATTTCTTTTAATGCAGTAGTACCATTTGGGTAAGTATACACTACATCTTTTAACATTATCAGGGGTAATTCTGTACTTATTTATCTCACCAATTATTTAAACGATATGTTTTTAAAGAATTTACTGCTTCTGGAATAGAAGTAGGAATCTGTCCTTCAAATAAATTTTCTTCTTTTAATTTCTTGAAAATTGTATATATCACCGGTTTGTTTAAATTTAAATTTTGGAAGTTGTTTCCATTAAAAACAATTTCAAGAGAATCATGTTCAATAACACTCCCATTTTTCATCAAGATCATTTGGTCAGCGAACGGGAGTAACAAATCCAATCGATGTTCACTTATCAAAATTGTAATTTTCCTTTCTAATTGGATCTCTTTTAAGAGATGAATGATCTTTCTTGCCATTTGGGGATCTAATAAGGCAGTGGGCTCATCTAAGATAATAACTTTCGGTTCTAATACTAAAATTGAGGCAATTGCTACACGCTGTTGTTCCCCACCACTTAATTCAAACGGTGCTTTATCAAGAAGGTGTTCAATTTCAGTCAAAGAAGCACTATCTTCAATTTTTTGAGCTATTTCTTTTCGAGGGATACCAAGATTTTCTAACCCAAATGCTATTTCGTGCTCTACATTCATAGCAATTAACTGGTTCTCTGGATTTTGAAAGACTATGCCCACTTCAGTCGATAAATTTGCAATGGATGTCTCAACTGTGTTAATCTCATTAATATATACACTACCCTTGTAAAAACCCGAATAAAATTGCGGAATTAATCCATTCATGCATTTAATTAATGTTGTTTTTCCAGATCCTGTTTCTCCACAGAGTAATATGAAATTTTCTTCTTTTTCAATTTTTAAATTAATATTGTTTAAGGCATATTCCTCATTTCCTTTATAGCGATAAAAGAAATTTTCAAATCTTATTAAATCCATGCTTACAGTAAATCGATTTTCAATTTTGAATTATAATAATCTTTTATTAATTAAAATTTAGATCGTAACACTTGTTTTATCTTCTCAATAATTTTTTTCAATATTATATCTAAATCCGCATCAAAGGTCAATGCCGCAGCACCATCATGCCCACCACCATATCCCCCGAATTTCTCTGATATTTCTTCAAATATTGTCCCCATATGTAAACCTGTTTTTAAACATATACTTTTTTTAGCTCTGCTATTGATAGTTTTCTGTCCCTTGTCCTTTGAATGAATAATACTGATATCGAAACCGATTTTAATTAGAGTATTGGCAACCTTAGCACCAAAACTACTGACATTAGTAATCCCAATTAAATAATTTCCTTCACGAATTAATTTTACTCTCTGCAAACCCTTAATATGTGCTATTCTTTCAGAGATATCGATTTCTCTATTCAACATTAATCTTATTTCTTGAAAATTTAAATCTTCATCTAATAAAATACTTATATTTTTTATAGTATTATTATTTCCATATTTAAAAAAGCCAGAATCCGTTAAAATTGCGGTGCTCATGAGATATTTATAAGGGAGAGGTAATTTCTGAGAATAGTGCTGAAACAAATTCAAGATAATTTCAACGGTAGAAGAAAAATTATCATCTATTAAATTTAGGGAACCTAAATTCTCACTATTCAAGTTAACTTCATTATAGTGGTGATGATCAATGATAATATAAGGAATTCCTAATTGTAAGGTATCATTTTTAAGGTTAAATCTTATTTGACTAACTTCGTTTGCATCAATTATTAAACAGATATCGTAATTAGACAGGTCAACATCCTTCTTGTAAGAAAAAATAAATTCAGGAAATTTCTCATTAAATTTTTCCATATAAATTCTAGTAAGTTTTGATAATTCTGAGAAAAAAATTGAAACGGTTGGTTTGTTAAGTTGTTTAGTTAAGAAAAACTTTAAAGCAAAGCAAGAAGCAAGACCGTCAATATCTACTAGATCATGAGTTGTAATCAGGATTTTTTTGCCTTTCAAGTAGGATAAAAAATCTTCATAATTAAAATTTAACATAAAGTTGTTTAGGAACCTTTATTTTGAAGATCAGTCTGAATTGAACTAGTTAACGTTTTTATTTGATTTTCCAATCTTGATTTTTTCTGGTCTAATGTTTTCAACCTCATTTCCAGAGTAACTTTTAGACTTTTTTTTTCATCAAGAAGCTTATTTTTCTCACTCAATACAAGAATTCCACCTAAGGATTTGTATACTTGTGTATCATCAGAGTTAACTTTATCCAACTCTTCGATAGCAAATTCTGTTTCTCTTAGATGAGATTCTGTTTGTCTTCGTTGCGTTTCAATAATTTCATAAGTTTGTTGTAAGTTGGCTAAATTTTGGATTTTATTTCTCTGTTCTTCATCTAAATCATCAAGATTTATTGTCATAATTTCTTTTCCCTTTTTCAGTATTTGTTATTTTATTGTTGTATTATTCTTTTTATTAAGAAATTTCTGTTATATTTATAGTATTTTCAATTATTTTTCCGAAATTTATAATTTCGTTAATCGATGCTCGAAAAGCTGTGATGTCATTACTCTCAATCTTGAAATTAAGAATGTTAGAGTTTTTTTTCTCGACTAAAACTTTAGCCCGATTAGTTTGTAACTTTTCTATCTCCGGAATAAATGAATTATAAGATATATCTCGTGTCTCAGAATCATTAAATTTTAACTCTATACATGATTCAATTGAAAAAATTCTATTTTGACTCATTATTCTTCTATTGCTTCTAATTCTCTTTGCTTACGTTTACTGATTCGGAAAGATTCAGCACCACGAGGAGTTTCGATATAATAAGCTCCACCAGTAAATCGTGCATCGCATTTTTTACAATGCCAAATTCCTGTTGATATTCTATGTGTAGTACCTTTAGTCAGACATTTAGGGCATATAGAATCTCCTTTCATTTTTTCTAAAATTAAACGAGTTCTTTTACGTAAAGTACTCCCAAATTTCGCCCCATATTTTCCTGTGGCACCAACTTTTTTTGTTTTTCCCAATTTAATCAAAGTCAGTTTTTAATAATTGATGTAATTTTTAATATAGGATAAACTATAAATTTTTCTAAAAACCCTTATATATTTCCCAATAAAATGTTATTTAGTTTACTTTTAAGACCATCTACAAATAAAGGAAATTTTTCAATAATATAAATTAAATAATTCAATTCAAGGGGGATTGATACTTGTTTAAAGATAGTAAGAATATCCACTAAAATAAATAAACCCATATCCCTTACAAAATGACAAAAAATTACAAAATATAATAAAAATATAATAAAAAAATAATTAAAAAATGATTTTATTTAATTGAAGAATGATACTGCAATAGATTTAACTGTTTTCTTAATTTTTGGCCAATTTCCATTGATTTTTTACATATCATATTGATTTCATCAATTGAAAATGTCGCAGCTCCACTCTTTTGAATAGAAGTTATTTTGTTTTCTGTGACCGATATTGAGATTTTACCTTCACAAACCAATTCTTCAGGCAACTTAGGATCTAAGAAAATAATATTATCAATTTTCCCAAAAGTTAATGCTAATGGTAACTCATTTACTATATCCTTTCCTGTTAAGTACTTACCTGTCCATTCTAGACCGTCATCTCCAATTACACCTTCAGGAACGTGTGCAGAAAGTAATGTGGTTAACGCACTTATTGCTCCAGCATCAATTAAATTACCATCGTGATTCATCACGTACATATCAAGGAAAAGTATATAGACAGCTTCCTTCTCTTTAATACAAAGTTTTTTAGTCTGAACACAATCTGCATGTCGAATTCCTCGATCAACTACCCTAGCTAATTCTATTGATTGTTCATCAGGAGGACCTCTTTCAAACAATGGAGATGCTAATGGGAGTAACTCTGCCATAACAGTACAAACACCTTCATTTGGAAGATCTGGAAAAGGTGCTCCAACTTCGTATTTTAAACCTGTGATTATCCTTGTTTCTCCTAATAACACGTCAGCAGAACCTTCAGCTGAAGCTATAATATCACTTTTAATGTCAATCTCCCGGTAATCCCAAAGACCACGCCCATCAATCCGTTCTTCTTTTCTCAAGTTCGATTTAATATAATTCTTTTCAATTCTTGAGATGATACGTTTAACATCCATCATTTTTACTTTTCACCCTCTTTACTTGTTTCATTTGTACTTTCTCCTTGTAGGGAAATGTATTTACTTTTTAATACATCTAATTGCATCTGATGTATTTTGCTTAAGGCTTCTTTTGCTTTCTCTAATAAGTCAGTCATTTCATCTAAATTTATATCCCCATCGAATTGTAATAGCGAGATTTCTTCGTTATACCATGTAATAGCAACTGGTAAATCTGCCTCACCAGCTTTATCCTCAATTCCAGAAAGATCTACGACTTTTTTTCCGTCAATTTTACCTACAGCTAAAGCTGTAACTAAACTTTTCATAGGGATCCCAGCATCGGCTAAAGCTAAAGCTGCTACCGTAGTGCTCGCACATCTAGTTCCGCCATCTGCATCCATTACTTCAATATATACTTCAAAGCTCGTTCCTGGATATAATTCTAGAAATAGAATTGGTTCTAAACAATCTGCTACAACCATAGAGATTTCTTTTTCTCTACGTCCTGGAGCCGGTCTTTTTCTATCAAAAACTGAAAAAGTTGCCATCCTATAAAATACTCTTAGAACCCCCCGATCTGGTTTAGCTAAATGATGAGGATGTACTTCTCTCGGTCCATAAACAGCAGCAAAAATTTTGTTATTGCCCCATTCTAAGTAAGCAGATCCATCTGCATTTTTAATTACACCAACTTCCATCTTGATGGGTCTTACTTCATCTAAGTCTCTCCCATCAAGCCTTTTTCCATCCTTACGCAAAAGTTTCTCAGGATATATATCTTTAATAACTAACGGCATTTATACCAAACCTCTTATTTTTATTTCATTCATAATAAATTCTTGCATTCGATCTGTTAAACCTACTGTGTGTGCTTCATTTTCTATCTTATTTATTGATTCTATCAAAAGTCTTTCATGAGCAAGGTCTTCCCCTTTTATCCAAATGCGCCCATTTTGAGTGACAAATATGTTACATTTCGTCAAGTTCTTTAACATCTTAATCATTGAGCCACTACGACCAATAACCCTTGGGATCTTTGGTGGATCTATTGAAATTACTATCCCATTATTCCTTATCCCCAAATACTTTCCGACTGTGGTTAGTTCAGGCTTGTTGACTCGATCAGCGGATAGGATTTTTACTATTAAAATATCTCCTATTTTGTATTTATCGGTATTCATGTCTTCACGATTATAACCACCGCCACCGTCTCTTCCTCTACCACCGCTACTTCCTCTGAAAGATCTTGATTTATCCTTTTTTATTGTATTTTTAGGTTTGAGGGTTCCAAAATCTTTTGCGTTGATATCACATCTGTACTTAACAGGATTTTTATCAACAACAAGAGCTATAACTTTATCACCAGGCTTAGGTGTGTAGAAACCCCTAAGAGGTATTACATTAATATAATTCTTGCTGATTTGTTTTAGACCAATATTTAATGAAATTATTTTATTTCTTTCTTTATTATATATTGTCCCTCTGCCAGGTAAGAAGGTTTTTGTATCTTCTGTCAATACTTCTCCAGGTACAACAACCTCTCGTAAAGCCTCCTCATCACTGAATTCTTCATAATCTTCTTCTTCTATGTTTTCTTCTATAAATTTATCATCTGTTTCATTTTCCATAATTACTCACACTCTCTTTTTCTTTGTTATAACCTAATCATTGCAAAAAAATAATATAACAAGAAGTAACTAAATAATTTCAGATCAGGATTTTAAAAATTTGGCTTGAACTCTCCCATGCGTGAGTTTATTTAATTTATCAATTAATTCCATTTGCAGTCCCGCAGGTAAACTAACAACCGAGACCCAAGAGCCATCAGATTGCCACTCTTCATTCTTGATTTGAGCTAGTTGAGCTACTATATTATATCCCTTAGCGGTAAAGGCTGAAGGTAGTTTTAATGCTATTTCCACTTGTTCCATGCGAATAGGAATAATAGATCGAATACCTTTGACAACATCATCGACTTGTTCTTCAGCATTCTTCATTAAATCAATTTTAACATTAGCTTCTTCGATTGCCTTCTCTATTCTTTGATAGGGATGAGGTTTCTTATTCTGAGGATTAATAGCATTTTTGCTAATTATCGTAATAATTTGCTTCAATTTCTTATTTCTCTCCTCTTCTCTTTGAGTTTTAGTCCAATTCATTTCTCCACTGATTAAGATTTGCCCCGCAATTCTTCTCCCATCACTTGTATCAAAAACAACTTCCATATCACCATCCGTCGCTTTTTTTCCTCTCCTTAAGTCTTCAAATACCGTGAAACTTTCAAAAATTAGTTCCAAATCAATTTTATTACTGTTTAATATTTCATCAATACTTAATCTTGATTTTTCATTTCCTACTTTTAAACGTTTTTCGATTTCTTCTCGAATTATTTTCTTCGCTTCCCAAGCTTTCTCTGGATCCAGTAACATTTCAAAACGTCTGCCTGATTTCTCAATCTTTCCGATGATATACCCGCCTAAATCAATTCTTGCCCGGTCAGTTGGTCGATCGATCATAATATAACTTCCTTAAACTATAACTAAATTACGCTTGATTTCTACCCTTTCCTTTGTCTTTCTTTTAATTGATAAACATAAAGAGCTATAATCTTGATATCTTAAATTCTATTTTAGGAAGTTGTAATCTTATTTAACAACTCTTCCTTTTCATCTAAACTTAAAAGCTTAAAAGTTTTATCTTCTTTCATTATAAAGGCTACATCACAGGTGGTCTTATTTAAAGATTCACCCATTAGTTCTTTCAGAGTTCTTAAGGGTAATAATTTTAATTCCTCATCACTCATATCTTCATTATAATGTTCCTCAAGATAAGCTCTTGCTTCAGCCGCGTTGGCTCCTATTGCAAACGCGAAATAGTTCCAAAAAGCACCACTGGGATCTGTTAAGTAAAGTCTAGGTCCTTCTGAGTCAATACCAGCAATTAGGAATGAAACACCAAAAGGTCTTACACCCGCATTTTGGGTAAAAACTTGCTTATACTCGCAGATATTTAGAGTGCTGTCCTTCACGGATATTTTTTCATCATAATTTAACAAATTAACTTGGGCTTGAATCCTGGCGCGATCTATCAATACCCGGGCGTCAGCTGTCAAACCTGAGATGGCGACTCCAATATGGTCGTCAATCTTAAAAATTTTCTCCGAACCAATAACTTCTTGAAGCTCAGAACTCTTTTTCTCCACAGCAAAAGCAACAGATTGATTATTCCTGCACACGACAGCAGTCGTCCCACGACGAACTGCTTCTATGGCATACTCGACTTGGAAAAGTCGGCCCTCAGGCGAAAATTGAGTGATGGCCATGTCGTAACCTCGACCTGCTTGTTGAAACATTTTTTTTATTATCCTCCGATACGTATTTATATATTTAAATAAAATCCTGAAAGATTTTATCCTATTTAATTACTTCTTTATATTTATATTATTTTTTTATTTTTTAATTTACTTAGTTAACAAGTAGTAATAAATTATGAAATAAATATTTTGTTTAAATATTTTAAAAAAAGGGGAAAATTTGATTGAAAGGAAAGGTTAAACAGCGTTAATTATAATAATCAGTATCTTAGAGGATTTTAAGACCATGCAACTTTATTAATAAAAATTGACCATTCTAAAATTATCAAACCTTCATCTCGAGTATGAGCAACAAGATAATCTCCTTCCTTTGTAATTGAGCCAATAATATTACCTTTTCCTCCAACTATGTTTCGAGCAGCAAGTTGGATCTCATCATTTTTTAAGACGGCAAATCGATAATTTTGAAACATAACAGCGGGTTCTTTCGTCTTCCATGCAGTAAGAATAGCTTTAGCATCTTCATTAGTCAATTGAAAATCTCCTGACTTATAAGTGATATCACCTTCACTATTCAAAAGGAATATTTCTTCAATTCCTTCTTGCTCTCTTAGAGCTTCGACTAATGAATGAAATTTTTGTTCTTCCATACTTTTTTCATCTTACAAATTAATTCTGTTTTTAGTTACATAGAAAAATAATAATATTGTAATTTAAGTCTTTTTAGAAACAAAAATACTATATTTGGTTGAGATGAGAAAAGTATTTTACCTCCCACATATTAAAATACTTAAATTCCTTCTGTTTCCAAATATTTTGTGTTCATCATGGTAAAAACTCTTGTTTTATTTGACCAAATTTATTATGCCCCTAAAGAAAGGAAAAAAGAAGACGTTTATCTGAGATATCTAAAATATTTAAACGAACGCGTTAAAGGATTTCCTGATACTTCTTTAGAAATAAAAAAATTACGGGAATTCGATAAAAGATTCGAAGTTTCAATCAGTGGTCCTGAAGAAGTTTTTATGCAGAATATTTTGAAAAAAGAAATTGGAAGTATAACGGAATTTAAAGACACTACTGAAGGAGCAATTTATAAAGGTAATCTTACTGAAGTGGGTAAAGTAGGTTTCGGATTATTTGTAGATTGTGCTATTATGAATCCCAAAGTAGAAGTTTTGATAAATCTACATACACTTCGAGAGCAATTATGCCGTGGGATGGAAAAATCTTTAAACCAAATAATTAACGCCTATGATTTTATTGATCATTTTCCTGTTCATGTAAAGATTCTTAAAATTGATAGGGACAACTTAAAAGCACAAGGAGAACTAGCTCCAATTACCCTAGAATTATTTAAAAAGATTTTAGACGAAAACCTTGAAGCTCTTCTTTTAAGCGGGGAAACAAAAGGACAATTTAAAAAAGTGATAGCTAGAAAAGGTCACTTCCGAGACATTATTACTGTTAAGAGATTCGGATTTTTAGAAAATATGGTATTACTAAAGACGGATTCTAACGCCCCTGGTATAATCTCAGAAATTGGTAAAGATTTAGAAAATTGTAAATTTAGCGCGCTACGACCCCAAAGAATTAGGAGATTATTTCTTTAGGTGAAAGTAGTACTGATCTGAGAAGATTTAATCTAAATAACTAATTAATTATTAATATTTATTTAAGTGACTTCACTAACCTTATAAGATAGAAGGGTCGTTCAGGTGAACCCTCTTTCCCAATAAGAATAAATTGAAAATTAAATCTTTCTGCAAGTTTTTTAAGGAAAATTATATTTAAGTACAAAAGTTTAAATGGGATTCCGAAACAATCATTATAATTAGGAGTGTATACAACACGCCAGTATTTCAATGTTTGAATATTTTTCATTATCAATAAGACTTGACCGTTCATATTTAGTAGCTTGAAAAAAATTTTTAGCAATTTTTTTAGTCTATAGAGTGTTCCTGATAGCACAATATCGCTTTCCATCATTGTAATTGTGTCAAACTTCTTATTGAATTTATACTTGAAAATATCTCCAGTAATACAATTATGTAATCCATTTTTCTTAGCTATATCGTTTATTTTTGATGAAATTTCAATACCTGTCGTGGTTCCTTTATCCATTAAAAAGGGTATGTAATATCCTGTATTTGAACCTATATCAAGAATATTTCCATAAGATAAATCTATTAGTTTATTTTCTAAAGAAGTTAGATCTTGCCGAGTCCTAAAATACCTTCCTAAATCTACTTCATATCTGTATGCATTAAATTTTTTTTGTAAACAATGTTGATGAAAAATAAATTTTGATCTCAAATTATTAGAATAAAGATCCAATAAAGCAGTTCCAAGAAGATCCATTGAATCCCCAGTAGAATTAAATGAAAATAATCTTAAGAACCTAAAAAAATTCTCAAAATAAGAAACTCGTTTAGAAAAAAACCAAAATAGACGAAAAATATAGTTTGAGAAGATAGAGAATTTTATCGATTTTTCCATTTGCCCATTATTTTTAATGAAGAATTCATTTTAAATTCATTTTTTAGTGTCAAATAAATATATTTATTTCAAGTATATAGTATGTTTCATGGTGGTCCTATTATGCCAAAAATTATGTAATGTCTCTCCCTTGAGATATTAACATCCTATTTTTTTTTTAAAAGGTTGAACCTGACTGTCAAATATTGAAACCGTTAAAAAATTCGGATTTTTAGAAAATATGGTATTACTAAAGACAGATTCTACTGCCCCAGGTACAATTTCACATATTGAAAAAGAGTTAGAAAATTGTAAATTTAGCACGCTACGACCCCAAAGAATTCGAACTTTATTCAATTAGATCTTAAAAGTTTCTAAGATAATTTTATCGATTTTTTTAATTGCTTTTAAGGCATCTTTAGCATAATTACTAAGTGTGTGTGTGTTTTATATATTTGGTATTAATTCATTAATCAATCCCAGAGCATATTCATTATTTCTTTAACAGTTTTTTATATATTATTACTATTGTTTTAGACCTTATAGGTGACAAAACGATAAAACAAGTCATTATACTATACAAAATTAAATATTGTATACCTGAATACCGCAAACTCAATTCAATTAATGGGGGATGAATTTATTGAGTAAAAAAACTCAATTAAAATTAAGAGACCGCGTTTTGGATATAATAAAGAATGATGACTCATTTATGGACGCGTGTTTGCTAATATTGTTTGAACAACAAACATTTGAAGAACGACAAATAAAGAATAGCATGTATCGAAACGCAGTTGGGTTTAACAGGCCAGATGCCTACCTGCTTTCCGATTATTCTATTTGGAAGTTAAACTTCCCAGATAGATCAATTAACGGAGAATTAAAAACTAGGTTAATTAGCAAGCTTGAAAAGTATGCTTTGCAATTATCATCTTACAAAGAAGTTGTAGCTGCCTTAGAAGGTTTAAAAGATCCGAACTCAATTGTCACGCGTGTCAAGAATGAAATAGACGTTGACAAATTAGATCCAACCACTTCGCTTGAAGATTATTTAAATTACAAAAAATTGGAACGAGAAAAAGAACAACGAGAACATGCCAAAAAGAACCGCGAAGAAGAACAGCGTCAGAAGTTGAGATTAACTCACGACATTGTTAAGGGAACCATCGTCGAAATCGAACCAAAAGCTTTAAAGATCAAAACAATCTTCGAAGATTTCGAGATGGATCTCTGGTTTCCAAAATTTAGTATCATTAAGGATTATAAAGAAGAACAAGCTATTTTACAAAATTTCATGATCAAGAAAAGAATGCTTTCTTCTAAACGGGAAGAGTTCCTTAGTGAAAGGAGACATCATGATACGCTTCAAACTAATAAATTTAATATATGAGTGCTCAGGGTGGGATTTTCTAGAATATGCTAAAAAACATTTCTTTTCGATCTCACGTATCCGTTGGTATTACTAAAGGAAGATTCTAAAGCTCCAGGTATAATTTCTCATATTGGGGCTGAGCTAAAAAATTGTAAATTTTGTTCCTTATTACCCTAAAGAATTCGCAAATTATTCAGTAAGAGTAAAGTATTGGTGGGCCAGGAGAGGTTTGAACTCCCGATTTCCTCGGTGTAAGCGAGGCGTCTATTATTCAATTTTTCGTGAAAATTGAACCATAACCACTAGACCACTGGCCCTTAAATATTAATCAACGCAATCGGTGGGATTCGAACCCACGTATCCGTTGGACACTGGATTAGCAATCCAGCGCTCTACCAAGCTAAGCGACGATTGCATGTTTTGATTAAGATTTAATATGTTCTATTTTCAATATAACGAATTAAAATTTTAATATTTTATTATAAAATATGGTTTTATGCTTTTTATCAAAAAAATAAGAGAAAAAGAATTTGGTTTATTCGGAAATTAGTTCGAAAACTATTTTTTCTAATTAAACTTATCATACAATCAACCTGATATGCTTTCTGCTCGGGAAGAGCTAAGTGTAGTCATTAGAGAATTCTATAAATTCTTATTTCGATTATTTAGTGTTCTTATTATTTAGCACAGACATTAAAACAGCTAAAAACGAGCTAACATCGGTAACTAGTCCAAGAGTTTGTTGTGAACCTCTATCCATCAGTTTTGTAACCGCAGTTGGATTAATATCAATACATATAGTTTTTATAGTTGAAGGTAGCATATTACCGACTGCGATTGAGTGCAACATAGTAGATAACATCAATACGAGCTTTGCTCCCTTCAATAATTTACGCATTTCGTTCTGTGCTTGCATAACATCTGTAATTACCTCTGGAAGCGGTCCATCATCTCTTATAGACCCTGCTAGAACGAAGGGGATGTTATTTTTTATACATTCATACATTATCCCTTCTTTTAACAATCCTGTTTCGACAGCTTTTTTTATGGAACCGACCTTCCTTATTTCATTAATTGCGTATAAATGATGTCTATGACCGCCCTCTCTTGCTTCAGCTGTTTCGATATGAACGCCCAGTGAAGTCCCAAACAATGCAAGTTCTATATCATGAACTGCAACTGCGTTTCCCCCAAGAAAAATATCCACATAACCATTATGTATTAATTCTGCAAGATATTTTGAAGCTCCCGTATGAATAACTGCCGGTCCAGATACCACTGCGACGCCTCCCTTTGCTTTTAATATCTCTTCAGAAATTTTTTTTATAAGATAATGTAGAGGTTTTTCTGTAGAGACATTGCTAGACATAAATTCAAAAACCTCTTTTTTACGAGATCTGGGTGGGGGGATCACTCGAATACCATTTATACCCACTACAACATTATCTCCTTTTTTGATATTCGAAATTTTCACACATCTGGCGCTATTTTCTTCAATATTTACCACAATTGCGCAATCCATCTCTGTATCCTGAACTTCTATCCAGGTATGATTGTAATAACATAGAGAAGGATGATGCGTTGTTGAATAGAAATAATCTGGAAGTACTTTATCCTTTTGAACTTGCTCAATTTTAATCTCTTTTGGTTTTACTTCAATGGCTCCAAAGACATGCAATTGGTTGATTATATCATCTAAATGTTTTTTATCTTTACCGATAACTTCAAGAATCGCATAACTTTCATCGGTTTTATGTTTGCCAATGTCAAATTCAAGTACGTTAAATTCACCGCTTAAGTTCATTATTTTCTCAAAAACTCTCGGGAGAATTAGAGAATCGATAATATGTCCTTTTAATTCTATGTTTCTTGAAATCATTTAATTCACTTTAGTGGTTGAATTATTGAATGATAGAAAATTAAAATTTGTTTTTTAATTTAAAAATTTTTTATAATATAGCAAAAGAGCTACAAATGATCGAATTTCAATATAACGAACTAAAATTTTAAAATTTTTATAAAAAATATGGTTTCATATATTTTATCTAAAAAATAAGAGAAAAAGAATTTGGTTTATTCAGAAATTATTTCGAAAACCATTTTTTCTATGATTGGCTTTTTCGTGTAGCGTTTATCGTAGTACCACCCAACCAGATGTGCTTTTTGTTCTGGTTCTCTATCAGGTGCTGCTGGAATTATAATTATCATAACTCCGTTTGATAGGTACTTCAGGATTCTCTTGTCAATAGCGTGTAACTTCTCATTTCCACTAGGGTGGCTGTGCCATTGCCAAACGATGTCCACGTTAAGTTCCTCCTTGAATTTCCGCATATTGTAAATCTTAGACTTTTTATATCTCATCCAGCTTCTTGGTTTAACATGAACCTTAGTCTTACGCAAATCAGTATTCATAGTAAATTTTGTACAAATACCGAAGTTCTCTTTTCTCTCGGCAAATAACCACCCGTGGCAAATTGAGGGATACTCCTCTGCACATTTTTGCGTAATGTCCTGAAACAAACTCTCAGGTATCAAATAACGAAAATCTTTTGCTCCGCTCATATTTTTTCCATCTCAAGTAAAAATCAATGTACCATAAAATTTATATTTTACTTAAAACTAGGGGAGAGCTCAATAGATATAAGGAGAAAAATAAAAAAACATTTATTTTGCTATATATAATCTATTTTATTAGAATCAAATTATTTTAAAAAATTACACCAAAATTTATTTTAACTCAGCAGATGTAGCCTAGCTGGTAAGACGCTGGCCTTGAGTATTTGATGCAATCAAGCAAGCCAGTGCGCGGGAGCGCTCGGGGGTTCGAGTCCCTCCATCTGCGTATTTGGATTAATTGGTGTTTATATAGGGCTATTAGCGCAGGCAGGTAGCGCAGCAGGCTCTTAACCTGACGGTCGGGGGTTCGATTCCCTCATAGCCCGCTATTTTCATTCCAAAATTAATTATTGAGTGAATAAAGTATTACAATTATAAAAAATTAGATACTTTTTAATTGAAAAAGTAAAAGTTTAGATTAGAGCTCAGAAGATTTAAATAAGAATTGCTTTTAAGATTATTAAAAATATGATTGAAGAAGCCCGAATTAAAAGAACCCTTGATAAAATTGCTTTTCCTCGATTATCTGGAACTGAATTTGAACTCAAAGCATTTAATATAGTAAAACAAGAGATAGAGAATTTGAACCTGGAATTTGAAGTTCAAGATTTTACATTTAGCTCATTTTATTCGAGATTATATCCTAAAATCGCATTTCTATCCACTTCCTTAATTTTATTAATGTTATACTTGAATATTTATATGAATCTATTTTTGGTTTTTATCATCATTTTATTAAGCTTATTGATGGCATTAATCATATTGACAAGAAAACCTGAAAAAATTCGATTTCTTAAACAATTAAATTCACAAAATCTTCTTGTAAAGATAAAACCTACATCAAATAATAGAGAAAATAATGACAGAATTATCATGTTTATGAGTCATTTAGATTCCAAGGGACAAAGATTCAAGATTAATACCCGTATAAGAATAATTAAACTTTGGATCTCCTCGTCAACTATTCTAATTTTCGTTATATTCCTTAAAAATGTGATATTAATAGGATTTGAACTAATATTTTTTATTATCGGGTTGTTTCCTTTAATAGCAAACGTGTTTGTTACTTCCCTCTTACTTCTTAACACTACAGATAATAGTTCCGTAGGTGCTATTGATAATGCTTCTGGTATTGCGTGCAATTTAGAGCTGGCACACTATTATAGTATTCCTGAAAATAGATTGCAAAATTATAATTTATGGTTTCTATTCACTGGAGCTGAAGAATGCGGAACAATGGGAGTTAAGAATTTTTATAACAATATGAAAAACCTTAATCCCGATAAATCGATTATGTTCAATTTTGAATCCATAGCTAAACACGTATATCTATTTCCCGGAGGAAAAGAAGGTGATAATGCTAAAGATATTGATTCTTTGCTTCTGAATAACAACAGAAATCTTACGATCAGGCATTACATTACTAATAGGGTTTTTGGTACTCATTCTGATGGAGGTTTTTTAGGAAATAAAGGTCTTCACGGATTTGGAATTGGTGAGGTGGAGGTCTATGATTATATGCATACTCCTCAAGATACACTTGATAAAATCGATACAAAAATATTAGAGAAGTTATGTTTAGTTCTTGCAGATGCCTTGAAAGGGCATGATTCTAAATATTTTGAAAACTTAGAAAATAGTTAATGGTTTAAACTTAGTGGATTTAAATATATTGGAATAATATTTCAAAATCAGAAAAATCAAATGGTTTCAAGATATATCCATCTGCTCTCGTTTCGGACATTTTCTTTTCGACTTCCGACCCAGGGATAGCTGTCAATAAGAAAATCGGCACTTCTTTGTATTTATTATGGTCTTTAATCATTTTGCATATTTCATAACCCGAGATGTCTGGCAAGATTATATCTAACAATATCAATTTAGGCAAACCTCCTCTTATTTCTTGCAAACCTTTCGTGCCACTAACTACTCCCTTACATTTATAGCCCTTACTTTCAAAGTAACTTGTTAATAGCCTAATTGTGGCAAGATCATCTTCAATTAAGAGGATATCATACTGATGTTCAACGTCATCTGTTTTAATGTTATCGAGAATACTAATAATTTTGTTCTCAAGAAGCATAGACTGGTCAAAAATGTTCTTGATTGTTGATAGTACTTCGGAATCTAATTCTTCTTTGTAATTTTCTAAAAGTAATTGACTAAATCCCTTTATAGTTGTTAATGGTTCTTTTAATGCATGTGATATATTAGAAATAGTTTTTTCATTCATCCCCTGTAACCCCCCACTTAAAAAATCGGATTTTTGTTCAATATAATAATCTACACTATCTCTGATTAAAGCAGATATTGTCGAATATTCATGGGACTCTTTAAAATCTTGCCATTTTGTTTTAGTTCCTTCTGACACATAAAGAGAGATTCTTTCTTTATCTCGGTCATATATTTTTTCACCTTTTAACCATTTCTTAAAACCTTCGGTTATAGAACCACGCCAAATTGCATATTTATCAGTTCTCTCTTGGTAAAGCGCCATTAACTCTTTAATTTTCTCACTATTTAGATCT
Organism: Promethearchaeota archaeon; assembly: GCA_019894875.1. The sequence continues at coordinate 23,191 of JAGXNR010000001.1, read as the reverse complement.
AGGTTAGCAATTTCTTTATCCGAGAAGCTTAACTTTTCAAATTCTTCTTCAAGATCTATAGAATCTTTATCATTATTGCTGTTTTTCTCTTTTGGAATTTCTTTTCCCCCTCTTTCTTTTTGAATAATTGCTTTGTATAAATATGTAAAATCTCTCTAATTAATAATTTGTTATACTATTATTTAAAATTGATAACTATTGATATAGTTTAATCCTTTTTTTTATAAAATAACTCATTCACTAAATAATTGTTTACACTATTTTGTAGTTTTTTATCATTTTAAATATCTTACTTTAAAATATAAATATTATTGTATTATCCTCTTAATTGCTATTCTTAGATATTGAAAGAATGAATAATAGAGCTTTTACTTATAATTTTAATAACCAATAACATTAAGGGAGTAATTTTACTCGATTCTTTTACCTTTTAAAATATCGAAGATAACTTCAAAATCAGAAAAATTAAAAGGTTTTAAGATATAGCCATCTGCTTTAGTTTCTGCTAAGTTCCTTTGTACTTCAGAACCCGCTATTGCTGTTAAGAAAAAGACAGGAATATTTTTATATTCTTTATCAGATTTTATGGTTTTACAAATATCATATCCACTTAAATCTGGTAAAATAATGTCTAATAATATTAGTTTTGGAATAGCATTTCCTAATTCTTCCAATCCTTTCGAACCACTTACAACTCCTTTACATTTAATACCTTTACTTTCAAAATAACTCTTAATAAGACGAATAGTTGCGAGATCATCTTCAATCAATAAGACTTCATGCTCAGGTTCAACTTTAATGTTGTCTAAAATATTAATTATTTTTTTTTCGAGAAGAATGCTCTGCTCAAATATATTTTTTACAGTCTCTAACACTTGGTCATTTAGTTTTTCTCGGTAATTTTCGATAAGTAATTGCGAATACCCTTTAATCGAAGTTAAAGGCTCTTTTAATGTATGAGAAATATTGGAAATTGTTTGGGGATCTAACATAGATAAATTATTACCACCTAGATTCCCTCGACTTTCAATAAATGACTCAACAGCTTCCCTTATCAACTTAGAAATTGTTGTACCATCACTTTTAGTATATTCCAACCATTTTATTTTAGTATCATTGGATACATAAAGTGAAATTCGTTCTTTTTCTCGATGATAAATTTTTTCGCCTCGTTGCCACTTCTTAAATCCTTCTGTTACTATACCTCGCCATACAGAATATCTCCCTGTTTCATCTTCATATCGTTTCATTTCTTCAGTCTTCTCAATAGAATTATTATCAATCTTAATTAGATCCATGTCATCTGGATTATCATTCGTTTTGTCGGATGTGTTCTCCAGTTTCTTTTGGGAAGGAATTTTTTGACCACTAAATGATGTTATTAGTTTTTGTTGAACACTTAATAAAAGAACTTGTATTTAATGTTTTTTTATTAGGTAATATTTGTGAGATGTCAATATGAATAAAGAAAATAGCTCATTTTTTATACTAAATTTTTATATATCCTAAATTTGTGGTAAAAAAAGTATTGATTATAATATTAGGTCATAATATAAGGAAAGCACAAATAAATTTATAATTCTCAATTTTCATTACAATAATATAATTATTTTGTGATTTGAGACGATCACTGTAATACTCAAATCATTTTTATCATAGGTTATTAAAGAGAAGCTTGGGATGAACGTTAAAAAGATAGCGATTAGACCGAATAAAATTGGAATAGATTTAATTCTATGTCCTAAAACAAATTTATATTTACAAGATTTATACTGCCGTAGATGTTCTTATTACAAATTAGATAACGAAAAGCTCGTTGAGTGCACTTTTACTGGACATAGATATGGGAAACCTGATCCTATTAAAGACCGAATAATTAAGGATCTTTCAAATTCGTTTATCACGACACTTCCTATTGAAAAAAATTCTAATCTTGACAATACCAATATTACTAATACCAACATTGAAAATGAAATGAATAACTTTACAGAAAGGCTCCAAAAGTCAAAATCGTTGAATACTCAAGATGAATTGAAGAAAGACCTTTCTCAATATATGAAAAAAACAAATCTCTCCACAAGATTGGAGAATATTAAAAAAGTATCTATAAAAAGTGAGAAGGAGAAGGCTGAAAACTCCTAACTCTAATCTTTTTGGTTGTTAAGGAAAAAAGAGCAACCTTCTTCAGTATTGCAATAATAAATAGGATTATCAATTCTATCCACCAGTAGTTATCTTTTTAATCTATCCTAGTCTCTGTTTTACTGCATCTATTCTAAAAAATAAATTATTCATACAAATTCTTTAGAGATTTTTTTTACCACAAATTCTTTAAAGGTCAAATAAAGGTTTAACAACAAAAACACCTATTTTAGGCTTGATTAAAGGGATTTGATAGATAAAAAGAGTTTACGTTTATGTAGTACAAAAATTAATTCACCCTTTTTTTAGCCCTAAATCCCGACAAATTTTTCTCTTTTCAAATCTTTTTACCAAAAATATCTAATATGTGGATAATATTATATTTGAATAAGAAATCATTCGTAGTTTTTTTTAATCAAATACTTATATATATTACAACAAATTCAGAAAATGGCTTTATCTAGATAATTTGTTAACTAAAAATAATAAAAAAAGATAACATTTATATAGATGAATGACATTTTTTATTATAACGAATATAAATTTTTAACACGAAACAAATCTTTTTTAACACAAAAAAGATTATTTGTAGTGTGTGTGAAAAAATAATGTTTATCAACATTAAAAAAAAATTTAAAACTTAAGATTTGGGATAAGGTAAATAATATGGTCGTTGAAATAATACCACAGACAAGTTTTTGTCCAGAATGTGGCGGGTCTACCATTTCCATCCACCAAAGAGGGGAGACAGTTTGCCAGCAATGCGGTTTAGTTGTAGGTGAGAAAGAAGTAGACATTTCTCATAGCGGTATAAGAGCCTATTCAAAGTCGGAGAAGGATAAAAAAGAACGGACAGGCTGCCCTATATCTATTTTAATGCCAGATATTGGGTTGAGTACTATCATTGATAGGAAGATGATCAAGAATCCTGATTTAAGGAGGGCAGCTAAATGGAACACGCATCTATCATGGGAAAAGAGGAATATGTTAATAGCCATAACTGAGTTAAAGAGAATTGGCGGCAATTTAAATTTTCCTGAGCGTGTGAAGAAGGCAGCGGTTCGTCTTTACAAAGAGGTTTTTAAGAAGAACTTATTACGGGGAAGGTCTATAAATGGGATGATTGCGGCATGTGCTTATTATGTATGCAAGCAGGAGAGAGTTCCAATAACATTACAGGAGATATTAGATGAGGCTTCGATTAATGATAACATTGTAAAGAAATGTTATAAAATTTTAGTACGAGAACTGAACTTAAAATCACCACATATTGATCCGGTTGCATTAATTCCGAGATATTGTGCGGATTTAGGGCTCAATATTCATGTCGAGAAGGAGGCAATTAAAGTATTAAAGACTTTCATTGAAAACACATCAATTTGCGGCAAAGATCCAAAAGGATTATGTGCTGGATCGATTTATTTAGTGGCTAAGCTAAAAAACCGGAAAATAAGTCAGAAGGACATTTCAAAAGTTATAGGAGTGACAGAAGTAACTCTTCGTTCAAGATATAAGGAATTTTTACAACATATTAGTTTCAATTTTAAAACGATCTAATATTATTGTTTTTCTTTTTTTAATAAGGCTAAGGGTCGAGAGGTTAGTTTTTTCAGTTATTTTAGAAATTAAATGTTTACTTTCATAAATTTAAAGGTAATTTATATTAATTTTAGTTCTAAAATGAATTAAAGCTTCAAAATTGATTGAATTGCTTAATTTAGAATATTATTTCTTTAGTTTTGATGTCCTGTTCTCCTAGCAGCAATCTGCCCTACTTTTCTGCCAGGTGGTCGATTTCTTGAGGTAGTTGTTGATTTATGAGGAGATTGCTTAGCCCCACCACCATAAGGATGGGATACTGCATTCATAGCGACTCCACGAACCACAGGCCATTTTATTGCTTTAGATTTAATGGAGTGAAATTTATTTCCAGCTTTAAGGAAAGGTTTATCTGTGCGACCTCCACCAGCAACAACACCTATGGTTGCAAGGCATTTTTCATGTATCCACTTAGTTTTTTTCGAACGGAATAAGATTTCCACTTTATTTCCGGATTTATTTCTCACAATTGCTGCTACTCCTGAGGATCTTGCGAATTTTCCACCATCTTGAGGATTAGATTCAATATTAAAAACTAAGGTTCCAAGCGGGATTTCTTTTAATGGTAAGGCATTACCTACTCTAATCTCAGTTAGGGATTTAGAATGGATGAATTTCTCACCTTCAAAAATTCCTTCGGGAGGAAGCCATAGATATTTTTTATCATCATTGTATTTGATTAACGCAACTGGGGTACCTCTTCCGGGAGAGTGTATAAATTCGATAACTTTAAATGTAAATTCATTTTCTCCTTCTAAAAATGGGCGGTATTTCACAGCACCTATATGACGATGTGAGGGTGATCGAAATGGTAAGCTTCCTCTACCTTTTCGCTGAGCAAGTATACGTTTTCCCATAAAACTTCACTATAATTTGTGGATATGAATTTAAATTATTTCAACTATAAATTTTTTATCATTTTCGCCAAGATTCGAGGTAAAATATAAGGAATGAATTTTATTGCGGTATTCTTTCGGGGAAGAGATTTTATAATTTTTTTTTTTTAAGAAGATCATCGATGTTATAATTAAAAGCAATTGGTAGTTCTCTATCTATAAATTCACCTGCGATATTTTGGAGAATTAGCTTGCGAATTTCTTCGGGATTATTTGTCTGGCCTAATACCCAACCTAATTTAACAAAACCAACTTCCGGTAGTAGATTCCTACAAGGGATAACACCCATATTTTGCAATTCTCTTCCTGTAGAATATACATTCATTCCTACAAATCCGTGCAGAGTTTGAGTTGTCATGAGAATGGTTATTTCTTCCTGTATTGCTCTTTCAATCGAGTCATAAAGGGTAGTAGGTACATGTCCTAATCCAGTTCCTGCTAAGACAATCCCTTTATATCCTTTATCAATATAGAAATCGATTATTTCATTATTAATCTCAGGGTATGAATAGATTAGAGTGATTTTGTTTTCGAACTTAGTAATTGCTTTTGTTTCTGATTTTGATCTTTTTTTATAATCTTGGGTAAACATTTTAATTTCTCTATTCCTCACCATTCCTAATGGGATACTATCTATTGTTCTAAATGTGTCTCTGACAGATGAATGCATTTTTCTTACAAGCGTTCCTCGATGAATTAAAGCATAGTCGTGAGAAGAAGATCCCATCATTGAAACAACTACTTCAGCCAAATCAGAGCGACCAACGATAGCTGCGTTGATTAGATTTAATGCCGCGTCGGAGGAAGGTCTATCAGAGCTTCTTTGACTCCCAACCAACACTACGGGTATTGATAAGTCCTTGAGCATAAATGACAATGCTGCGCTTGTAAAAGACATTGTATCTGTACCATGGCCTATCATAATCCCATCAACCCCAGAATTGGCTGCCTGTTCGATTTTTTTCGCTAATTTCTGCCAATAATCGTGTTTCATATTCTCTGATAAGATTTCAAATACCATTTCACATTCAAGATTACATATTTCAGCTAATTCTGGAACAGCACTAAATAATTCTCCTGGCGTAAAGGATGGGATTACTGCTCCAGTGGTGTAATCTAATCTTGAAGCAACAGTTCCCCCAGTTCCTAATAGTGTTACATTAGGAAGATCTTTATTTTTTGGAAATTTTTTTTCAGGGATTTTATATGAAGCTTCTCTTTTTCCAATCTTTTTTATTTCTTGAATCTCAGAAACTTTAATTCCTACATTATAATTGTTTTTTAACTTAAGATTTATGTAATTAGGAGCAGAATATTCACTTCGGGGTAAAATTATGCCTTCATAATTGGTTTTTGCAGTAGTAATCTGAATAATGTCCCAGATGGTTATTTTATACTTTTCTAAAAGCTCTCTTCCTTCTCCTTTATATCCCTTTAATTTTTCACTCATCTTTTTCAACTCCCTATTTTTGCTTTTATAGCATTATCTAATTCCTTAGAAACAATGGCGCCATCTATTTTTCCTCGCACTTTTTTCATAACTTCTCCCATTAATGGTCCTTTTGCTCTAATTCCCTTTTCTTTTATCATATTAGAATTAGTATTTACAATCTCAATAATTAATTTTTGAAGATCAGCTATAGAGATGCTTTCGATTTTTAACTTCTTTCTTATCTGATTAATAGAAAGCTCTGTAGAATCTGCCTTAAGGCTCATAATTTCTTCAATTGCCTCTTTACTAATTTCCCCTTTTTTCAAAAGCGTAAAAATTTCAAAGAAATCATCATCAGCTATGTTATCAATGTTTTTCCCCTCTCTTCTGAGAGCAATTGTAGTTTCTAATAAAGTTGTGAGGATCAACGATGAATTATCAGGATATAATTTTATCAATTCATCAAACAGTTTTAGTCTTCCAGTAAAAATAAGATCTTTTACCAACCTTTCTTCAGTTTTATATTTCTTTGAATACTGCTTAATAACAACCCATGGATATTCTGGGAGATTCTTTTTTATCTCAGTAATATCTTCTTCAGAATTGAAAATTGCCTTTGTATCAGTGTCGGGATACAACCTTGCACCCCCGTGCAGTTCTCTTAGAAATTCTGTATTTCCATTTTCAAGGGCTTTTCTAGTTTCAGGAGGAACACCCTTAAAGGCATATTTTACTCGTTTTATAATGATATCCATGGCTTTTTTCACTTCTTTCATGGAGCCTAAAACTAATACAAAACAATCTTCTTTGTTGAAATCTAGTTTTTCTTTGATTTTCTTAATATCATCATTAGATAGATTATATTTAGTTAAATCCTCATCAGAATGAATTATTCCTTTTAGACCAGATATTAATTTTACTTTACTGCTAACTTCCGTACCAAATCTATAATCCTCTATTAATTCTTTACCAAATATGCCCTTGAATCCACTGAAGGTAATTCCGTAGATTTTCTTTCCTGATTGAATACCTTGGGCAATAAACTTAGATTTTGTTTTTGTTAATTCTTGAGTTAAATCTATGGGGGAGGTATTAAGGTTTATTTCCTCTAACTTTCTATTCTCAAGTTCTTCCTTAATTCCAAAGAGTTTTAACTGTCGTGAAATTTCGTGATTTATTAAAATTGGTATCCATTCTAGTTTTTGAACTCCCTTTATTTCGACTCTTGTCCCGTATTTAATACTTACATTGATATCTTGTCGAATGGAACCGAGAATCTTTTTTACTTTTGTTGACCATAATAGTAATCCGATTCTTTCAGCAGCTTCTCGACATTCTTCAGGAGTATTTATATCAGGTTTAGTAGTAACCTCTATCAATGGAATTCCAAGACGATCTAATCTGAAAAAGTTAATTTTTCCCTCGGTCTTAATTTTTCTTGCGGCATCTTCTTCTAAACTCAATATCTCTATTCGAATTTTTTTACCTCTGTCTAAAGTGATGAAACCATCTGTACCCAAGATCATTGTACGTTGAAATCCACCTGGCACACTTCCATCTAGGTAATTTTTTCTCACAACATGCATTTCTTCTATGATATTCGCATTAAGCAGCAATGCGATTTGTAGAGCTACCCTTCTTGCATCAGTGTTGCAAGAAAATGGGGGTGTATCATCAAGTTCATAGGTACAAACTACATCGTTGTAGCCTTCATATGTTATTCCCATTCCTTTTTGGTATTCTGTAATCATAGCTTCATCGTACACGCCCATTTCTGAGAGAACGGGGCGCATATTCCGTTTTACCGTAAAGTCTGGTTCTCTTGTGCCTTGGAGCTTGGTAGGACACCTACAAAATAATTTAGTTTCTGTGTTAAGTTGCTGATGAATCTCTAAGCCGCATTTAAGCCCCAATTTTTCATAATCAAACCCTTCCATAATAAATCACATATTAATTAATATCTTAAGAATTTTAGATATAATGAATGTAAAGCACAATAACTAATCAAGTAACACACTTTATAATCATTTTCAAAAAAAGTTTGGGTATTATGTCAAATATAATTATGAATCGATATTTTCTCAATTTAAGTAATACGCAGGAGAAATTCTATTTCAAGTAATAGATTCCCTCAACTTCAGAGAGTTTTGAAGTCTCAGAGAAATAATTAAATAAATATTTCTTTTGGTCTTTATTTTCTTCTATTACTTGCTCAATTCGAAAAGAAAGATTCTTAATATTCTCAATTCTAATCCAATGGAGCTTATTAAAGAACTGTAATATTTTTACTAAAAATTCTTCCTTCTCCCCAAATTTCTGTAAATGGGCCTCGATATTTTTAATCCATTTATTAAACACGGCTTGATTTTTAAAGGATACAAAAACTTCATTATCCTCGGCGAGTTTCATCCACAAATACAAGTCTTTATCATCAAGCAACCTATTGTAATTTATTATATATTCTACATTCTCTTCTATTAATTTCAATCTCTCTTTCTTGGCCAGATCTTCACTATTAAACAAAAGATCTGTTTCAAGGAGTTCCAATCTACAATAATAATCATCTGGTGAATAAATAAAATCGGTTACACGCACACCCAATATTGCAAAAACTGCTGCAAAAAACTTACAATTTTCAAAATGAAGGTTCTTGTATTTTCCAACAAACTCTAAAGTTGCTCTAGCAGGTTCTTTATTCTTACCTAAAGATAATTCTAGTCTCATATCTTTTGATACAGTGGTTTTCGCAAAGCGACTTCGTATCTTTTCGAAAAATATATCGACATCTTTAAAATTATGTGACTTGACTTCACTCTTGAATATGTCTAAATACAATAGTAAAAAACGGGTATTAAATTCGAAGGAAAAAGGGGAATATTTATGATCCTGTATTACCATTTCATAGAGTGGGATGGTGGCTTTAAAGGTAAACCGATCAAAAAAGTCTTTAATTTTTTTATCTTCAACTCTTTCAAGATCGTCCAGAGTCTTCCCTTTTTTAAATAGAACCATAATCCTTTCCATTACATGATTATAGAAAGCTGAAACACTTTTGAATCGATCATCTTTCTGATTTTTACTATAATTTACATGTACATACCGTTTTATCCAATCTTTAAGCGCGGGACTAATAGAAATGGTTTGTTGTGCCGTTTTTTTTGTTGAAAGGAATTTCTTTGATGACATTATTATTACAAGTTAATTTTATTTTTAAATATTTAGTAGATAAAATCTACCATAATTTTAATTCGTATAAGCCAAATATAAAATATCTTTAATATTATTTAATTTACAAAATACATATTATCCAATATTAGGGATTTATTCTAATTTTCTTTACATTTCTTTTTTTAGTATGCATTTTTAAATAATTTTGATTTGTAAGGTTAATATATTACTTTAAATATTCATGATCATGAATATTAATTAGACATAAAATCAAGGGGATGACAGGAATCTTTAAGTGAATAAAGGTAAAAAGCTAGGAATTTACAAATAGGGATACTGAGGGTCGAGATCTAATCTTTTTAGCCTATCATTCCTTTTTTTTTAATTGATATTTACCATTGATCTTTATAATATCTGACTTTCTGGAAAGATTCTTCAATAAATAATCGATATCTTTTTGGTTGTTAGATTTGGCCAGGATAATTCGGAATAATAATTCTTTCTCATTTTCAATTTCGATCCAATGAAATCTCTCAAAAATCCGTAATATGTTAAGATGATAATCATCTTTATCCCCAAATTGTTCAATTTCACTTTCTATTAACTTTACCCATTCTTGTTTAGTTTCGTCATTAGTAAACGAGATGAAAGCATTCTTATCTTCCGCTATCTTCATCCATAGGAAATAGTCTTTATCTTCTACGATTCTATTATAATTTAGAATATGAGATAAATTATGTTGCATCAGCTTGATCCTTTCTCTTTTTAAAAGCTCTTTTCGATAAAATAAATCTGTGATTTTCATGTCAAATCTACAATAAATATCTTCTCTGGAATAAAGAAAATTAGTTATTTTTGCGCCTAATAAGCCAAAAAGTCCAGCTGTAAATTTAAAATTCTCAAAAGACAAATTTTTATATAACCCAACTTGTTCAAAAACTGCAGTTATGTTCTTTTCACCCTTTCCTGAGAAAAAATCTAACCGGAATTCTTTAGTAAGGTTATTAGAAAGAATATAGGTTCTAACTCTATCGAAAATTTTTTTAATACTCTTAATATCATAGGGATCCATTCTTGATGTATAAAACCTTCTTAGTGTGAAGTAGAAAAAAGGATTTCTTTCAAGATTAGTATTTTGGTATCTATTCAATATAATTGCCTTTTCGTAGTAAGGAATAAGGCCATTAAAAGAGAGTCCTTCAAAAAAGTCTTTCACGTCACTATCAACAAAACTCTCAAAATCATCAAGTGTTTTTCCTTTATCAAAACAATCCATAGTTTTTTCCAAGACATTAGTGTAAAAAGCGGAGACACTTCTAAACCTTTTATCCTTCGGGTTTTTCTTTTGGTTTTCGGTGACATATTTTTCAATCCGATCTTTAAGTCCAGGACTTATAGAAATTGTTTGTTGAGCTGTTTTCTTTTTTGATGATGACATTTTTTCAACATTCCTATGTTTTTGACTTAATTATATAATAAAACTTATTATATATTAAAGTATAAAAAAACAAAAATTTTTAAATGAAAGTAGAAAGCATAACCCACTTTTACTTTTCAATAGTACAATTTTACCAAAAAAAGAGTTTAATTGTTTTATTTTTCATAAATTTCCTAGATGATAAGCTTTTTCATATTTTACATTTATTTATTCCTAATATTATGATTTAAATGTAAATGTATCATATTAGAATTTGGATACAGTTCCAAGAAAATTAGGGGGAGGGGGTATATTCAAATGAGTTCTTTTTTATGTATAGTATGAGCAGTATTAATCATTATTTTTAAAGAGTTTTAGAAACATATACTCCATCTAATTTATATCCTAACTCATAAAACCAATCCCGAGCTCCAATTCCGCTAATTACCGCTAATTTTCCAGCATCAAATTCATCAAATGAAATTTTCTCAGCATTTTTCATTAATAGTTTACCAAATCCTCGATGTTGGATTTGAGAAAACTTTGGTTTCATATCTCTCGGCACCAATTCACCTACAACTTTAATTTCTCTTACCACTAAAGTCCTTCCATTGTTTAATTCTGGTCTATGAGCACATTTAGAGGGTTTTCGTAAACGCAAATAACCAACCAAGTATCCCTCCTTTTTATTTTCATACGAGAGGAAGACTTCAGTCCCCATAGAAGCTTCATAATCTTGTCTATAGAGTTTGATTTCATTTAGGGCAGATTTATCAATAACACTGTTTTTAGTACTTATACCATATTCTCGACATCTTATACAATTACATTTTCCTCCCGAATTTTTTAACTTTTCTTGTACGAGTTGCCTTAAATTGCTATTTTTACATCCTGCTTCGATTAAAGTAGCTGGGATATCCCTCATTATTCTTTGAATTCTTACATAAGGAGGAAGTTTTTTTTTAACAGTTGCAACTAGATCAATTAATTTTTCGTCTGAATACGGGGAGTACTTTCCTTTTTTCCACCATTCATATAATTCTGTACCATTAATTACTAGTGTTGGATAAATCTTTAGCATGTCGGGACGGTAATCTGGGTTGGAATATAATTCATCAAATAATGCAATATCTTTTGAATAATCTGATCCCGGGAGGTTGGGCATAATATGGGCGTTAATTTTTAAGCCCGAATCTCTTGCTATTCTAATAGCTTCAATGCTGTCAATTGAATTATGTCCTCTTTTAACCAAATCATAAATATCGTCATAGATGGTTTGTATACCAAGTTCAACTCGGGTTGTCCCATAATTAAGCATTCTGTCTACATGATTTTCTTTACAATAATCCGGTCTTGTTTCAATTGTAATTCCTATAACTCTTCTTTTAGAGGTTTCAGCAAGCTTTTTAGCTTCCTCTAGAGTATTAACTCGTTGTTCAATAATTCCTTCAAGAGCACCCTTAATGAAAGCTCTTTGATATTGGATATCAGTGGATAAGAATGTACCACCCATACAAATAAGCTCAATCTTGTCCACAGTATGACCGATGACTTCCAAATCTCTGATCCTACTTTGTACTTGCTCATAAGGATCATAATTGTTATGAATAGATCTCATGGCTGCTGGTTCTCGACCAGTGTAAGATTGAGCTACTTTTTCACCGGGTTGTGAACTCTGTCCTGGACAGTAGATACAAGTTCCGGGACATGGAAGTGGTTTTGTCATTATAGCTATAACAGAGACACCAGATAGGGTTCTGGTAGATCTTCTTTTGAGAAATGGAAGAATAATTTCTTTCTCCTCTGGAGTTGCATAATCCAAGATTGTGGCATTCTTTATAACTTTTTTAAAGTTATATTTTTTTCCTATTTTACCTTTAATATTAGTAATTTTTTTCCGAGAGATGTGCGGATTCTCAATCAGGAACTTGATTATTTCCCTTGAAACTCTTTTAATTTCTTCAGGAAAATCAGATTTTGCATCTACCATTTCAAATAATATTCAATGTATAATTAGGTTTTTACAAATTTACTTTCCTACCGGTAAAATCTCTTCTAAATTTTCCAAAATCTTCCATCTTCTTTAAGGATTCAGATTTAAAAACAGGTCCGTCTTTGCAAACTAATAATCCTAAAGGGTCAATTGCGCATAATCCGCACAATCCACACCCACATCTCATTATTCGCTCAAGACTTGCATGGAGTTCGATATTCCTTTGTTCACATATTTCATAGATAGAATAGATCATTTTTTCAGGACCACATGTATAAGCTATTGCGTTTGAAAATAGCCTTTTTGAGTAAGTATCCAAAATTCTTTCAAAAGCCTCAGTTACAACTCCTTTGGTTCCACAACTCCCATCCTCAGTGCAATAAAAAATATCGGTAGATTTCTTGTCTAACATTTGAAATTGAGTTGTAAAAATTAATTCATTTTGGACTTTTGCACCTTGAATTAGAATAAAGGAAATTTTACGTTTAGACAGCTCTTTGGTAAGAAACCGAAGAGGAGCCATACCAATTCCTCCCCCAATTAAAAAAATATTTTTAGATTTTTCTTCTGGAAGTTCAAACCAGTTACCTAAAGGTCCTCTAACACCAATAAAATCGCTTGGTTTAAGGTTAAAAATTGCATTGGTGCATTCACCAATATTTTTTACAGTGATACTCCAATTTCCATTTGTATCACAATCGGATATGGACATAGGAATTTCATCAACACCAGGAACCCAAATCATAACAAATTGCCCAGGTTTTGGTGGAATATAGTTTGTATTCTCCTTTTTCATATTGAAAGATAGAGTTTTTATGTCTTCACATTCATCTATAGAATTTGTTATAACAACTGTTCTTATGATGTTTTCAGTCAAAATCAGGTACCTCCTGGGTTTTAAATTCATGGGTTAATCCAATTAATTCAGATATGGATTTATAGCCATTTTCTTCTAGAAAGTTGGTTAATGAATTATTTATTTCAGTAAGAATTTCAACTCCTTTATAAAGAGCTGTTCCAATTTGAACAGCAGAAGCACCCGCTAAAATAAATTCAACTACCTCCTTCCAACTAGAGATACCACCACATCCAATTATTGGGATTTTTAAGACTTTATATAAATCATATACTTTTTTTACAGCAATCGGATGAATAGCTTTTCCAGAAAGGCCACCACTTCCATGAGCCAATATTGGTCTCCTAGTATTTATATCAATTACCATAGCACTTAAAGTATTTATCGCAACAACTCCATCAGCACCACCACTTTCAGCAGCTAGAGCGATCTCCCCGATATCAGTAATATTGGGATTTAATTTAACAAAAAGTGGGACTTTCAATTTCTCTTTGAGTGTACTCACAACTGAATAAGTTAAATCTCTGTCTATTCCTATAGATGATACCTCTGCATGTGGACAAGAAATATTAATCTCTATAGCGTCAGCACCTGCTTTTTCTGCTTTAGTAGCAACATTTAAATAAGATTCATTTGTATCACCAAACACGCTAACTATTAAGGGGATTTGAAGGGATTTTATTTCTTTAATTTCAGGTAAAAAATTATCAATTCCAGGATTTCCAAGACCCACTGCATTAAGAAACGTACCGGGATAAATCTCTAAGATAGATGGGTTTTTAAAACCTTTTCTAGGTCGTGGTCCGATTGATTTAGAAGTTACCGCACCAATCCCGGCATCAAATACCCTCTTCATTGAAGAATAAGAGACACCTAGAATTCCAGAGGCTAAAATAATAGGAGATTTTAACTTTAATCCGGAGAGATTTATTTCAAGCATTTTTTTAAGAAAATAATGATTATAATGTTATAATAATTATTAATGACGAAAAAATGTCTCTGATTTTCTCGTAAAAATGAAGTCATATATAGCAGATACTTTAGTTGGGATTTTCTCTTTTGATGAAACAGGAAACATTTTGAATTTTATTGATTTTGAAGATGATAACCAGAAAATTATTCAGTTTTATATTGATATTGATGGTGGCATTGTTCAGAGTAAGTATCAAGAGTTTGTAACTGAATTGAAGAATTCTGGTTTTGATATATTTGTATTTGATAACAAAGAATTACAAACACTAACAGAACAATTAGGATATAATACTCAGTTAGAAAGTGGCTCAATAGAACTTAGGAATTTTCGTTTAAACCTAGAAGCTCAATTAAAAAATATAGGAATCATTAAAACTAAAGATGAAATTCTCATACAATACAAAGAAATTAGCGAAGAATTGACAAAGAAAAAGGTAAGTCAAGTTAGTGGTCACTCTGATAATATTGTTATTCAGATCATCGGTACTCTAGATATAATCAAAAAATCTATAAGCTTATTTTCAAGTCAACTCAGAGAATGGTATGGGTTACATTTTCCAGAATTAACAGATAAAATTATCGAGGATAACATTCTTGTAGCAAAATTAGTATCAATATTAGGAGCAAGGGAAAAATTTACTTATGAAAATCTAAAAGAAAATTTTGATATAAACGAGAAAAAAATCACTGCCTTGCAGAATTTTGCTTCAGATTCTATGGGAGCAAAATTTGATTTAAAAATGGTTCAGGATTATGCGAATCAAATCATTTCTATAGATTCATACAGGCAAGATTTAGAAAATAATTTAGAAGATCTTATGGAAAAGCTTGCTCCTAACATAAATGCTATTATCGGATCATTAATAGGGGCTAAACTTATTGCTAAAGCGGGGAGTATGAAGAAACTGGCTTATATGCCAGCATCAAGAATACAATTATTAGGAGCTGAAAAAGCGCTTTATCGTTTTCTCAAAACTGGAGAGAAGAGACCTAAACATGGCTTAATATTCCAATGGAATCAAATAAGGTCAGCTAAAGCGCATCACAGAGGAAAAATTGCTCGAGTTGTTGCAGGGAAAATTGGAATTGCTGCTAAAGTCGATTTCTTTAACGGTGAATTCTTAGGAGATAGATTATCAAACGAAATTGAATTAAAAATAAAAGAAATCGAAGTTAAATATCCATATCCACCTAAAAAAGCAGAACCTATTAAAAGAAACAAAAAGAAACCAAAAAAGGGAAGATGAGGTACTTTAGTAAATGTCGCAAGTTGAAATAAAAAATCACCCCAAATTTTATAATGTTTTCACTTCAGGAACTAAAGAAAAATTGAGACTTTATACACGAAATAGAGACAAAGGTAATAGAGTTTATGGGGAACGAATAACTCAATATAAAGAAAATGAATATAGAGAATGGGATCCATTTCGGAGTAAACTAGCAGCTCTAATATTAGAAAACCCTATCAATAATTTCTTAAAAGATGATTTAAACTGTTTATATTTGGGAGCTTCTTCTGGAACTACTATTTCTCACCTTTCCGATATCGTTAAAAATGGTATTATATACGGTGTTGAATTTGCTGAAAGAAGTATTCGGCAGTTGATACAAAATACGACTCGAAGAAGAAATATTATTCCCATTTTTGCTGATGCTCGATTTCCAGATAAATATGCAAAATCAATATTTTCGAAAATAGATTTAATTTACCAAGATGTTTCTCAACCAAACCAAGCTGAAATTGCTTTAAATAATTGCAATTATTATCTAAAAGATAATGGTTTACTAATTCTGGCAGTTAAGTCTCAATCTATTGATAGCATCCAAAAATCCGAATATGTATATGCCCAAGAAAAGAAAATTCTTGAAGAGGGAGGATATGAAATTATTGAAAGCATTAACATACACAAATATGCAGCAAATCATATTGTGTTATTAGTTAAAAATGGGAAAAGTTAAAAAAAATCGGTTATTTTCCTGTTTCCTAATTCTTCATCTACTATTTTCCTTATTGTTTCCCAGGTTTTCCTTGCGAAAGGGGGTATGTTTTGCTTTTCTTTTATCCAATTCCGAAGAAAATTTATAGTTTTTAAATCTGAGGGATATCCAGATCCTAGATCTCCGTATTTTTCCTTTAATTCCTCAATCAACGTGTCTCTTTTATCTTTGGCAATAATTGAAGCTGCAGATACTATGGGAAAAAGGTCATCAGCTTTATGTTTTGAAATGATTTCTTTTGGGTGATAATTTAAGAGGTTTAGGATTGATTGTGTGAATCTTGTTTCATTTACATCAACAGCGTCAATATAGATAGAATCAGGTTTTAATTCTCTAACAATTTCAGCCATTTTAAGTTCTTCTAGTCTATTCAGAGTAATTCTTTTTTCTTCCCTTTGATCAATTTCATTGGGAGGAACGATAATTATTTTGAATGAGCTGCATGATTCCTTTATTAATTTGGCTAAAATTCTCCTCCTTTTAGCAGTTAATTTTTTAGAGTCTTTGACGCCAATCTCTGTTAAATAAGATAAACGGGATTCTTTAAAACATACACCACATAAGACAAGAGGGCCAATTACGGGGCCTTTGGGCATATAATCCGATACGGATTATATTCTACCAGCCTCGTCAATACCACAAATCAATTCATTTTTGAATAAGTTCAATAAATTCCCCCTCATCCTCAACTTCTTCTAAATTTTTGATTTTTAGAATAGGGATTGTATCAGTTTTTAAGATATCAGGGATGTGAATATTATTATTAACTATATACAGTGATGTTTTCTGAAAAAAATCAGTAAACATTTTTAAGCATTTAAAACTTGATTCATCAAATCTATTTTTATCCTCGGAAATACCAGAGAAGAGAGGATAAAATCCATCTGGCTTGAAATTATTAATATTTGAATATAATGACAATTTAAATGGTATGGCCCCTTTTTTATAAAAATAATAAGAAGAAATTCCTATATTTTCTATTATATCTTGAACATGAGCCTCGAAATCACTTAACTCTTTTTCTTCATAAATCTCACTGTCATCCATATCGTATTTAATATTCCATTTGAAAATATTGATATTTTTGAATATAGCGTTATTCTCCAAGATACTTAAAATCTTTTCAGCCATTTCTTCTGATGGGCGCATACTTTCATTTTCATAGGCGCTCACAGTCCTCTTGGCTACTCCCAACTGCTCAGATAACTCTTTTCTCGTTATTGAATGTTCTTCTCTTATTTTTTTCATTAAGTTCCCATTCATAAATATAACACCGCCACCCCTCCGAGCTAAAATATGGGGGAAAACGTTATTAGTCAGAATCTTCTCAAACGTATTAAATGTTATGAATGGTAAACCATCCCTTACATATATTGTATTATCTTCTAATTTTTGATACCTGTTTTTTATTCCTATCAATAAAGGTTTAGACTTCAACATCAGAGAAAATGATTTTATGTCTTGAATTAGCGCGGGATTTAAATTATCGATGTTAGGAAAAACCTTAACACTAAACACGGCATCATCCTTTTTAACAAGTAAATCAAAACAAAATTTACTCTTCTTAGTAGCAAAATTACTCAAAACAAAGGTTTCAAAATTAGCCTTTTTTAACAAATTGTTAATTTTTTCAATTACAGCGTTAATCATCGTTTCCCATTACTTAAATGTTAAGTTATAAATAAATTTTTTTTATGATGTTAATGTTTTATTTCCTTTTTAAATCAATTCTGTTTTACCGATTTTCATAGATTTTATTTAATATTTTAAAAACTTTTAGAGAGCTTGAGAAAATCAGCGTCTGTAATGATTCCAACAATATTATGTGTTTCATCTTTTACCAATACTGCAGAATATTTTACAAGTAAATCTGAAATGTCTTTTACATTCCAATTCTCATCAACTTCAGGAAAGGGTAATTCTTTTATAAGGGACACTTCAACACCTAGCATCGTAGGATTGTCGGTTATGATTTTCTGAATTTTTTTCGATGTAATGCTTCCAAAATTATCATTTTTCTCTAATAAGGGGAGTTGAGAATATCCATGTTCATTCATTAATTCTACAGCATCCCTTATTGATGAAGTGGGCTTTATAGAAATAATTTTACGAGTCATTATATCTTTAGCGTGTTTTTTTGATTTCTTTCGTGCTATCCGTTCACCCTCTAAATATTCAAATATATTTTTGACTTTAGAATATGGAGGATCCACTGTACCGCTTTCAATTCTTGAGATCGTAGACTGAGTTAATTTCATTTCATCAGCAAGCTCTTTTTGGCTTATATCCAATTTCTTTCTTAAGGGTTTAATTTCGCTTAATGTTGGCAATTTCTGCATTCTATTTGACTCAATAATCTTTCTTATTTTAACTATAATAAAAAATATATCAGTTATGCATATTATAATTACAAAATATATAAACCATGCAATATTTGGGAGATCAATAAAATGCTAAAATAGCATTTTTCATTTAAGAAGGAAAAAATATTTACTATAAGGACCTTTTTAATAAATAATTTAAAAAACGAACTATAGAGAAGTTGATGTTTTGTGTTAAAGGTAACGAAAGCCGGTTTTTTACCAATAGAAAAAAGTGAATTTCCGGAGCTTGTTGAAAGGAAAGGTGTTGGACATCCTGACACAGTGTGCGATGCTGTTGCTGATGCCTGCTCGAGAGCTTTGTGTGTGTATTATCTCGAAAATTACGATAGAGTGTACCACCATAATGTTGATAAAGCTGCTCTTGTTGGAGGAACTGCAAAACCTGAATTTGGAGGAGGTCTAATCATCCAACCACAATATTTTCTTATTGTAGGGCGAGCTATTCATCAAATTCTTACAGAATGTAGTGATGGATCTAATAAACTTGATTATATTCCAGTCGCAACCATCTGTATTGAGACACAACGTAAAGTGTTATCTGAAATTTTCAGGAACCTCGATTTAAACAGAGATATTCAGTTTGATTATGCCGTTAGACCAGGATCGATAGATTTAACCGGAGTTTTTGATGAATCACATCACAGTGAAGAGGTTCCACTTTCTAATGATACCAGTTTCGGAGTAGGTTATGCTCCGTTTTCTGATGTTGAAAAGATTGCTTTGGAAGCGGAATATATGATTAATTCAAACAAATTCAAGAAGAAATGCAAAGGCTCTGGTGAGGATATAAAAGTGATGGTACAGAGAATTGGAAATGAAGTTGGGATAACAGTAGCGGCAGCAATGGTAAGTAAATATATAGAAGACGCAAGCGAATATGTTAGTTATACCAATCAAATTAGAGACGCTGTGTTAGACTTAGCTTCGGATATCATTCCAGAACGAGATGTAACTTGTCAAGTAAATGTCGCAGATAACATTGAGAAAGGAATGATGTATCTTACTATTACAGGTACTTCAGCAGAAGCGGGAGATGATGGAGAAGTAGGACGTGGCAACAGGTCAAATGGCCTCATAACTCCTTGTAGAACAATGAGTTTAGAGGCGGTTTGTGGAAAAAATCCGGTTAATCATGTAGGAAAATTGTATAATATATTGAGTACAGAAATTGCGAGAGAGATTTTTCAACGAGGTCAAGGTGACATCCTAGAAGCGCATGTTAAATTACTCTCCCAAATAGGTAGACCTATAACAGACCCTTGGATCTCTTCCATAGAATTGATTGAAGCAGAGAACGTTAATTTTGAGTCGGTAAGAAAGATTGCCAATGAAGTTTTTGAAGAAAAACTAAGTAAGGAGAGCTTTCTTGATTTACGCCGTCGTTTAATCGCAGGAGAAGTACAGGTTTTCTAAACATTTTTATTTTTTTCTCTTTATTTATACAATATATTAAGCTTGATTTTTCCTTATTACTAAAATAAGATATTTTTGAAGTGAGTATTAAGTGGGATTAGATAAGTGGCTTAAATCAGAGGAAGCAGACAAGAAGCCAAAAAGCAAAAAACCAGCTCCTAGTAAAGTTAAAAAGATTGAGAGTAAAAATACAACAGCTAAAACTCCTGAAAAACCAAAAATTAAGTTAACAAAATATACTCTTACATGTCCTAATTCGAAATGTAAATATCAAAAGATAATTATGAAAAAGCAGTTATCTGAAGTCGATAAAATTTGCCCAAGATGCAAAAAGGAAATGAAGATTAAATAGAATTCTTTTTCTATTCTTTACCAAATTTATTAAATTGGGAAATTAAATATCTCTACTTTTAGTTAGAACCTCTTGAAGAGCCTCTAAGTCAAATTCGGTTTCACAATTGGGACAAGTATTAGGCTTTTTACTAAATTTTAAAAGGTAATATATGAAAAATCCCACTCCTAATGTTAGGATTACAAGGAAGCATAGTAGCTCATGATATTGATGTTCAAAATTCTTTCGGCGTAAAACAACTTCACGCTCACATGTAGGGCAAAACACTGTTCTTCTTACCTTTCTCATATATATCAACCGTTTTCTATACAAGTTCTAATAATTATATTAAGTGTTTAGAAATATAATTACATTGTGATAAATATGTTAGTCTTCTACCATTTATAGCACTTTTTTCAAGGTATCAATTTTTTATGAAACTAATGTATTAATAATAAAAAAACCCATCAATACCATCGTGAATTGATACATGTGTGAATAATATTTAATCCAACTGAATTTAATATAAAATTATAAAACTAATATATTCAGTAAGAATTCACTTTTTGGAACTGGGTTTAATTGAAGTAGGTAAATTAAATAAAATATGCATTGAAAAAAGATGTAGTTTATAGAAAGATTTAAGTTGTTACTTAAAACCTCTAAACGGTTTCTTTTCTTGCTCTTCTTTCTTTTTTTCACCAGATGACAATAAATCCCAAGTGCTTTCTACCCCTAGATCAGCTAGTTTTTGTCGTTCCTCTTCTATAGATTCTTCATCTTCTTTTTTTTCTTCCTCACTCATTACGCTCACTTATAAATCCTTTAACTCTACTTAAATAGTAGACTTTACATTAATAAAATTTAGTAAATAAATGGTAAATAAGTATGGGAGAAAAGTTTCTTTAATTATCTAAATAAAGTTTTAAATTTGGAATTTAATATTTAATTAAAAAAAATACAAAAATAATTTATTAGGATTAGGTTAAAAGAATGGCAGGCTGTGCTCATTGTGGGAATGATATTATGGGAGAACCTTTTTTTTGTAGTGACTGTGGCCAAAATTATTGTTCATTGCATAAAGATCCAATAGATCATGAATGTAATATAATTAGGGAAAATATTAATATGCAACAGATGCAACCTTCTACTACTTCCTATACCGAATATTCTCAAGTTTCACCAACTCATCAAGAACAGGATTATCAACTATCATCTCCGGGTATAGCTCGTGGAACAACAGATGGGACTTATACTTGGTTTCGTCAAGAATCTCAAGTTCCTGTCAATGCTTTTGACCCTGATTCGGGGATAAAGTTTAAGGGAATCCTTTTTCCACATTTATCAGAGCTGATTCATTTTCTAATAGCTTCAGTTTTGATTTATATTATAGGAGTTATGATCTTTTATGATGCTACTCTATTTGCTATAGGTTATGGTTGGACAACATTTATGTTAGCGGGAATCTACTTGACTGCCTTTCTTTTTCATGAATTTGGGCATCGACAGGTAGCTAAACACTTTAAATTACAAACGAAGTTTAGACTTCTTACATTTGGAATGGTTTTAACTGTTTTTTCACTTGTTGCAGGAATATTGAATATTCCTGTGCCATCTTTAGCTTTACCAGGTGCAGTTGTAGTTTTAGGGTTAGAAAAAGTGAGTAAAAAAACAGGTTTATGTAAAGCAGCTGGACCATCTGTAAATCTCCTTTATGGTTTAATTTTATTTATCATTTCCTTTTTAATACCTTCAAGTCTTAGCCCATTAGGTTATCTATTTGTAATTTCTGCTTACTTGAATTTTATGTTAGGTGCCTTTAATATGATCCCTATAGGGATTTTAGATGGTCAAAATATTTGGAAATGGAATAAAAAAGTTTACATATTCTTAGTAACTTCTCTTGGTGGGATGTTGATTGTATCTTTGATCCTAACCCAAGGTGGTGTTACTCTTTAATCTTTAGTAGAATTTCAATCTAAACTTCTTTTTATAATAACTGGGAAATCAAAAAAAAAATAGAATAGTAGAAAAAACCTAAAAAATTATCAAGGATAATAATTTGTAAAAAGTATACTATTTGTACTAATTATTTTTGCATAAAGAGAAGCGATTAAAAAATTCATCTGTGATTCATATTGACATTTTGCGAGTTCTGTGGTGAACAAATTGGTTACCTGCCTTTTACATGTAAATATTGTGGTGGAACATTTTGTAAGAAACATAGATTACCTGAAAACCATGAATGTACTTTTGAATTGAAGCATGTATCAGTTGTATCGAGCACCCCAAAAAGCTCAAAGAAACGTTATCAAGATGTAGATAGAAAAAAACCTGCTTCTCAAGAATATTTAGATCAAGGTCCAAAGGCATTAAAGAAATATTTAAAAAGACAGGATCGAGAACGAAAAAAAACATTGAAAACATTTGAGAATAATCAAAAACTGTATACAAAGCAAACTCAATTTTTAGGCACGAAGACCTTATTTTTATTGATTATTGTTTTTTCAATAGCAGGGATGATTTTTAGTCTTTATGAGTTTCCCCAATATTTCTATTTGAGTTTGCACAGTTTAATATATGACTATAC